>JBBSDS010000378.1:0-4761 GCA_038240495.1 Chthoniobacterales bacterium | reverse complement strand
GCGCTGCGCTCAGGATGACCTGTTTTCGACTTTCGGCACATCACTAAGATTGGCATCCACGCTGTTTGGCTGCCAACGGCGGACGCAGGCTGAAAGACAGCCTTCGCTTCTCGCCGGAAGATAAACTGCTTTCCAAACGGCGATTCCTTTTGTTTCCGCGGAGTGTTGGGTATCTTACGAGAAAATAAGGAAAGCACTCTCCGCCACGCACAATGTCGAAACAGTCCATCATTCCGGTCGATCACACGGTCGTCGTTCGCGCCCCAATCAAGGAGGTTTACGAGCGCTGGGACCGGATCGAGGATTATCCTTCATTCATGGAAGGCGTGCGAGAAATCGCCTGGTTGGACGAGAAGCGTTTCAGCCTCAAATCGGAGGGCGGCGGGCAGACTTTTCATTCCATTTGCGAAGTCACCTTGCGCATTCCTGAGCGGCGCATTGCGTGGCGGACGCTCTCCGGTGGGCCGGATAGTTCCGGCGTCGTCTGCTTCCAAAATGCCGGCGGGGGTTTTACGGAAGTCACGCTGCAGATGCGCTACGACCCGGAGACGGGCTGGCAGGATCGCGCGCAGCTCGAAGAGCGGCTTCAAGGAAATCTCGAGCGGTTTAAAGAATTGGTCGAAACGGGCAAGTCGCTGAAGACGCATTGAGCCCGGCGGCAGACTGGTCCACAGTCGCCGCCCGCATGAGCGCCATCGAGACCCACGGACTGACCAAAGTCTATCGCACCTACAAGAAAGCCCCCGGCCTTTGGGGAGCGATCAAGGGACTCGGACACCGCGAATACGAGGAGGTGCGCGCGGCGGATGGCGTCACGTTTTCCATCGAGGAAGGCGAGTTCGTCGGCTTCCTCGGACCGAACGGCGCGGGTAAGACGACCGTGCTCAAGATGCTCTCGGGGCTGCTCAATCCGACCTCGGGCACGGCCAAGGTGCTCGGCTTCGTGCCGTGGGAGCGGCACGATGCGATGAAGCGGCAATTCTCGCTGCTCATGGGGCAAAAGAACGCGCTCTGGTGGGATCTGCCGGCGCGCGAATCGCTGGAATTGAACCGCGCCATTTACGGGATCGAGCAGGCGCGGTTTAAAAAGATCGTCGGCGAGCTGACGGAGCTGCTCGATTGCGCGGACAAGCTCGACGTGATGGTGCGCGAACTCTCGCTCGGCGAGCGAATGAAGATGGAGCTGATCGCGGCGCTGCTCCACTCGCCGCGGGTGCTTTTTCTCGACGAGCCAACGATCGGCCTGGATGTCACGAGCCAGAAAAAAGTGCGCGAGTTCCTGCGGCTCTACAACGCCGAAAACCGCATCGTGACGATGCTGACGAGCCACTACATGCAGGACGTGGAGGAGCTCTGCCAGCGGGTGATCATCATCGACAGCGGGCGCATCTTTTTCGACGGGCCGCTGAGCGCGATCATCGATCGTTTCGCCACGCACAAGATCGTCGGGCTGGCGTTTGCCGACGGCCCAGAGTGCGACTTCGCGGGGCTGGGGGAAGTGGTCGAGCGGACGCCGGGGAGCGTGCGGCTGAAGGTGCCGCGAGCGCACGTCGCGGAGACGTGCCGCGCGGTGCTCGGTGCATGCAATGTGACGGACATCAATGTCGAGGAGATGCCCATCGAAGAAGTCATCCGGCAGCTTTTCCGCGAGCAAGCAAAGGAGTAGCAGCGCGCCGATGCCGATAAATCCATCGTCGTCTGCGGATGGCAGCTTCCCTTTTCATTCAGCCACGTTAGCGTCCTTTGCCTGTCTTGAGCCGCCCGCCCTCCCTCTCATCACCTTCTCGCGAAACGATCCGCGCCGACCGTTCCCGCGGTCGTCGCCGTTTTGGTCCATTGCGTCTGGCCTTCCTGCTGCTCTCGATTTTGCTGGCCAGCCTTTTCGAGCCAAATTGCTTTCGCTTTTTCGCCGGCCAGCTCATTCGGTTCGAGGCCTGGCGCGGCGGCATTACCGCGCACATCGGCAGCGTCGGAGGCAGTCTGTTCGAGCCGCTGGTGCTGCGCGATACGGTCTGGATTTATGAAAGCGAAACCGGACCGATCACGCGCGTCGAAATTCAGGCAACGATCGCCGCGTTTTCCTGGCGCAATCTTCTCCCTCGCGCCTCCGGCAATGCCTTTCAGCGCCTGACGTTCCAAGGAGTCACGGGAAAGATTCAATTTCCGCTGAATCCCACGAGCGTGGCCGCCTCCGACCATCCCTTCACATTTCGCCTTCCCCGACCGGGCGGCCATTGGCTACCCGCGCCCGAGCGCATCGAGGCGAGCGAGGTGGACTTCATTTTCCAAAGTGACACCGACTATGTCCGGCTGCTCGATACCACCTTCACCTTGAGCAACGTCGAAGCGGGCACGATTCGCGCCGGTCAGATTCTGGTCAAGCATCCGTGGCTCAACCGCACTTTCCGCGATGTTCATGGGACGACCGCGATTCAAGATGCGAAGGTCGAGTTCGCTGACCTCACGCTCGAGCCCGGCGTGCAGGTCCAGAGCCTTTCCGCGGAACTCGACGACCTCGCCCGCGGCCTGCTGAATCTCGACACGCGTCTTGCCGCGTTTGGTGGTGAGATGCGAATCGCGGCTCAAACGCTTTCGCAGGAGCGGCCATTCGCTTTCGAAGCGACGAACAATTTCTCGCAGATCAACGTCGCCAAATTGGCGACATTTCTCGGCATCTCAGACGCGGCCGGAGGGACGATCAAGAGCGGCTATTTCAAGTTTCGCGGCCCGCCGCAACAGTTGGCAAAAGCGACCGCATCGCTCCGGCTCGAGGCGACCAATTTCCAATGGGAATCGCGGCAGTGGGACACGCTCGTGCTTGGCGCTACCTTGGTGGACGGGCGGGTGCAGATTCCCGAACTGGCGCTGGTGCAGGGGCACAACCGGCTGAATCTCAACGGCGAAATGCCGCTTCCGACCGAGGGCGTCGCGTGGTGGCAATCGGAGTTCAGCGTGAAAATCGCCGCGAAAATCGACAACTTGACCGAGTTGTCCGCGCTCATGCTCCCAGAGTTCACGTTCGCTGCCGGCAAGGCGAATATCGACGGCTCGATCAGCGGGAAAAATCAGCAATTCGACGGCCAGCTCATCCTCTCGGGTTCGGACCTGAAATGGCGGAACGCGCCGATCGAACAACTCCACGCCAGCGTGAATCTGAACGGCAACGAGTTCCAAATCACCAACGTCTCCCTGTTCAATAACGGGGACTACGTGCACGGCCGGGGCGTGGTCAATATCATCGGCGACAAACAATACTGGGGCGAAGTCCGCGCCTCGATCGAGGATCTCGCCACCTACGCGGCGATTCTGCAAAAGCCGATCGTCCCCGAGTCGCTCGCGGGCGGCGCGGTCATCGACTGGAGCGGCGAGGGCTCGGCGAAAGGGCACAGCGGCAAGTTCTCCGCGCGCTTGCGCAAGGTGCGCTCGCTCGGCGTCACTGCCGCCCTGCTTCACCCCATCAACGCCGACCTCGATGGCACGTATGCGCAGGGCGTGATGCAGTTCAGCCGCTTCTCGCTTTCGGACGATGAGTCGTCTTTCACGGCCAATGTTGGCGTGGGCAACAAGGCGCTCAGCCTTCAAGGCGTCCGGCTCTACCACAAGCAGGCGCTTTGGCTCGAAGGCGATGCGCTCCTTCCGCTGGATGTCTGGAATGCGTGGCCAAACACCACGCTGGCGACGCTCCTCGACGATCAGACGGTGACCAAAATCAATCTCACCGCCAACAACCTGCAACTCCGCGAAGCCTCGCTGCTCACGGGTTGGAAGTTTCCCATCGAGGGCGTCGTGAGCGGCAACCTCGTCGCCGAGGGTCCGCTCGGCGGACTGAAGACCAGCGGCAAATGGGCGCTGAACAAAGCGCGCATTCCGCTCGCGTGGAGCGGCGACGCGCTCACCGGCGTGGAGGGAGAAGCGACGCTGGAAGGTCAGGCGCTCCTCATCCAAAAGCTGACCGGTAATCATCCGGCGGGCGATTTTACCGCCAGCGGAAAAATCGACTTTACGAATCTGCGCGATGCCACGCTCACGCTCGCCGCGACGAGCGCAAAAACCGCGCTCCGATTTTTCAGTCTTGACAACAGTGACCATCCTTCCGCAGCCGAAGCGATCGTCTCTGCGAATCTCAAAATCAACGGGCCCGCGAGTGCGGCCAGCATTGCGGGCGACGCAAAACTGCTCGCCGTGAATCTCGGAGGAACCCGCGCTGCCGCACCCGTGGACCTCGCGGCGCTTTTCCTCGAGAGCCGTTCGCAAAGTCTCCCGCCGGTCTTTGCGCTGCACGCGCCGCCGTGGAATGCGTGGACGTTCGACATCGCGTTGCGGACGTCGCAGCCCATCGCTGCCCAGTGGGCGGCGCCGCCCGCGGGTCGCTGTGAGGCCGATCTCCGCCTGACCGGCAAGGGGGCCGATCCTGCGCTCATTGGAACGGTGACTTTTCGGGGACTTCCAGTGATCGTGGGCCGGGCGCAATTGCAGCTCGATGAAGCCGCCCTGACATTCCGGGATGGGTTCCCGCGGAATCCTTCGATCAATGCGCAAGCCCGTGGCACCGCTTTCGGAGAGCCATTCAGCGCCCATGTCATCGGCACACTCGATCATCCGATGCACTTTTTCATCTTCGACGCCCCGCTCACCGGAAAGGCCGTGCGCGCCGAATTGGCGGAAGTGAGCGATGGGCAGAAGGAACTGGGTGAACCGCACTTCGGACTCCTCGTACCCGCCGAACTGACCGGCGGAGTGGAAGTGGTCGCGTGGGCTCCG
>JBBSDS010000377.1:0-4851 GCA_038240495.1 Chthoniobacterales bacterium | reverse complement strand
TTCGCGATGCGCTGGCTGATCCAGGCACAGATCCAAGGCGAGCCGCGCATGAACTTCGATCCCGCGCGCGGCGAAGTGAAAGCGCCGCTCGTGCTGTGGGGGCCGTATCTGTGGGCCGACGGCACGACGCCACGCCAAGCCGACTCGCTTGTGTGGAAGCCCGAGGATTTTGTCTCGACCGATCACACCCATCCCAGCCAGGATGGCCGGCAGAAGGTCGCCCGCTTGCTGCTGAACTTTTTCAAGACGGACGAAATCGCAGGCCGATGGTTCCTCAAGGCCGGCGAGACCGCAAAGCTCCTGCCATTGCCGAAATGATTTCAACCCAGTCACCTAATGAAACTCACGATGGCACTCCTGCTCGCGTTGGTCCTGTTGCCCCTCCATTCTCATGGACAGGACGCGCCTTCCCCCAAGACCGCCGACTTCTACTTCATTGATGTCACGCTCGGCAACGCCACGCTCATTGTCACTCCGGCTGGCGAGACGATGTTGCTCGACACCGGCACCGCGCGAACGACGGGGCGCGTGATAGAGACCGCCAGGGCCGCGGGCGTGCAGCGCATTGATCACTTGCTGGTCACGCACTATCACGACGATCACTTCGGTGCGGCCGCGGAGCTGGCGGAGAAAATGCCGGTCGGCGAGTTCATTGACCATGGCCCGAGCGTGGAGAGCAACAAGGACGACGCGTGGTGGCAGGCACGGCGCGGGCCCTGGTTCAAGCCGGGCAAGGGCCAGCTCTACGACGAATCGGTCGCCGCCTACGAAAAGGCGCGCGAGAAGAGCAAGCACCGGGTCGTGAAATCCGGCGACGTGCTGCCGGTCAAAGGGTTGCTCGTGCAGGTGCTGACGGCGGGCGGGAAAGTGATTTCCAAACCGTTGCCAGGCGCGGGCGGCGCGAATGCCGCAGGCAGTTTCGAGCGCCGCGCGCCGGACGACGCGGAGGACGCGCAATCCATCGGTGTGCTCGTCACGTTCGGGAAGTTTCGCTTCGTCTATCTCGGCGACCTGAGTTGGAACGAGTCGGGCGCGTTGTTCACTCCCGAAGACAAGGTCGGACCGGTCGATGCCTACGTGGTGACGCATCACGCGCAAAGTTTTCCACGCTCGATGGGCGATTACTACCGGGGCCTCTGCGCCTGCCCGCCGTGCGAACTGGAGGCGCTGCGCCCGCGCGTGGCCATACTGAGCCTTGGTTCATTCGGCCATCGCGGCGGCGATGACGAAGCAATCAAGGTCGTGCGCAATTCTCCCGGACTCGAAGATCTCTGGCAGACCGAGAAGGTCATCGAAGGCGGGGAGAAGGACCACAACTCGCCCGACGATTTCATCGCATTTGTCGGACGCCTCGATCGCACGACGCGCTTCATCAAACTCTCCGCCCGCGCGGACGGATCATTCACCGTTTCCAACAGCCGCAATCAGTTCACGAAATCCTATCCGGCCCGGAAGTGACGGCGAGCCGACTACCACACCCCAACAGGAATGATGTTTCACCATGAGAATGCTCCTATTCCTCGTGTCGCTCACACTCGCAACGCTCTCTGTTACCAGCCAAAGCCAAGGCGAGGAGCCGCCGATTGACTTTGACAAGGCACGGCAACTTTTCGAGCGGGCGAAGCGCGGCGAGACTGTCAGCGAGGAAGATCGTGCTTACGTCAAACGCGCGATGCAGGCCCGACCGCAGGGCACCGGCGATCCTGCTCGATCAAATGCACCCACTGGCGGTGCCGATTTCGACATGGAGAAGGTGCGCACCCTTCATCAGCGCCGGCAGAGCGGTGACACGCTCAGCGCGGAGGATGAGGCCTATTTGAAGCGCGCCATCGCCTCGCGTGGCGGGAAGCTTGAGGGCAGCGGCAAACCCACGCCCAGCGGGGGAAGCGGCAGCATTGACACCGCGAAGGCGCGGGCGTTGCTTGAACGGAAGAAGAAGGGGGACGATCTCAACTCCGAAGACGATGCCTTTGTGCGCCGCGCCGTTAGCGCGCTGGGAATGGCGGGGATCACGGGCGGCGGCAAGCCCTCGCCGCCGACGCCTTGGACGAAGCACCTCACGCCGCTCACAGAATTCGGCACGGGCAAATACAAAGGCCAGGATGGTGGTCTCTATGGCAGCGGAGTCAACGAACCGCCCAAGTCGCATCGCGACGCCGCGCTGAAACTGTCCGCCTTGATCCGACCACTCGATGCGGAAGGCGCGGAGTCGGCGGAGGGGAAAATCGGGCTCATCTCCATTGGATTGTCGAACACGACGCAGGAGTATTCGCGCTTCAAACAACTCGCCGATGCCGATCCCGCGAAATCGAAGGGCGTTATCATCGTGGACACGTCGCAGAACGGCCAGACCGCGCAATACTGGGCGGACACGAACGCGACGCTTTGGCAAACAGTGGACGAGCGCCTCAAGAACGCCGGACTGAGCGCCAAGCAGGTCCAGGTCGCGTGGATGAAGCAAGCCGAGGCAGGCCCGGCGCAGTTCGGTGATTTCCCCGAGCACGCGAAGCAGCTTGAGGGAAATCTCATGCTCAGTCTCGCGAACTTGAAGCAAAGATTTTCGAACCTCCGCATCGTGTATCTCTCCAGCCGCATTTACGCGGGCTACGCGACGACGGCATTGAATCCCGAGCCTTACGCCTACGAAGAGGCGTTTTCGATGCGCGGGCTCATCCAGGATCAGATCGCTGAAAAGCCAGGGCTGAATTACGATGCCGCGCGCGGACCGGTGCAGGCACCGCTGCTGCTCTGGGGTCCATATCTCTGGACTGATGGCGAAACGCCTCGCAAATCCGATGGCCTCAACTACACGCGCAACGATCTTTCCCATGCCGACGGCACGCACCCCACGCAGTCCGGCCAGACGAAGGTCGCCAGCCTGCTGCTGACCTTTTTGAAGAATGACGCCACCGCGAAAACCTGGTTCGTGAAATGAATGCGCCCTCACGATGGCTGTTACTCATAGCACTCGCCTGCCGTGCAAGTGCCGCAGATGAACCCGCCGTGCGCACTCTCTTTGCGGAGCATTGCACGGAGTGTCATGGCGCGAAAAAACAGAAGGGCGATCTGCGCCTTGATAATTTGCAGCCTGGTTTCGGTGATGTGGATGTTGCCGCGCGATGGCTGAAAGTCATGGAGCGCATCGAGAGTGGCGAGATGCCGCCGAAGGATGAGGAACGTCCGCCCGCGGATGCGGTGAAGCAGGTCGCCGCGTGGATCGACGCAAACCTGCTCGCGGCGGATGTGGCGCGGCGCGGAAATGAAGGCCGCGGCCGTATTCGTCGCATGAATCGAGTGGAGCATGAAAACACACTGCACGATTTGCTCGGCGTCGACACGCCGCTGAAAGAAATGCTGCCGGAGGACGGCACGGCGCTTGGCTTCGACAAGGTGGGCGACGCGCTCGATCTCTCCAGCGTGCTGATGGAGCGCTTCCTCCAGGCGGCGGAGACGGCGCTGGAGGCGGCGATCGTGCATGAGGCGCAGCCGCCATCGGTGAAGCAGCGCTTCACGTATGAAGGCGACAACCTGAACGCGAACATCATGCGCGACATCGGCGCGGGGCCGCAGTTTGCGCGGGTGTTTTTCCTCTCGAACGAGAATCCGCCGACTCAGTTGAAGCAGTTCAAGGCTCCCGCGTCGGGTCGCTATCGCTTCAAAGTCGGTGCCTATGCTTTTCAGAGCGGGCGGCCGGTCACGTATCGCGTTTACACGGCGGAATTGAACCGGCGTGATGCCGAGTCGAAACTCATCGGGCATTTCAGCGCGCCGCCAGTCGAGTTTGGCGAGTATGCGCCGTCGGAGTTCGAGTTCCGGCTCGATGCGGGGCAGACGATCAAATTCATGCCGTATGACGTCGGCTACGACATCTACCGCATCGGCGCGTTGTTTTACACGGGCGCCGGGCTCGCAGTGCAATCGGTCGATGTCGAAGGGCCGCTCCATGATGCCTGGCCGCCGACAAGTCACACGAGGCTCTTTGGTGATCTGCCCCTTGAGGCGGTGCCGCTGACCGGCCCTGCGCGTTACAAGCGGGATGCGAAGCCGCGCTTTACCGTCACGTCAAAGAATCCGCAGGCTGATGCCGAGCGCACTGTGCGCGCGTTTGCGCCGAGGGCGTTTCGTCGCGCGGTGAGTGAGGACGTGATCGCGCCTTATGTGAAGCTGGCGCTGGACCGGCTCGCAGGGGGCGTGACGTTTGAAAAGGCGGTGGTGCTGGCTTTGAAGAGCGTGTTGTGCTCGCCGGACTTTTTGCTGCTCGAAGAGAGTCCGGGGCGCTTGAGCGAATATGCAGTCGCTTCGCGCCTGTCGTATTTTTTGTGGAGTTCATGTCCCGACGACGAGCTGCTGCGTCTCGCGGCCGAAAAGAAACTCAGCACGCCGGAGAACCTGCGCACACAGGTCGAACGCATGTTGAAGGATCCGAAGGCCGCACGCTTCACGACGAACTTCACCGACCAATGGCTCAGTCTGCGCGAGATCGACGCCACGCTGCCCGACAAGATGCTCTACCCCGAGTTCGACGAGTATTTGAAGGCCTCGATGCTCGATGAAACCCGCTCATTCTTCGATGAAGTGCTGCGCACCGATCGCAGCGTGATGACCTTCGTCGATTCGGACTTCACCTTTCTCAATGAGCGCCTCGCGAAGCACTACGGTATCGAAGGCGTGAGCGGCCCGGAGTTTCGCAAAGTCTCGCTGCAACCTGGAACCCATCGCGGCGGCGTGATCACGCAGGCGGCGGTGCTGAAGGTCACCGCGAACGGAACCACGACCTCGCCGGTGATTCGCGGCAAATTCATCGCGGACAAGATCCTCGGCGAACCGCCTCCCGGGCCGCCGACGGGTGTT
>JBBSDS010000376.1:0-4852 GCA_038240495.1 Chthoniobacterales bacterium | reverse complement strand
CGGCGCCGACCGCGCGCTGGCGGAAAAATTTCACGCGATCATCCTCGATGTGAACATGCCCGACATGGACGGCTTCGAAGTGCTGAAACGTGTGCGCGGAAAGTCCGACGTGCCGATTCTCATGCTCACTTCGCGAGGTGAGGAAACCGATCGCATCGTCGGTCTGGAAATGGGCGCTGACGACTATCTGCCGAAGACTTTTTCCAGCCGCGAACTGCTCGCGCGGCTGCGCGCCGTGACCCGCCGCACCGCGCGCCCCGCGGCTCCCGGTGAGGATCGCGTGGAGGCGGAGATCGTCGTCGGACCGCTGCGCATCAATCCCAACGGGCGCGTCGCAGTCCTCGGCGAAGAGCCGCTCACGCTGACCGCGCTGGAGTTTGAATTGCTCGCCTCGCTCGCCCGCGCACGGGGTCGCGTGAAGACGCGCGAGCAACTCATCGAGACCATCGCCGCGCGCAATTACGACGGCCTCGATCGCTCGATCGACGTGCATATATGGTCGCTCCGCCGGAAGCTCGGCGACGATCCGAAAAACCCGCATTTCATCCGCACCGTGCGCGCCGTCGGCTACATGCTGATCAATCCCGACGATGTTTGAGCGCCAGCCATCACTTCGAATCCGCCTGCCGCTTTATGGAAAAATCCTCGTGTGGTTTTTCCTCAACCTCGTCATCGTCGCCAGCGTCTTCGCGCTCCTGTTCAACGCGCAATTCAACTTCAACCTCGACTGGTTTTTTTTCGCCGGCGCGCGCGAACGCATGGAGGCGGTGCGGGACCTGATCGTCGGCGAACTCGACGCCACCGCGCCGGTCGAGTGGCCAGGCGTGCTCAGGCGGTACGGCGAGGCGCACCACGTCCGTTTCGCGCTCTTCGATGACGCCGCAAAACCACTTGTCAGCGACGCGACGGATCTTCCCCGCGAAGTGCGCGAGCGCATCACCGAACGCGCTCCATCGGGTCAGCCGGCCGGCGTTCGCCCACCCGCCACGCCCGTGCCGGCACCGTCGCGGAACGCAGAGCAGGGACGCTGGACTCACCCACCACTCCGCGCGCTCATGCGCACGACAGACCCGACACAGTACTGGCTCCTCGCGAGCGCCCGTCTGGACAATGTGCTGGTGGGTGATCCGATGCCCGTCGTGCTCGTCGCGCAGTCCAGTTCGCTGAGCGCCGGCGGTTTGATTTTCAATCCCAAACCGTGGCTCGCGCTCGTCGCCGGGGTGTTTGTTTTCTCGCTCCTCTTCTGGCTGCCACTGGTCCGCGGCATCACTCACACGATCGCTCGCATGATGCACGCCACGCGCCAGATCGCCGATGGGCGTTTCGATGTCCGCGTGAACCTGCGGCGGCGCGATGAACTCGGCGGCCTCGCAGAATCCATCGATCAAATGGCCGCGCGGCTTCACGGGATGGTCGCCGGACAGAAACGCTTCCTCGGCGACATCGCCCACGAACTCTGCTCGCCCCTCGTGCGGCTGCAAATGGCGCTCGGGATTCTCGAACAGCAAGCCACGCCGACCCAGGCTCCTTTTGTGCGCTCCGCATCGGAAAAAGCGGCGCAGATAGCCGCGCTCCTCGGCGAACTGCTTTCATTTTCAAAGGCGGAGATTGGCGCTTCGTCAGTGCCGCTCGAACCCATCAGCATCGCGGCCGTGGCTGCAGAAGCGGTGCATCGGGAAACAAACGAAACTGCCGATCTGCGCATGATCCTGCCCGATGATCTTCTCGTTTCCGCAAATCCGGAATTGCTCGCCCGCGCACTCGCCAATCTCCTCCGCAACGCGATTCAGCACGCTGGGTCCGCCGGTCCGATCACGGTCCAGGCCGAGCGTCGTGGAGATGAAGTCATCGTCACCGTGGCCGACTGCGGTCCGGGCGTCCCCGCAGAGGACCTGCCGCGCATCTTCGACGCCTTCTACCGCGTCGATCCTTCGCGCACGCGCGCCACCGGCGGCACCGGCCTCGGCCTCGCCATCGTCAAATCATGCGTTGAATCCTGCGCCGGCACCGTCACCGCCAGCAACCGCCAACCTCACGGCCTCGAGATCCACATCCACCTCCACGCAGCGCCCGAAGCCGGGGAAATCGCGACCAGCAGTTGAGTGCGTGGAGTTCCCTCGCGTCCCAGTATTGCTGACATCGATTTCAAAAGAGTTTGTCATCCTGAGCGAAGTCGAGGGATCGGGGCGAAGGTGGCCGGCTTCCCACTGCCCGATCCCTCGACTTCGCTCGGGATGACACGCCATTTTCCAAATTGAGCCACTACTCACGTCGCGGTGCTGTTGACAGAAACACGCCGGATACCTAGACCCTCCGCATGCCGCGCATGCTGCTTCATCTTGGCCAGGTGCTGATGCTCATGGTGCTTTTCGCCGCGTCGGGCGGGCATTGGATGGTGCTCCAGTCGCTGGCGTGGACGCGCATGCTCGTGTCCTACTCGCAAGGGGGGCAGTTCGCCTTGGCAGTCAGCAAGACGTTCGACGGACGGCATCCGTGCGCGCTGTGCAAGAAAATCGAAAAAGCAAAGAGCGGTGAGCAACCGGAGCGCGGCATCAATCACGAAAACAAGGCGAGCTTTTTAGTGCCGGCAGTAGTCGCAGTGGTGGGGCGTGAGGGCATCTCGTGGGAAGTGGAAGTTCCGCAAATGGATTCGGGCTCGCGCAGAGAGCAGCCGGTCGATCCTCCGCCTCGAAGCGCGGCGGTCTAAACCAAACTCGCCCCCCGTCGCCGCCCACATTTCGCGTGGCTGCGGCATTCATTCCACCCGCGGAATTTTCGCGCCATCGCGCGCCGCCGCAGCCCATCACCAACGATCATGAACTTTTCCAAACTCACTCTTCTTTCTTTCATTTCAATCTCCACCGCCGCGCCGGCTTTCGCCTGCGATTTGTGCGGCTGCTACACACCCACCCTCGAAGTCACCCACGAAAAATCGTTGGGCTTTTACGCCGGTGTGTCCGAACAATTCACGCACTTCGGCACCGACCGCCTGAACGGCCACGAAGTCAGCAATCCGACGGGGCAGTATCTCGACAGTTCGAATACACAGATCGTGGTCGGTGCCAGATTTCTCGACAATCGCTTTGGCCTGCAAGTCAACGTGCCGCTCATCTACCGCTCGTTCAAACGACCGGCGGGTGTCGCGATCGACCGCGGCCATGAGTCCGGCGTCGGCGACGTTTCCATGCTCGCGAATTTCGTCGTCTTTCGGAAAGAGGCGCTCTTTCGCGAAACTGGCGGCGGGCTGTCGAAGGATGGAGAGACGACGCTGCCCGCAGTGCGCGGCCAGCCGGATTTCAAAACGTGGTTGAATGTCACCGCTGGCCTGAAGTTTCCGACCGGTGACAGCAGCCGGATCAGGGAGGAATTCAACGAAGCGGAAGTCCAAGGGGCGCCCGCGAGTGGCATCCACGGACACGATCTCGCCCTTGGCACAGGTTCGTATGATGGCGTCTTCGGCGCGGAATTTTTCCTGCGCTACAAGGCGGTCTTCTTCGAGGCAGAAACGCAATTCACATGGCGCGGCCAAGGGAGGAATTCCTACCGCTATGCCAATGACTTTTTGTGGAGCGGCGGCCCGGGAGTTTATTTGTTCCGCCACGACGACAAGTCGCTCGGGTTGCAATGCGTCTTGTCCGGCGAGACCAAAGGCCTCGACACTTTCCTCGGTGAACCAGCGACGGATACGGGAGTGACGTCGCTCTATGTCGGGCCGCGCATCGTCGCGTCATTTGGCCGCGTCGATGGCGAAGTCGGCGTCGATCTTCCAGTGATCATGAACACGACCGACTTCCAAACGACGCCCGACTACCGCATCCGTGCCGCGCTGACGATTCGGTTCTGAGAGCCTGTGTAAAAAGTCGATTTGGCCCGCGAAACACGCGAATGGACGTGAAAGGGAGGACTTCGAACTTTCCATTTTGCGTCTTTCAACGTGTTTCGCGGGCCTTATTTCAGTCGCTGCAGACTTATTACACAGTCTCTCCGGGATTGCTTCCTTCGTTCCGCAACCCGGGATCCGATGTTGTCCGGCCGCCGAAACAAATTGCTTGCCAGCCGGCGATTTCCGCCTATTTTGCCGCCCTCTTTTCCCCGTTATTGACGACGCCGTGTGGCCTCGTCCGGGGGAACTATCAATCGGAAACCCGAGGAAAGCTATAATGACATCAATGATTGAAATGCAGGAATTGATCGCGAAATCTCTTCGCGATTTCAAAGAGGGCAGCATCGTTAAGGGCCGTATTCTGGAACTCCGCCCCCGCGAAGTTCTCGTCGATATCGGCTACAAGTCCGAAGGCGCCATCCCCACCAGTGAATTTGACGACGTTGATGACCTCCAGGTCGGCGACGAAGTCGAGGTTCTCCTCGTCCGTCTCGAAAACGACGAAGGCACCGTCATCCTCTCGAAGGAAAAGGCCGCCTACCGCCAGAACTGGGAAAAGATCGTCAAGGTCTTCCAAGGCGACGGCCTCATCAAAGGCAAGGTCAAAGCCGTCGTCAAAGGCGGCCTCACCGTCAACATCGGCGTCGAAGCGTTTCTCCCCGGCTCGCAAATCGACATCGTTCCCCCGAAAGACCTTCAGCAGTTCGTCGGCAACACCTACGACTTCAAGATCGTCAAGATCAACGACGACCGCAAAAACGTCGTCCTCAGCCGACGCGAACTCATCGAACAGGAGCGCGCCGAAAAGCGTTCCAAGTACATGGAAACGATCAAGATCGGCTCCACGGTCAAGGGCGTGGTCAAGAACCTCACCGATTTCGGCGCGTTCATCGACCTCGGCGGCATGGACGGCCTTCTCCACATCACCGACATGACCTGGGGTCGCCTCGGTCATCCGAGCGAGCTGCT
>JBBSDS010000375.1:0-4892 GCA_038240495.1 Chthoniobacterales bacterium | reverse complement strand
GCTTCGACCTGCGGCTGGCGCGCGGGCAGGGGGCGCAGGTCTGGGATGAAGACGGCAGGCGCTATCTCGACTTCGGCGCGGGCATCGCGGTCACGTCCATCGGTCATGCGCATCCGCGGGTCGTGAAGGTGATGACCGAGCAGATGGCGACGCTCGTCCACACCTCGAATCTCTACTACACGCGCCCGCAAGCGATCCTTGCCGAGCGGCTCGTGCGGCTGACCTGCGCGCCCGCGGCGCCGCGGGGCCAAGTCTTTTTTTTCAACAGCGGCGCCGAGGCGAACGAGGCGCTTTTTAAACTCGCGCGAAAGTTTGGCAACGATGGTGCTCCGCCGGCGCCAAAACACTCCGTCGGCGAAATGATCGCATCGGAACCTAACCGCATCGGGATCATTACGATGCAGGGATCTTTTCATGGACGGACGCTGGCGGGCATCGCCGCGACCGGGCAGGAAAAGGTGAAGAAAAGTTTCGAGCCGCCGGTCCAGGGATTCACGCACGTTCCATTCAATGACGGCCCGGCGCTGCTCGCCGCGGTGCAGGAGCCGGGGACAGTCGCCGTGCTGCTCGAACCGGTGCAGGGCGAAATCGGCATCAACCCGGCCACGCCGAAATTTCTCCGGCTGGCGCGCGATCTTTGCGACCGGCACGAGCTGTTGCTCATGTTCGACGAAGTGCAGTGCGGGCTTGGGCGCACGGGCGATTGGTGCGGCTGGAAAACGCTCCTCGGCGGCGACGACGTGATGCCCGACGCAGTGAGCTGGGCAAAAGGAATCGCCGGCGGTTTTCCACTGGGCGCGATCTGGGTGAGCGACCGGCCCGTCACACTCAAGAGCGGCGACACCATCGCGCTCTGCGACTTGCTCGGTCCGGGCACGCATGGCACGACCTTTGGCGGCACGCCGCTCGTCAGCGCAGGTGCGAATGAAGTACTCGCGGTCATCGAGGAGGAGGGGATGCTCGCGAATGCGCGAATGCTGGGGCGGCATGCGTGCGAGGCCATCCAGGCGCTCGGTTCTCCGCTGATCAAGGACGTGCGCGGCGTCGGGCTGATGCTCGCCTTTGAACTGATCGCGGATTTCGCGGAGCGCGTCCCGACTCCAGCCGGACGGCCGCCCAGCCTGTTCGTGGTCGATCGGCTGCACGCCGCCGGTTTGCTCACGGTGCCCAGCGGGACGCACGCCGTGCGCTGGTTGCCGCCACTCAATGTCACGCGCCCGGAGATCGACGAAGCCATCGCTATTCTGCAAACCGTCCTGGAGAAACTGGTATGAAAAATCTGCTGTCCATCGAATCGCTCACTGCCGCGGAAATCCACGAGATCCTCGACCTCGCCGCCACGATGAAAGCCACGCGCGGGCGGCACGCCGAACACCCGCTGCGCCACCAATGCTGGGCGCTGATTTTTTCCAAAAGCTCGACGCGGACCCGCGTGAGTTTTGAAGTCGGTATCCGCGAACTCGGGGGCGACGTGCTTTTTCTCAATGCCAGCGACGTGCAACTCGGGCGCGGCGAGTTGATCAAAGACACGGCACGGGTCCTCGGGCGCATGCTCCACGGCGCCATCATCCGCACCTATGCGCAGAGCGACGTCGATGAATTTGCGGCGTTCAGCGGCATCCCGACGATCAATGCGCTGACCGACGAAGAGCATCCCTGCCAGATTCTGGCGGACTTGCAGACGATCCAGGAGCGGCTCGGTAGGATCGAAGGGAAGGTCGTGACGTTTGTCGGCGACGGCGCATGCAATGTGCCGATGTCGTGGATTTGGGCGGCGGTGCGGCTCGGCTTTGAGCTGCGCATTGCCGCGCCCAAGAGTTACCAGCCCGACCCGACATTACTCGGACGGCTGGGCACGAATCGCGTGACCGTGACCGAAGATCTCGAAGCGGCAGCCGACGGCGCCGATGTG
This sequence comes from Chthoniobacterales bacterium, assembly GCA_038240495.1. GTDB lineage: Bacteria > Verrucomicrobiota > Verrucomicrobiia > Chthoniobacterales > Chthoniobacteraceae > Chthoniobacter. The sequence goes on along the minus strand of JBBSDS010000375.1, from coordinate 2,980 downwards.
CTCTACACCGATGTGTGGGTGAGCATGGGTCGAGAAGAGGAAACTGCCTATCGTCTCGCCCAACTCGGCGGTTACCAGATCAACTCCGCGCTCGTCGCCCGGGCCAGGCCCGGCGCTCTCGTCATGCATTGCCTGCCGGCCTATCGCGGCAAGGAAATCACCGAGGAAGTTCTCGAAACGCACGCGGCCACGATTTTCACCCAGGCGGAAAATCGCCTCCACGCGCAGAAGGCAATCCTCAGCCTGCTCGCGCGCCGGTAGGAACCAAACGCAGAACTTATCCGGTTAGGTCGGTAAATGTGCATGCGTGGGCGGCCAGTCGGAGCTTGGCACGCAGTCAGCTTTTATTGCCTTACCGAAAGATTTCAGCTCCACTCCCGCACCATGAACCTTCGATTGATTCGTAGCTTCCTCATATCATTGGTGATTCCGGCGGTCGCCACGGCCGCGAATAGCATCGTGAGCCTGTCTCACTACGACGAAAGAAGCCCCGACTATGCCGGCATGCAGCGGGAAGGAGTGGACGCCATCATTCACGAAGCCACCTATCCGCCTTTCGACCACGACCCCAGGTACGCGGCGCGGCAAAACGCGGCGGCCCGTGCGGGAATGCTCTGGGGCGCCTACCATTTTGCGAATGCCAGCGATGGGAGAAAACAGGCCGATCATTTTTTGGATTTCGTCGCATTTAGAGCGCGCGGTTCTTCTTCATCCTCGGGTGTTTTGCTGATCCTCGATGCAGAAAAGAACACGCACTATCCCGGCGGCACCATGCCGCTTGAACAGTCCATCCGCTTTATCGAAAGAGTCCACGAACGCACCGGGATCTATCCCGGCGTTTATTCCAATGAGAACTGGATCAGGAAGCTCTTCAATAACTCCAGCCTCGACGCTTCCTCGAGAAGTACGCTGAGCAAGTGCTGGCTCTGGATTGCGAACTATCACGTCCCGCCGGCGTCAACAGCACCGTGGGCACGATGGAGTCTGTGGCAGTACACAGGAGACGGAATCTGCGGGCTGCCGCGGGCGCGGTATCCCACATGCGTCGCCAACATGAGAAACGTGGAACGGACCGCTTTTCCGGGCGACCGCTCTGCTCTCCGGCGATTCTGGAGCGCACATTCCTGGCATCCCGAAGGCACCTGACCTTCGCCGGCGGCCTACATACGAACGCCGATTTTCTTGAATCCGTCGGCCACGTCCTTTTGCAGTTTCGCGGCGTCGCGCCCGTCGAGCAAGACAGGCAGTTGTTCGAGCCCGTAAGCGTCTTTGCGCTGTTGTGAGGGCAGGGGAAGGTCCGAGGGATAGCTGAAGCGGCCATCTGCCTGGAGTTTTACTTTGGGGTTCTTGAAGAACGTATCCCACGCCAGCCGCGCCTCGCGCATCTTGTCGAGATACTTGAAAAACCGCGTCCCCTTGCCGTCACCGTCGAGGTGCGAGAAGTAATAGACGAGCAGGCATGAGGCAAAGTAGAGCCGGTGCTGCTCTTTGCCTCCCTCATCGGCGCGTGAATGCCAGGTCGCGGAGGTCATCGTCAGGTGGTCCATCACCTGACCCACTTCGGCCGGACTAAGTCCGCGTTCCTGAGCTTTCTTCAGATAGTCCTTAAGTCCGCGTTCATGTGAGTTGGTTAGGAATCGACCGGCGTTGTAGGGCAGCATCTCGGTATATTCCGCTGTCCCTTCAATCGCCCAGATGGGCATGAAAGGTAGGAATTCATGCATCATCTGGTGCGTGATCTCATGCACGATCGTGTCGTTGCGATAAGTCTCGTTCTTGAACCAGGTCTTTCCGCGCATTTCCAAACCCAGGCTGGGAAACGGGACGCGGAAGACACGATCGCTCGACATATAGACGCCGCCGGAATTCTTTGGAGCACCACTGGCCACATAGCTTTCGTGACTGACGTAAAATCTTGCCTGGTAGCGGCCCAGGTCGGCGGGCGGCTTTGGCTCGATGCCCCAGGGCAGCGCTTCGACCAGCGAACGCGTGGCTTCAAAGGTCCGGGCAATTTCCTTCATCACGCTTCCCGCCAGCTTATCCTCCGAGGCGAAGTCGAAAGCTTGCGACTGATAGACGTATTTCCGGTCAGCAGCACTTTCACTGATCGTCTTAACCTCAATGGCCCGGCTATCCACCTCCACCTTCGCGGGCCATGTCCGCTTTTCCGGTGGCAGAACGGAACTCGCGCCCACGGCCGCCACTGTGCCGCCGACAGTTGTTGCCGTTGTCGGCACGCTTCCTTTGACGAAAACCTGGTCGCCGAGCGAGAGCCGCATCAGGGGCACGGTGGTGAGTTGGCCGGTCGGCATTTTCAAAATAATCTGCGTCCCCTGGACATTGACCAGCGTTGCTTGAAAAGCCCGGCCGTCGGACGTCGTCCAGGTGCGAGGCAAGGCGGCGGGAGCCGGAGTGGAAGTCGCCGGAGCTTGTGCGCGCAGGGAGCCGCAATAAGCAATGAAGACCAGATGGATTGCAAAGCGCAGGGAAGGGGGGGGCATGATGTTTTAGTAAGTGTGAAGACGAAAGTGGGCAATGTCACTCTAAGAGGATGCACCGAAAGTTGAAAACGGGTCATCCTGAGCGCAGCGCCAGGCGGCAAGACGGGCTGGCGCGGAGTCGAAGAGCCTGTCCTGAGCTTGCCGAAGGAATTGGGCCGGGTCGGAACTTCCAGGCGCCACCAGATCCTTCGACTCCATTCCGGTCGCTGAGGCTCCCTCCACTCCGCTCAGGATGACATCGGGGGAAGGGCAGCCTGCGGCTGCGATGCCGCGCGCACCGCGTGGCTTCCGGTCCATCCTCTCGGAGACTGTGCGAAGAGTCGATTTGGCCCGCGAAACACGCGAATGGACGCGAAAGGGAAGACATCGACCTTTCTATTTTGCGTTTTTCCGCGTGTTTCGCGGGCCTTATTTCAGTCGCTGAGGACTTATCAATGAGTCTCTAATAGCCTGTTGAAAAAACCTCCGAAAGCAGTGTC
>JBBSDS010000374.1:0-4893 GCA_038240495.1 Chthoniobacterales bacterium | reverse complement strand
CGAGCGAAGTCGTCTCCAGCACGCATTTTCCCGAGTCGATGCAGGGCGACTTTCTCATCTGCAACGTCATCGGTTTCCTCGGCATCAAACACTACCATCTCGAGCGCAATGCCGAGACTGGCGCCGTCTGGGGCGAGCCTGCGGGAGATGAACTCACGGTCACGACCAGCAATGCCGATGGCAGCAATACCGAGGAGAAATCCCGCGGTCTGCTCATGAGCGGCGACAAGAACTTTCGCCCCTCCGATGCCATCTTCGCTCCCGATGGCTCATTGTATTTCAGCGACTGGGACAACGTCATCATCGGCCACATGCAGCACAACGTGCGCGACCCGAACCGCGACCACGCGCATGGTCGCATCTATCGCATGACCGCCATCGGCCGGCCGCTGCAAAAGCCCGTCGCCATCGCCGGTCAGCCCATCCCCGCACTGCTCGAGAATTTGAAATCCCCAGTCGATGGCATCCGCCACCGCACCCACATCGAGTTGAGTGCGCGTGACTCCAAGGAAGTCATCGCCGCCACGAAGGAGTGGATGAAGCAATTCGACCCGAACAAGAAAGAAGACGCGCATCACCTGCTCGAGGCGCTCTGGGTGCATCAGCAGCATAACGTCCGTAACGTCGAGTTACTCGGTCAGTTGTTGAAGTCGCCCGAACCGCATGCCCGCATTGCGGCGAATACCGTGCAGCATTTGTGGTTTAACGTCGAAGCCTCTCAGCGCGGCGGCATCATCGCTGAAGTCCAGGAAGCTGCGGGGCAGAAGTCCGGCATCATTTCCGACACGCCCGAACTTACCACGATCCGCATCGGCACGGTGCGGGAGCGCATGATGTATGACACGAAGGAACTTACCGTAAAGGCCGGGAAGAAAATTCGGCTTACTTTCGCCAACCAGGACTTCATGCCGCATAACATCGTCCTTACTAAACCCGGCAAAGCCGACGACGTGGGCCTGAAGGCGATGAATCTCGGAGCCAAAGGCTTCGAGATGAACTTTGTGCCCGAGAGCACGGACATCATTTGGTCGAGTAAGTTGGTTGATGGCGGCAAGGAACAAGTCATTGACTTTAATGCCCCAGCGAAACCGGGGGATTACCCCTACATCTGCTCCTTCCCAGGACACCATCTCATCATGCGCGGGACGATGAAGGTGAGATGAGAATGAAAGATCAATTCAAGCTTCTCGGCGATATGGATGTCGGCGCGTGCAACCAGAATACCTCTTACGAGACGCCGTCTCGCCTCTCACGTCTATGAAGCTAGTCGCATTCCTCACCACCCTCCTGCTGGCACCGCTGGCCACGACTTTCGGCGCCGCCGATTCTTCCCGAAAGCCGAACATCATTTTTATCCTCGTGGACGATGCCGGCTACGGCGATCTCGGTTGTTACGGGCAGAAGATGTTCACTACGCCAAACCTCGACCGCATGGCGGCGGAAGGCATGAAATTCACACGGCATTACGCGGGTTGCACGGTGTGCGCGCCCTCGCGTTGCGTGTTGATGACGGGCTTGCACACCGGCCACTGCCGGGTGCGCGGGAACGGCCCCGGCTCTATTCCAGACGCGGACTTGACCGTGCCGAAGCTGTTGAAGAGCGCAGGTTACACGACTGCTTGCATCGGTAAGTATGGACTAGGGCTGCCCCTGCCGGTGGATGATCCGAACAAGAAGGGCTTTGACCATTTCTTCGGCTATGTGGACACGGCGCACGCCCACAATTGCTACACGACGTTTCTCATTCGCGACGGACAGCGCGTGCCGCTGGACAATGCAATCATTTCCGGCACCGAAGGAAAAATCGAAGGCACTGGCGTGGCGACGCGCGAAGGCCGCCGGCAGTGGGCGCCGCAACTTCTCGCCGATGATGTGCAGCACTGGCTCGATGAACGCGGCAAGGACGCGGACAAGCCCTTCTTTCTCTACTACGCGCTGAATCTGCCGCACGCGAACAACGAAGCGGGTAATGCGAAGTCGCCGCTCGGGCATGGGCTGGAGTCGCCGGGTTACGGCGAGTTTGCGGGCAGGGAGTGGCCGGATGTGGAAAAGGGATTTGCGAGTGTGATGCGATTCATCGACGACCAGGTCGGCGCGGTGCTCGCTAAGCTGAAGGCGCTCGGCCTCGACGAGAACACGATCGTCTTGTTCACGAGCGACAACGGGCCGCACGAGGAGGGCCGGCATCACGTCGCGTTCTTCCAGTCGAATGACGGACTTACTGGCAAGAAGCGCGACCTCACCGAAGGCGGCGTGCGCGAGCCTTTCATCGCGCGCTGGCCCAGTAAAATCAAAGCCGGCAGCGTGAGCGAGCAGATCAGCGGATTTCAGGATTTCTTGCCGACCGCCGCCGAACTCGCGGGCACAAGCGTGACCTCGGAGTGCGACGGCATTTCGTTTGTGCCGGCGTTGCTCGGAAAAAACGGCGGGCAGAAGCAGCATCCGTATCTGTTTTGGAATTTCATGGAACAGGGCGGCAAGCAGTCCGTCCTTCAGTGGCCGTGGAAGCTCATCCATCTGCACACGGGCATCGCCGAGGCAGCACCCAGGAAAGCCGCGAAGGCCAATGAAGAGGCGGCGAAGGCGATGGAGGTGCAGTTGTTCAACATGGAAGCCGATCCCACCGAGCAGAAAAATGTGGCGCCGGAGAACGTGGCCATCGTTAAGCGCCTTGAAGGGCTGATGCAGGACGCGTGGAAGGCTCCGTAAGTCCTAATGATCTTATGAAACGTACCCTCCCGCTTCTCACCGTCTTGCTCCTGGCTTTGCCAGCCGTGCTAACCGCCGCAGAGGACAAGCCTGCCAGGCCTAACATCCTTCACATTCACGCCGACGATCATCGACCGGACGGATTGCGCGCCCTCGGCAACCCATTGCTCCAAACGCCAAATCTCGACTCGCTCGTCGAGCGCGGCACGACCTTCACGCATTGCTATACGATGGGTTCCATGATCCGTGCGGTCTGCACGCCGAGCCGCACGATGATGCTGACCGGTCGCTCCTGGCAGCGCATCCCAAAGGCTCCCGCCGCTGCGCCGAATGCCGCCGATCCCGCGACATTCCTGCCGCGCGTCATCGCGGCGGCCGGCTATCAGACCTGGCACATGGGGAAGAAGAGCAATGGCTTCGTGGCGGGCCTTCAGGAGTTTGAAACCAGCATCATCGACGACGCCAACGGCGATACTCCGGCGAATGATCGCGCGCATTGCAGCCAGCGACTGGCCGACCGCGCCATTGCCTTTCTCAAAACGCGCGGGGCCAGTCACGAGGCCAAACCTTTCTACATCTACCTCGCACCACCCGTCCCGCACGACCCGCGCTCCGCCGAGCCCCAGTTTCACAAGCTCTACGATCCTTCGAAGATCCCGCTCTCGCCGGCCTTTCTGCCCCAGCATCCCTTCGACAACGGCGAGATGACGGTGCGCGATGAAAAGCTTGCGCCCTGGCCGCGTACGCCCGAGGACACGAAGCAACAAAACGCCGACTACTACTCCTGTGTCACCGGCCTTGATCACCACGTTGGGCGCGTCTTCGCGGAGTTAAAGGCCATCGGCCAGTGGGATAACACCATCGTCATCTTCAGCGGCGATAACGGCCTCTCGCTCGGCGAGCACGGACTCTTTGGAAAACAGAATCTCTACGAGTTCGGCGGCATGCACGTTCCGCTCGTTATTGCTGGCCCCGGTATTCCGAATGGCAGGAGCGAAGCGCTGGTTTACCTGATGGATTTGTTCCCGACCTTCGCCGATTTCGCGGGTGCGAAAATTCCCGTCGGCGTCGAGGGCAGGAGCATCGCGCCCATTCTGGCCGGCAAGGAAACGAAAGTCCGCGACGTGCTTTACACAGCCTATCGCGACTGCCAGCGCGCCATCCGCGACGATCGCTGGAAACTCATCCGCTACCCGCTCGTGGACCGGACGCAACTGTTCGATCTCAGCACCGACCCGCATGAGTTAAACAATCTCGCTGATCAACCTGAGCACGCCGCGAAGGTCAGAGAAATGACAGCGTCGCTACAAAAAGAAATGGCCGATCACGCCGACGCCGTCCCGCTCACGGTACCCAATCCCAAACCCGCCGAATGGACTCCGCCAGCCTCCAGCGGCGGCCAAATGAAGAAGGAGTAACTCAATCCTGCGATTGACTCGCCACGTCAGGCCGCATGACTCGAACCCATGCCCGTTTAACAACCTCCAAACTCGGAGTCATCCTGAGCGGAGCGAAGGCGGTAAGGCGGGCGCAGTGGAGTCGAAGGAGCCCGCGGAATTTACCACGACTCCGGCAGCCACCAAGAAGAAGGTGAACTGACCGCGCTACCTTCTGCGCGATACTGCCCATGCCGGTGCGGGATGCTTCGATTCCCTCCCGCCTTCGCCCCGCGACGGAACTCCGCTCAGGAAGACGCGGGTGTGAAAGCGCTGCCTGGCAGTCGTTGACGCGCTTTGCTTCAAGGAACCCATCGTCGAATCATGATGAGAGAATTTGTTACTTGATACAAATGGTGGCCCGGAGTTTAGTAGCAGCCCTTGCCATGACGCCCGAAAACTCTCTTCACCCGCTCGCCGCCTTGCTCCAGGAGCGTGTCGTCATCATCGATGGCGCGATGGGGACGACGATCCAGCAATACAAGCTGACGGAGGAACAGTTTCGCGGGGAGCGGTTCAAGGACTGGGTGGGGAAGGATGCGCACGGGAAGGCGATCAATTTCGTGAAGGGGAACAATGAGCTGCTGAATCTGACGCAGCCGCAGATCATTGAGGAAATCCACCGGCGGTATTTCGAGGCGGGCGCGGACATCGCGGAGACGAATACTTTCAACGGGCAGTTCATTTCGCTGAGCGATTATGGGATGGAGGAGCTGTCGTATGAGATGGCTTTTGCCGGGGCGCAGTG
>JBBSDS010000373.1:0-4900 GCA_038240495.1 Chthoniobacterales bacterium | reverse complement strand
GCCCGCGGAGCCTGACCTGTAGGGGATTTCCCACGGATATGCGGTTGCAGGGAATGTCCCTCGTAAATGATCGGCGATTGCCCTTGAGGTGCGACCGCCGGACTGCCAGGCTCCCCCGGCGCCCCGAAGCGAACTTGATGCAACCGCCGAATGCGAAGAACTGGAACGCCATCAGTCCGTCCCGATTTCCCTGGGAACAGGAGGCGCTCGACTTTGTGCACGGGAAGTTTCCGGCGAGTTCAGAATATCTGGCTTGGTCGAACTTTGAGTTCATCGCGGCGGACGGTTCCATCAATGAAGCCGACCTACTGATCGCCTCCCCGTGGGGCGTGTTTCTTATCGAGATCAAGAGCAGGCCGGGACGGCTCACCGGAGACAATGCTTCGTGGACGTGGATTGGTGAAGACGGTCGTCGTCTTGTGGACGACAATCCGCTTCGGCTCACCAACCTCAAAACGAAGCGTCTCAAGGACTTGCTTGGCCGACAGCCGGCGTTCCGCAATCGCGACGTTCCATTCATCCAACCGCTTGTTTTCTGTTCCGCGCCGGGACTCGATTTCCAGCTCCCGCCCGATGCGCGGAAATTTATCTGCGTTCGCGACAATGAAGACAAGTCACGGCCTGGCATCCGCGCCGCGATCTTCCAGCGGCAAGGCGCGGGCCTGCGGCAATTCAGCGAGCGGATCGTGGATGGTCCGACGCTCAAAACATTCGCGCAGGCCATGGCGCAGGCGGGTCTGCGAAAGCAGAACCGCAAGGTCGGGGATTTCATCCTCGATCGGCTGCGCTACGAGAGCCCGGCCGGCGCCTTCCAGGATTGGGAGGCACACCACTCGACTTCGGAATCGGTACGCCGTCTCGTGCGCCTTTATCTCACCTCAAATCAGGCGACCAAGCAAGACCGCCAGGCCATCGTCGAGGCGTCCAAACGCGAGTTTCACATCCTTGAGAAGCTCAATCATCCATCCATTCTCAAGGCGCTGGTTCCCGCGGAAAGCGAACTCGGGCCGGCCATCGTTTTCGAGTTCGACCCGACCGCGCAGCGACTGGATCACTACCTCGCCCAAAATGGCGCGAAGCTCGATGTGGGCTGCCGCCTCGAACTCCTTCGGCAGATCACTGATGCAATCCGCTACGCGCATGGCAAAAAGGTCGTCCATCGCGCGCTTTCGCCGGAAAGCATCTATGTGCTGTTAGACAAGGCGGGTCTGCCCCGTGTGCAGATTTACAACTGGCATGCAGGCGGGCCGCTCGCGGATGGCAGCTTCTCTGGGCTTACCCATCTCGCGGGGAGTCTGCACTCCGCGCGGATGATGGAAGAGCCCTCGCGAGCTTACCTCGCCCCCGAGACGCTGGTTTCTGGCGAGGAGCCGAGTGAAGGGATGGATATCTTCTCACTTGGCGCTCTCGCCTATTATTTGTTTGGCGGGCAGGCGCCGGCGCTGGATGCCGCCGACCTGGAGGCGAAGCTCAAGGCCAACCCTTCACGCTCGCTGGAGATTCGCGAGATTTGCGACGGTGTTTCAGAATGCATCGCGGCGCTCGTGCGTGAAAGCACCCGCGCCGGCGTGATCGAACGCTGCACGCTCGACAACTTCCTCACTTACCTCGACGACATTCTCGATGAGTTGACGCGACGGGATGACGAGATTGCCGATCCCCGCATGGCAGATAAAGGGAACTTTCTGGCCAATGGATTTTGCGTGGAGCGCGTGCTTGGAAAGGGCGCCAGTTCCATCGCGCTGCTGGTGACCAAGGGCGAGTCGCGCTGCGTGTTGAAAGTGGCGAAAGACCACTCCTTCAATCGCCGCCTCGATTTCGAATTCGAGACGCTGCGGAAACTCAATTCCCCCAACATCGTCAAAGCCTTCGACCGCTACGAACTCCACGGCCTCACCACCTTCACCGTCGAGCTGGCCGGCGAACGCACGCTCTCGCGGTTGCTCAAGGACGAAGGCCCTCCCGATCTGGAGCTGCTCCAGCGCTACGGCGAAGACCTCATCCGCGCCGTCGAATACCTGGATCAGCAAGGCATTTTCCATCGCGATATCAAACCCGAGAACATTGGCATCGGCGAAAGCGGCGGCGTCCGGACGCCGAAGCGGCTCCGCCTTTTCGATTTCTCGCTCGCGAGTGCGCCGCCGACCGAGCTGCGGGTCGGAACCCAGGACTACATCGATCCATTCCTCGATGACCGGAAGGCGAAGCGTTACGACCTTGGCGCGGAGCTCTACGCCGTGGCGATGACCCTGCACGAGGTCGCCACCGGCGAGCGCGCGCGGTGGAAAGGCGGCCAGCCGCGCCTCACCGACCAGGAGATCACACTGCACGTCGAGGTGTGCGATCCAAACGTCCGCGACCAGTTCACGAGTTTCTTCCAAAAGGCGCTGAACCGCGATTACCGCCGGCGTTTCGACAACCCGCTAGAGATGCTCCGCGCGTGGAGCGGCGTCTTCGAGACGGTTGATCGCCCGACGACCGTCCATTCCGAACACGAGCCGCCCGCCGATGGCATCAGCGACGCCGTTCTGCGGACAGCCACGCTCGACACTCCCGTCCCGCTTCTGGAGTTGAGCACCCGGCTCATCAATGTGCTCGACCGCTTTGGGGTTCATACCGTCGGGGAATTGCTGCAATTCTCCGGCCCCGGGCAGTTCAATAAATTCCGCGGCGTCGGGCGCAAAACGCAACTCGAATTTTTCAGCGCCATCCACCGGCTCCGGCTCAAGTTTCCCAAGGCAGGTGGTGAGCCTCTCCCGATTGGGGGTGAGCCATTCGTGCTCGCTCGGGAAACGATGGATCTGCTGGCGCAACATGCGCTCGTCGGGAAGAAAGGCAAAGTGGGTGAGACGGAGTCTGCCATTCTACATCCTTTTCTGGGTTGGAATGCGGCGCCATCCACGGATCCACTGGCTTGGCCAAGCCAAAGCGACCTCGTTAAACCATGCGGGGTCTCTCGCCAGAGAATCGGCCAGGTCGTCGCGGCGGCGCGCGAACGCTGGAAGAAATCAGCCCTGCTGGGCCGGCTGCGCGACGCCATCGCCGAACTCTTGTGGGCGCGTGGCGGCGTGATGACGCAGCACGAAGTCGCCGCCGCCCTGCTCTCATCGCGCGGCGGCTGCGAGGAGGAGCCGCAGCGCACACAATCCGCAAGCGTGGCGACTCGCGCGGCGGTGGAAGCGGAGCATGTCAGCACCCACCCGCGGTTCGAGGAGCACCGCAGCGGCGACAAGATCTTTGTCGCCCTGCATCCTGGCCTGCGCGGTTACGCCGTGGCGCTCGGCCAGGAGGCGGATCGGCTGGCTGCGCTCGACCCGCTGCCGACACCGACTCGCGTGCTGGAGGAACTCCGTGCCGTCCGTTTCCCCGACGACGTGCCCAACCTGGCTCAACCCTCCGAAGCGCGCCTGCGCCAGCTTGCCGTCGCCGCCGCGTCCCACGCCGATCTTTCCGTGCGTGGCGAAATTTATCCGCCCGGACTCGACCCTCGCCGCGCGCTGGCACTCGCGCGCAATGCCATGTTTGGCGACGTGCTCACCGTTGCCGAAATCGAGCGCAGGCTTCGCGCGCGCCTGCCGCAGTGCGGCGCGCTCCCTCCGCGGCCCACGCTCGATGAACTCCTCTCGGAGGCTGGCTTCGAGCTGGATTGGGACCCGCTCGCCGCGAATGGCGAAGGCGCCTACAAATCGAAGCGCACGGAGACCCTCTCCGCTTCCTACTCGCCAGGATCACGCCAGATCACACGTGGAACGGTTCCCCTCTCCTCTCTCAATGACCCCGAGACCATCGAAGCCGCAAGCATCGAAAATCGCCTCCGTCATTCTGCATCGGAAGGAGGGTACCTTATTCTCACGGTCGAGCCTTCGCAACTCGAACGCGCCCGGGAGGAAATCGCCGCCCGGTTCGATGTCGATGCCTGCGACCTCGACGACCTCTTCCTCGAAAGCCTCCGCGCCGAAGCCGAGCGCATCGGCGCAAGTTGGGACGTCGTGTTAGCCGCCGATTCCAAGGCTCACGACTCCACCGATTGGACGAATCTCCAGAGGCTCGTCGATCGTGCGCTGCCCAGCATCGAGCGCCGTCTCCGCTCCGGGAAGAAGACCTGCCTTGCCCTGCATCCCGGCCTGCTTGCCCGGTACGGTCACATGAATCTCATCGGCGGGTTGGCGGGCGATGTCGGTCGCGATGGCGGACCGCGCGGACTCTGGGTGCTCACCCCGGACAATGGCCAGCACACGCTCCCCACGCTGAACGGAGCTCCCATTCCCATCACGAACAAGGCCCAGCACACCCGGCTCACTTCCGCCTGGCTGCGCAACGAGCACCGTGCCGCCACGCCCGAACAGACCTCTTCCATCTCGTGATTGATTCCAAAACCTTACTCACCGACCTCAAAAAGGAAGTCACCAAGCTCGAAGACGACCTCCGCGCCCGCTGCGATGCCGAGGCTTCCGCCGACGCCCCGCTCAAAGCCGCCTACGACGCCGCCCGTGCCGGCCAGCGCACTGCACTCACCTACAAGGCTTGGCGTGAGGAGGAGCTCACCAATGTCGCCGTCGCCTGGGCGCTCGCCTGCGTCTTCATCCGCTTCCTGGAGGACAACGCCCTCGTCGAGACGCTCCATCTCGCCGGGCCGGATGCGGCGGGGCTCACGCGGGCGCGCGACCAGCAGATCGTCTTCTTCCGCGAACACCCCGGCCTCTCCGAGCGCGAGTATCTGGAGCACGTCTGCACGGAAATCGGCCGGCTGCCCGGCATGGCCGACCTCTTCGACCGCCGGCACAATCCCCTCTGGACCGTCGGCCCCACCGGCGACGCCGCCCGCGCCTTCATCGAGTTCTGGCGCAAGGCCGACGCCGGCACCGGCCGCCCCGTCCACTGCTTCGCCGACCCCGACGGG
>JBBSDS010000372.1:0-4912 GCA_038240495.1 Chthoniobacterales bacterium | reverse complement strand
GCTCGACGAGTTGGAGGTCGAAGGATATGCCGAGCTTTGCGGTGCGCGCCGGAAGTTGCGCTAGCAGGCGATCGTAGAAACCACCTCCGCGTCCGAGTCGCTGGCCATCGCGGGTAAAGGCGAGACCCGGCACGAGAATCACGTCGATCTCCGTGGGCTTGACGGCGGAATCCACATTGTGCGACGGCTCACGAATATCGGAATGCCAAGCAGCCGCGGCCAATTCATCCGGCGTCCGCACGGCGAAAAATACGATCTCCGGGCCGATGACTCGCGGATAGCAGAAGCGACGTTCGCCGCATCCGGCGCAAAGCGTCTCCTGCCAGAGCCCGGCGGGATCGGGTTCCGAGGGCAAAGCGTCGAAAAGCGCAACCGTGATCGCCGCGGCAAAAGATGAATGCGCAGCGATCCGAGCCACGATGGCTGACGATTTTTCCGCCCGCTCGGCGGCTGGAACGCGCAGACGCTGACGCATTTCGCGGCGGAGTTCGGCTTTGGTCACGGCGCGATTACACGAGTCGTGGGCGTCGCTGGCAAGCGCATGAAAGTTTTGCGTCCCACCATGAGCCGATTACAATTCTGCACCGTGGCCAATCCGTTTCAGCGCATCCGCAAATCGAAGGCCGAGATTCAAAAGTCCGAGCAGGCGAACGGCGCAAAGGCTGCGCCGCCCGCCGACTCTTCCGCGCGCAAGGTTGGCCTTAAGCCGAAGGCAGGTTGGCAGAAACGAAACTTTCTGACCGAAGTTTTGATCCCGTCGATTTTTGCGCCGCGGTCCGTGCGGCAGGAGACTCCGGTTCTGCCCGCGCTGAAGACCGGAGAAATCGGCATCACTTGGATCGGGCACGCGTCATTTCTCATCCAGACGCCGGAACACAACATCCTCGTCGATCCCAACTGGGCGAAGTGGCTGAAGGTGATCAAGCGAATGAAGAATCCCGGGCTCCACTTGCACGAACTGCCGAATATCGACGTCGTGCTCGTCACGCACGCGCACTTCGATCACCTCGACCGCCGGACGTTGCGCGAAGTCGCAGCGCATCAACCGATCGTCGTGCCGTTTGAAGTCGGCAATTTGGTTCACGATCTCGGGTTTCGCAGCGTGCACGAGCTGCACTATTGGGAAGCCTACGAGCATGGCCCGTTGAAAATTACGCTCACGCCCTGCCATCATTGGGGCGCGCGCGTGCTGCACGACACGCATCGCGGATTCGGCGGGTTCGTCATCGAAGTGGGAGGCCGCGCGATCTTTCACTGTGGCGACACGGCATATTTCGACGGCTTCAAGGAGATCGGGCAGCGCCATGCGATCGATGTCGCGCTCCTCCCCATCGGTGCGTATGACCCGCCGAGCGGGCGCGAAGTCCACATGAATCCCGAGGAGGCGTTGCGTGCCTTTGTGGATCTCGGCGCGCGGCGCATGGTGCCGATGCACTACGGCACTTTCCGCCTCAGTTACGAACCGCTCGATGAACCGCCGGAGCGCTTGATCGCTTGCGCTCGTGAACACGGCATGGCCGATCGCATCTCGGTGATGACCGAAGGGCAGCCGATGGTTTTTTGATTTGGTGCCGCAAACAAAAAGCGCGCGCCTCTTGCGAGACGCGCGCTTTTGAAAAGCAGGCTGTCTATTTTTTCCCGAGCCCTTCGTAAGCGGCCATCACGTCCTTCGCGTGAGTTTCAGTCGTGGCCTTGAGCATATTCCAAACGACCTTGCCATCCTTGATCATGAAGGACTGCCGGGAGGTCAGCGGCTTGCCGGGAATCATGTCCACACCGAAAGCCGTGGCGACTTTGCCGTCGCTGTCGGCGATGAGTGTGTGCGGTAATTTGTATTTTTCGGCGAAGGCTTTCTGCGCGTCGGCCTTGTCCTCGCTCACGCCGAGCACCTGAATGCCTTTGCCTTTCAGATCCTCCCACGAGTCGCGGATGCTGCAGCCTTGCTTGGTGCAGCCGGGCGTGTCGGCTTTCGGATAGAAATAAACCAGCGTCGGTCCCTTCGCGTACACGTCTTTAAAATTTACGGTCTTGCCGTCTTGATCGATGGCACTGATTTGCGGTGCGGGCGCGCCGACGGCGAGCGGCGCAGCGTGCGCGAAGGACGCAAGCGCGAAGACGGTGGCGAGGGTGGTGAGGATGGGGCGTAGTTTCATGAGGTGTGTGGTTTTGACGGAATTACGGAATGAACGGAATTCTTCGGTAACGATCCGACGCGACATCATTCCGTTAATTCCGTAATTCCGTCAAAAGTCATTTCCTTAGCGGCAACCAATCGAGCACCCGCTGAATTTGCCCATCCCAATAGCCCCACTCGTGAGCGCCGGGACTTTCCTGGTAGGTCACCGGGAGATGCACCGCATCGAGTTGCTGGCGAAAGGCGCGACTGGCCGGCAGCAATTCGTCCTCGGTGCCGCATGCGAGGAAAAGGCCGGGCTTCGGTCCAGCAGAGGACGCGACTTTTTGCGCGAGAAAATGGAGGTCGGCGTCGGTGCCTTCGACTCGCAGTTCCGGTCCGAGAATCCCGGTCCATTCCGCCTTGTCGATACGCGAACCTTTCTTGCCCGCTTCTTTCGCGAACCGCACGATGTCGAGCGCGCCGGACAGGCTGGCCGCCGCCGCAAACTTTTCCGGCTTCGCCAGCCCGAGTCGCAACGCGCCATAACCGCCCATCGAAAGCCCGGCGGCGAAGTTATCCTCGCGCGCCGCGCTCAGCGGAAAGAATTGCTGGCAGAGCGCCGGCAATTCCTCGCTCAGAAAAGTCCAGTATTTCGGCCCGCTCGCCATATCTTGGTAAAAACTGCGCGCCACCGCGGGCATTACGACCGCGATATTTTTCGCCGCTGCGTAGCGCTCGATTGATGTCCGCCGCATCCAGATCGTGTGATCGTCCGAAAGTCCGTGCAGCAAATAGAGGGTCGGATATTTTTCCCGTGCGCTCCCGCCCGCCATCCCGATTTGTCCCGTCGCCTGTTGCGGGATGATCACGTAAGCCGCGCAACTCTGCGCGAGTGCTTCGGAGAAAAAATGGAAATCGAGGAACGCCACGAGCGGACAAATTGAGTGCTAATCCGCGCGAGTTTTTGAGTAGCCGAAAAAGCCGCGCTTCTTGATGATCTCAGCGACTTCGGACGGCACCATCCGCTCCCACGTTTCGTCGTTGGCGGCGATGCGCTTGAGGACGTCGCGCGAAAAAATACTGAGATATTCGGGTTTGTAATTGTCGAGCTGGAGGAAGCTGCCGCGGTCGGCAAGGTAGCCGTAGAGTTTCCGCAGTTCAGGCGCGACCTCGAGATTTTCCACGGTGGTCATCTGTGCCTGCTCGCTGGGGCGCAGGGGATAGACGAAGACCTTGAGCTGATTTTTGAAAAGGCGTCCGAATGACTCGAGGATGCCGCCAGGCAATTGCGTGTAGTATTTCTCATCGAAGAGCTCGATGAGGCTGGCCGCGCCCATGACTATCCCGACGGGTTCCTTGGTTCGCCAGGCGAGGTAGGCGGCGAGACGGTAATACTCGAAGTAATCCGAAATGAGCACGGTCAGGCCGCAGCCGGCGAGCAGATCGGCCCGGGCGAGGAAGTCGCGACGATCCACCTGCGTCCCGCCGGCGAGCAGATTGCGCATCGTGATTTCCATGAGCGGCAGGATGTTCTTTCCGGCCACCGTGGGGTCGGCGGTGAACTTTTCGAGCGCACTGTGCAGCATGTCCAGATTGACGTGCGTCACCGGGCGGAAGCTTCCGCGTTCGACGAGCACGGCTTTTTTGTGCAGCACTTCGCTTGGTTGCAAGACTTGGCGATCCGGCCCAAACATGGCTTCGCCGCTCAAGCCGAGTTGGACTAGCTTGAGAGCCATGATGCGATTGTCCACGTAGCGGAATTCGATGCCTTTGAAATCGATGAGATCGATCTCGATGCGACCCGTGGTGAGCTTGTCGAGGAGCGATTCGACGAGCTTCTCCGGCTCGTGATGCAGAAAGAATGCGCCGTAGAGCAGGTTCACGCCGACGATGCCGAGCGCTTCCTGCTGGAGCGAAGCCTCGGTGTCCTGCATGCGCACGTGAATGATAATCTGGCTGGCTTCATCGTGCGGATGCGCCTGGTATTTCACGCCCATCCAGCCGTGGCACTCGTTGCCACCTTTGTAACTGCGCGCGACGACAGTATCGGCGAAGGCGAAGAAGGAAGTGGTGTCGCCGCGGCTCTCGTTGAGCCGCTCGACGTTCAGGTCGTACTCGAGGTCGAGCATTGCCTGGAGACGCGTTCGCGACACGTAACGCTCGCAGTCGCCGTAGATGGCGTCACTGACCTGCATGTCATACGCCGAGATGCTTTTGGCGATCGTCCCGGCGGCGCCGCCCACGCGGAAGAACCAGCGGACGACTTCCTGCCCGGCGCCGATTTCCGCCAGCGTGCCGTAAAAGCGGTTGTCGAGATTGATCTTGAGCGCCTTGTGGTGCGTATCGAGGGCGCTGTCTTCGTTCGGATTCGTCATGGGCGGCGAGTCAAGCAGACGAGGGCCATTCCGGCGAGAGAGGAAGTGCGCGGCGCCTCACCAATCCTTCGCGCGCAGCTTCTTCACGGCGGAGCGGCGTTTCTTGTTTTCAAGGATTCGCTCCTTCACTCCGCGTGGACGCTTCGCGTTTTGCCGGCGCTTCTTTTCCTGCGCAGAACGGGCCGCGGCTTTCACTTCACGGCGCGTGCGCTCGATCGCATCGAGGAGCCGCTCCCAAGCGAGTTGCCGGTTCATGGATTGCGAGCGGGTATCCTGCACGGTTACGGCAACGCCGCTCGGTACGTGGCGGAGGGTTACTGCCGTGGACACCTTGTTCACATGCTGACCGCCCGGCCCGGAACTGCGGGCAAACTTTTCCTCGAAGTCCGCTGCATCGAGTCGAAGCTGCGCAAGCCGCGCT
>JBBSDS010000371.1:0-4933 GCA_038240495.1 Chthoniobacterales bacterium | reverse complement strand
GGGGGGATGCCTTGGAGTTGCACGTAACAATCTTCAAGCACGCCGACTGAGGGCTTATCGAGTTGCAGGCTCCAGATTTCGCCGTGCGCGGCATCCTTTGGCACCGCGACGAATTGGTGCGCTTGGGCGATGTTGTCCTTCTCTTCGACGGCGTTGCCGGCCGGATCGAACAGCGCCGCCTTCACGCTCTCGGCCGAGCCTTCGCCCGACACCTTGATGGCGAACTCCTTCGTGCCGGGCGGCACCCAGAAAAAATAACGGCCGGTCGTGCTGAGAAAATGAACGAGCGAACTCTGCGCGTAAAGACAGACGCGGCTGGTCGGGGAATTCACGGTGGCGGCCCAGTTTTGCGGATCGCAAACGATTTTGTAAGCGCCGCGCTCAGTCGCCTTGAACTCATACGTCCGCTTCTCGGCGCTTGGGGCGGCGGGCAGCTTCGTGAGTTTCCCCGAAGGCGAGATGAGGCTCACGGGCACCGGTCTGGCTGCGCCTTTGCCGACGGGCCGGATGGACACGGTGAACGATGCCTGCTCGTCCGCGTCGGCCCACAGCAGCCATTCCGAAAGGCCGCGCTGGCGAGCGATCGAGTGCTGGGCCGGATCGGGCTTGCTGTCCGGCAGCACGGGCTCATAGCCGGAGTCCTTCGCGGAATATGGCGCGATTTTTTTGAAGCTTCGATGCGGCATCCATTCGGCGATCAGCTTCGGGGTAAGCTGATGCGTCGTGCTCTCGCCACCGCGCTTCACGATGAGCGTGCCGGTGATGTCGCTCAAGCCGACTCCGCCCGAGCCGTCCTGATACGACATCGGCAGCCGAGCTTGCGGATCCGTGATCGTGCAATCGCTGAACCGGACGCCGCCGATCGTGTCCACGCAGTTGGCGCGGCTCCCGAAGGCGATCGCCGTCATCGTCGGACGGGTGGCCGCCGGGTTGATGATTTCGCAATTCACGAAGCTCACCTGCGCGCCGGTCACCGGCTTGTCGCGGATGAAAATCCCCTCGCCCTCGCTGCCCTCGAAGCGGCAGTGGATGAACTCCATCGCGCCTTTCACCGCGGCGGTTTCGCTGTCGTTCCCAATGGTCAGCGCCACCGAACTCCGGCACCCGACGGCGCCGCAGTTCTCGAACTTGATGGACAGCGGCTTCGACTCGGCGTGCAGCTTCGGCAGGTAAAACGCATAGGCGCTGCCCCGGTTGTTTTCCGAAACGACATTGCGCAGCACGCAATTGACGAGTTCCTCGGTTGACGCGTTCGGCTCGAAATCAATCCCCGCCTGCGGCGCGGTGCCCCACGTGTCCTTCAGCACGCAGTCCTCGATGAGCAAATTGCGCGCGCTGATGACGCTAATGCCCTGCCGGTAGTTGTTCACGCAGACGACGTTCTTGATGACCACGTCCGAACACGGCACGCCCTTTTTCGAGACGCCGAGGTAGATGCCATCGCCGCCGCTGTCGGCCAGCGTCAGCCCCGTGATGCGCACGCCCGCGCAACTCCAGAATGCGAGCACATGACGCCACTCGGCGTGTTTGTATTGCGTCTTGCCGTCATAATCCTGTTTCCACATCCGCAGCGTCGCAACGTCACCCGTGAGCGTGATGTTCTTCTTCGATTTTGCGGAGAAAAGACTGTCATTCCCATTGTGGAAGGAACCGCGCTTGGCGAGCACCTCCACGCCTTTTTCAAAGACGATCTCCTGGTCGCTCGCGAGCGTCAGCTTATCGGTAATCCACGACGCGCCCATGTTTTCGACGACCAGCTTGCGCGCCCCGGAATTGATGGCCGCCTGCAATGCCGCCGTCGAGTCTTCCGGATCAAAACCCCACCATGCGGCGCGCGCCTCGGTGCGTTTGCCCGCCGCCAACCCGGCGATGGCCTGCGGATCAGGCGCTCGCTTCTCCGCAGCCGGAGCGGAGGGCCGCAGGCAACTCCATGCCAGCAGCACCAATGACAGAACGGAAAAGAATCGGCGGTTGAAGATGAAGGTCATTGGGTTCATTTTGATTTCGGTGCCACTTCCGCGGCCATTTCCAGCAGCGCGCCGAGCATCTTCACGGACGCCTGCGATTCGAGGGAATTTGTCCCGGGCCACGTCTCGTAGCCGCCCAACTCGAAGTGCCGCGGGGTCGGCAGATAGCCGAAGTAACCGTGGTTCAACTCGACCATGAACGAGTGTGGGAAGGGGCTGCGCTTTTTGAATTCAAGGCCGGTCTCCGCAAATGTCTCGCACGGGAAAGTGCCGATGCAGACCTCGCCGATGCGAAAGACTTGCAGAGGAATAAGCGCGGGATTCTGGGCGGCGGCGAGGGTCAGCACACGACTGGCGTAGATCGCGGACAGGTCCGCCTTGCTCGATCCGGGCGCGGGATGGGCCTGTTTGTCTTTGGCCCATGCCAGCAGGTCCGCGTCGAGCGGACGCCACGAGAGTTTCAGCTCGCGAAACCGCGCGTCGAGTTCGGCATGATCCTTCCATTCCACCTTTGCCAGCGCTGCGTTCACCTTGCCGGCCACGTCCTCCGCGACCTGGCGCATCTTCTCGTAGGGCGCGGCTTTAGGGCGCGGTTTGAGGAAGTCGATGTTGTTGATGTCGCCGCTCGTTCCGTTCGCCATCATCGCGACGAAGGGCGGGTCGTAGTCCGTCGCGTTTTGCAACTTCGTCAATGCCGCGCAAAACATCCCGTAGTAATCGGCCGAAATATCTCCGCTGCCGACTCCGCCCACGTAATGCAGCGAGTATGCGGCATACACCGAGAGCGGCCGCCCACTGGGCTCGCGCAGGGCAATGAAGGAGATCGTCGGATCGGTCGGTCCCGCCGGCTCCACGAGATCCTTGCTTCCCACCGAAGGATTCATTTTCACCTTGTCCACTTTGCCGAACGGATTCGGCGGCGCCGTTCCTTCGCGCATCACCCAGCGGCGATTGTGGACAGTCTCGGGCGCCTCGGCGGTGCCGAAGGCGATCTGCGCCGGGCGCAAGGTATCAATCGCTCGCCGCACGGCGTCCGCAATCCGTCGCGCGACGAACTTCTGATAGTCATCGAGCGTCTGCTCGGAGGTGTAACGATTGTCCCCGAGCGCGCTGGCAGCGGAATGAGTGTGCGTGCAGGAAATGGCGACCTGTGATGGAGGAATGCCTGTCGCGCCCTCGATGAGCCGTCGCGCTTCGACACTTACGCTGCGATTCATGCCGAGCAGATCGCACACGACCAGCGCGAGTTTCGTCTTCCCGTCGTCAAGCACGAGACAGCGCGCATGCAGTTCGTCATGAATTCCCGTTGCAGGAAATGGCAGGAAGCCGCCGACAATCTTCGACCCAAGTTCCGGCGTGATGTTGCTCGTCGCCGCGCCTGCGCGAAACTTCCTCGCGGGTGCTTCTGCCGCTTGTAGCGCTGGAAAAAGACTAAGGAATACGCAGGCGGCAAGGTGAAGAACAGTTCGAGATAGCATGGGATCGGTTGCTTGTTTGTTTAGTTTAGCGGGGTGGGTGGGACGCGAAAAAAATGCCGAGCGGTGCGGCCCGACGCCAGCTCGGTGGCGCGCACTTCCCAGGTGCCGGGAGCGTCGTTTGGAGCGAGGTCGAGCGCGAGTTCGAGGCGGCCATCGCTGGCGCTGTAGTAGCCGCTGCCTTCCGCGGCGCGCCCGGCGGGGTCGGCGATCTCGACGCGCAGGGGAATGGCGGCGCGCACCGGTTGCCCGGCTTCATCCGCGACGATGACGGCGATCTTCAAGGCGGATCCGCGTTTCGCTGAATGCGCGCCGCCGAGTTGCACGCGGGCGATCGGCTTGGGCGCGACGAGAAAGACACCGCCTTCGCACGGGCCAAGTTGCACCGTCCAGCGCAGCCCGCTCTCACGAGTGGTGGCAGTGACTTCGCGACGGGCGGCAAGATCATAGACGTGGCTGTCGGGGCGACGAATCGAGACCTCGGCATCGCTCGGCAAGCCATTCTCCATCACCAAACCATGCTGACCGACGTAGTCGCCTGCCTCCCGGCGATCATTCACCACAAAGACATAGTCGCCCTCGCCGGACTGGCGGCAGCGGACGATGGCCTCGGAGTTCGTGCTCTCAACGTGCCGCGTGTATCTGGCATCGAGCGCGGCGCGCAAGCTCGCCGCACGGGAGAGCAGAGTGGCGTGATCGGCGGCGGCTTGTTTGGTGCGGGTGAATTTCGGCAGACGAATGTCGGGTGAGATCGCGGGCACGAGATTTTCGTCCCCGATGACGATGCCGCCGCGCTTTTGGAATTCGCGGACGCGCTTCACCACGCTCGCCGGGAGCACGTCGCAATCGGAAAGCACCAGCACCTTGAACCCGTCGAGTCCGCGCTGGAGCAGCGTGTCCTCAAAAAGAACCTGCGGCTGAAGCTGCGCGTGGAGCAGTGTGAGATAGGCTTCCTCGTTGCGCGAGCCGTAGCTGCCGCGTCCGGCGAACATCTGCGCGGTGAAGCTGTCGAGATACGCCACATCGCTCGGGCGATCGGCGAGCGCGAGCAGAGTGGGCCCGAGCGGCTCGAGCACACCGCGATGCAGGCGGCGGAATTCCTCCTTCGTGTCGGGATGGGTGTAGCGGTAGCCGCCGATGCTCTCGGTGGGCACCAGCGCCTGCCAGCCATGATACATGAGGCCGCTCACCGGGCGCGCGATCTTCGTCCAGAACGACTCGCGCAGGTGCATCGGCGAAATGGTGATGTAAGCCGCGTCGGGATCGTGATCGTCGAAAGGCGAGGCGATGTGGCTGGCGGCGGATTTCTGCGGAGCGGTCTGCGCGCGATACCAAAAGAGCTGCGTCATCTTCATCACGCGCTGCCGCGGACCAGCCATCGCGAACAGTTCATCGGCGAAGTAGCCGATGCGCAGCGGATCGGGATTGGTATAGGTCCACTGGCTGAGCACATCCACATCGCCGCCGCTCCCCGCGATGTTCGGTGCACGG
>JBBSDS010000370.1:0-4947 GCA_038240495.1 Chthoniobacterales bacterium | reverse complement strand
GCCTGGTGACGCCGCTGTATGCCCGCGTGGGGCGCAAACTGGTGGACAGCCTCCGCCACCCTACCATCGTGCGCGACGATTCCGCTCTCCGGCTTTTTCCCATCGAGCCGCTGGGCGTGCGCGAGGCGATTGCTCGGGCATTGCGAAACGAGGACTCCAGCTTCGCCCAGACGCGCTGGTCGGACGCAGTGTCCGCCGCCGCCAGTGCCCCCCGTCAATGGGGCGGCACACGATTTGGAAGCAGGCTGGTGGATTCGCGATCCGCGCGCGTTGCGGCGTCACCAACCCAAGTGTTCGCCACGGTGGAAAGCATCGGTGGCGCGACCGGCTGGCACTACGCGAACTGGCTTTGGGCTTTGCGAGGTTGGTTGGACGTGCTCATGGGCGGCGTCGGAATGCGGCGAGGACGTCGCGATCCGCAGCGGTTGCAGGTGGGCGACACGCTCGATTGCTGGCGTGTGGAAGTGATCGAACCCGGACGGCGATTGCGATTGCAGGCGGAGATGAAACTCCCCGGCCGGGCGTGGCTGGGCTTCGAGGTGCAACCTGACGGTGACGGCACGCGGTTGCGGCAGACGGCGATGTTTGACCCGGTTGGTTTGTGGGGGCTGGCCTATTGGTATGCGCTTTTTCCACTGCACGAACTGGTGTTTCGCGGGATGATTCGGAACTTGGGGCGCGCAGTCGTGGCGGGTGCGATTGAAACCAATGGTGATGATTCGTCCTCGCCTAAAAGCCCATCGGTGCCTTCGCATTGAATGAAGACTATTCCACAGTGGAACGCAGTCGCATTCGGCGTCCGGGTCTGCTAAGAAATATCGGATATGAAAAATGCAAAAATTATTCAGGAACTCTGCCTCTCCTACGCCATGGAATTGGAGACGGTACAAAATTACATCGCCGCCTCCGTGAACCTCGATGGCGTCCGCTCGGAAGTCATCAAGAAGGCCCTGGCGGCCGACATCGCCGTCGAGGTGCAGCACGCGCAACAGCTTGCCATGCGCATCAAAACCATCGGTGGCCTCGTCCCCGGCTCGCTCGACTTGGCGCGCAACCAAAAGTTTCTCCAACCGCGCAAGGACACAACTGACATCGTCGCCGTCATTAAGGGCGTCATCGCAGCCGAGGAAGGTGCCATCGCGCAATACAACAAGATCATCAAGCTCTGCGACGGCGTGGATTATGTAACGCAGGACATGGTTATTGGAATTCTCGGCGGCGAGGAAGATCACCGCCGCGAATTCATAGGATTCCTCAAGGAATACGAGAACGGTGAGTGATGACGACCTCAACGAGCGCGGCGGGCGGCGTTAACGAGCCTGATGAGCAGGTTTCGTTTCCGTCGCGTCTGAAGTCAGCCTTCACCTTGGCGGGCTGGTTGGCACTTTGTTACTGCGCCGCTTCGCTCGGCGCGATCTTCATGCCGGGCGAATGGTACGCGGCGCTGAAAAAGCCGTCGTGGAATCCGCCTGGCTGGATCTTCGGGCCGGTATGGTCGGCGCTTTACACGATGATGGCCGTGGCTGCGTGGCTTGTGTGGAAACGCGGAGGTTTCGCGGGGCAACGCCGCCCGCTGACGCTCTTTCGCGTGCAACTGGCGCTCAACGCTGCCTGGACGCCGTTGTTCTTCGGGCTGCACTGGCCCAGCGTGGCCTTCGCCGAAATCGCGCTGCTCTGGCTCGCCATTGCCGCGACGCTAGCCGCCTTCCGCCCAGTCAGTCGCGTCGCCGTGTGGCTGTTCGCACCCTACCTGGCGTGGGTCACCTTTGCCTCAGCGCTCAACTTCGCGTTGTGGCGTCTGAACTCCTGACTTAGCTAACCCCAATGACCCTCAACATTTCAACCTCGCCGCGCCGACTGGCCGCGCTGGCGATGTTCGCCCTAAACATGAATGCCAACGCTGCCGAGAAAATCATTTTTGACTTCACGATCACCACCAATTCGCCCGTCTGGCAAATCGTCAATGACGATGTGATGGGTGGCGTGTCCACCAGCCAGTTCCAAGTCATCACTAATGGCGGCGCAGTCTTCAGCGGCGTCGTGTCGCTGGAGAATAATGGCGGGTTCGCCTCGGTGCGCTCGTCGCCCGTCCGCCAGAACCTCAGTGGCCTCGACGCCTTCGTCGTGTGGTTGCGCGGCGATGGACGTCGCTACAAATTCACCGTGCGAACCGAGACTGGTTTCGACACGCCGATTTACCAATGCGCTTTCGCGACGAAACGCGGCGAGTGGGAAGAACACCGGCTGCCTTTCAAAGACTTCATCCCTACCTTTCGCGGACGCGTGTTGTCCGACGTGCCGCCGCTTGATCCAGCCAGGATCACCTCGGTGGGTTTCCTGATTTCCGATAAGCAGGACGGTTCCTTCCAACTGGAAGTGGAGTGGATCAAAGCGTCAGCCGGTGCAGGAAAATAGGCATGAACATCCTTGTCACCGGAGCGAGCGGGTTCATTGGCCGGGCCGTGGTTTCTCGGCTTACCCAAAACGGGCATCGCGTCTTGCCGCTGCGCCGCGCTTCTGCCGGCGGCGAAGCCGGGCCGACGTGGAATCCAGAGATCGGGCAAATTCGCCTCGATCCAGCAGGGCCGATCGACGCCGTGATTCATCTCGCCGGTGAGAGCATCGCCCAGAGATGGACGCCTGCCGCCAGGGCGCGCATCCGCTCCAGCCGCGTGGACGCGACGCGCCTTCTGAGCGGGGCGCTGGCCCGTCTGTCGCAACCACCACGGGTTTTGGTCTGCGCCTCGGCCACGGGCTATTACGGCAACCGGAGCGATGAAGTGCTCTACGAAGGAAGTCCTGCCGGCACTGGTTTTCTTCCAGAAGTGTGTCGGGCGTGGGAAGCGGCGGCCGAGCCGGCCCGGCAGCACGGCATCCGCGTCGTGCATTTGCGCCTCGGCATCGTGCTGGCCCGACATGGCGGCGCACTTGCTAAGATGTTGCCCGTTTTCCGGATCGGACTCGGCGGCCGGCTCGGCTCGGGTCGGCAGTATTGGAGTTGGATTTCCCTGGAAGACTTGCTGCGCGTAGTGGAACTGGCGTTGCAGGAGGACGACTGCTTGAGCGGCGCGGTCAACGCGGTGTCGCCTGCGGCGGCCACGAACGCGGACTTCACGCGAGGGCTGGCGCGGGCGCTGCGCTGCCCCGTTTCTCTGCCAATGCCCGCATTCGCTGTGGGGTTGATTTTCGGCGATATGGGCCGCGAGGCGTTGCTCGCCAGCGCGAGGGTGCAGCCCGCTCACCTGCTAGAAGGCGGTTTCGTGTTTCGTTTCCCAGAACTCGATGCGACCTTCCAACACTTGCTGCATAACTCGGATCCAGCAACATGAACGCTCCTTCGATTCACTGGTTTCGGCTAGACCTTCGATTAGCGGACAATCCGGGGCTGCAGGCGGCTGTCAGAGGCGGCGGCGCTGTCGTGCCCATCTTCATCTGGTCACCGGAAGAAGAAGGCGACTGGCCACCAGGTGGCGCATCGAAGTGGTGGCTGCGCCAATCGCTGGCGGCGCTGGATGTCGGTCTGCATGAGGCTGGATCGCAGCTCTTAATTCGTCGCGGCCCGGCGCTCGAAATTCTTCGTGCTCTCACCAGGGAAACCGGCGCGGCAGCCGTCTTCTGGAACCGCCGATACGAACCCGCTGTCATCGCCCGTGACGCGAAGGTGGAGCAATCACTGCGTGCGGAGGGCATCGAGGCGGACAGTTTCAATGCGGCATTGCTGCACGAACCGTGGACGATTCAGAACCAGAGCGGTAAACCGTTTCAAGTCTTCACGCCGTTCTGGAAAAACTGTCTCGCGCAGCCCGACCCGCCCGAACCGTTGCCTGCGCCCAAACATCTGACTGCGCCGCCGAAGTGGCCGAAGTCCCTCGAACTCGATGAACTGGAACTCGAGCCGCGAATCCAGTGGGCCGGAGGGCTGCGCGCCGCGTGGCAGCCGGGCGAGGGAGGCGCGACGGAAAGCCTGAAACGGTTTCTGTCGCGGGCGTTCGACAGTTATTCGGAGCAAAGGAACCGACCCGATCTAACCGGCACGTCGCGCCTTTCACCGCATCTGCATTTCGGCGAGATCAGTCCCCGCCAGGTGTGGCATGGTTTGCGGCGGATGGCGTCAAGGCGCGGATTGACCGTCGAGAAGTGGCGGGCTTCCCAATTTCTCACCGAAATCGGCTGGCGGGAGTTTGCCCATCATCTGTTATTCCACTTTCCACACATGCCGACCGAACCGTTACGCGCCAACTTCAAACACTTTCCGTGGCGCAAGGACTCAGCTGGGCTGCGCGCGTGGCAAGAGGGCCGAACTGGATTTCCCATCGTGGATGCGGGCATGCGCGAACTGTGGGCCACCGGGTGGATGCACAATCGCGCGCGGATGCTCGTGGCGAGCTTTCTTGTGA
The DNA here is from genome assembly GCA_038240495.1 of Chthoniobacterales bacterium. Lineage (GTDB taxonomy): Bacteria > Verrucomicrobiota > Verrucomicrobiia > Chthoniobacterales > Chthoniobacteraceae > Chthoniobacter. Next base: position 550 of record JBBSDS010000370.1, on the reverse strand, counting down.
AGGATTTGCTCATGCCGTGGCAAGAGGGAGCCAGTTGGTTCTGGGACACCCTCGTGGATGCTGACCTCGCGCAGAACACCCTCGGCTGGCAATGGACAGCGGGCTGCGGAGCGGATGCGGCGCCCTATTTCCGCGTATTCAATCCTGCCAGCCAGGGCGAGAAGTTCGACTCGCACGGAGACTACGTTCGTCGCTGGTGTCCGGAATTGGCGAAACTTCCAGCTCAATGGATTCACCAGCCGCAGGTAGCGCCACCGGACATTCTCCGCGCCGCTGGTGTCGAACTTGAGCGCGATTATCCCGAACCCATCGTCAACCACGCCATCGCCCGAGAAGTCGCCCTCGAAGCGTTTGCCAGGATCAAGTTTGTCCGGGCCAAGTCGCCCTAGTGGCCCCACTGCGCCCGCTACTTAGCCGTAACTATGCAGTAGAGGCGCTAAAAATACTTGAGGCCATTAACACAACGATTGGATTGAGAAGCACTTACAGCACAAAATCCTACTGCATTGCAGTCGGGTTTCGCCCCCGATTGGTTCCTGCAAATCGTGTT
>JBBSDS010000369.1:0-4998 GCA_038240495.1 Chthoniobacterales bacterium | reverse complement strand
GGCGGCCAGCAACAGCGCGTGGCCATCGCAAGGGCTCTGGTGCATGAACCGCGGCTCATCATCTGCGATGAACCGACTGCTGCGCTCGATGCCGCCGCGGGCCACAAGGTGCTCGAACTGTTGAAGGAAACCGCTTGCCGACCTGATCGCTGCGTCATCGTCGTCACGCACGACAGCCGCATCTTTTCCTTTGCCGACCGCATCGCGGAGATGGAAGACGGCCAAGTCAAAGCCGTCCACGGTCGCGGCGAATACCACGCGCAATATGTTTAAAAGAGCCTCCGTCTATTTCGCGATCGCAGGTGTCATCGCGGCCATCGTGTTGGTGAAGCAGTTGCGTCATGTCGAGCCGCCTCCACCGCCGCTGAATGAGCCCACACACGCGCCTTTCGCGCAGTCCATCGGTGCGCGTGGCATCATCGAGAGTGTCGATGAAAACGTCCGCATCGCGCCCGCCGTTGCGGCGCTCGTGACGAAGGTGAATGTCAAAGTCGGCGACGAAGCGAAGGCTGGCGACGTGCTTCTCGAACAGGATGCCCGCGATGCGAGCGCCGTGGTCGCGGCGCAGGAGGCGCAAATTGCCACGCTGCAAGCACAAATCGAGCAGGCGCAGATCAACCTTGCGGACAAAAAGGACTCGTGGGATCGGATGGAGAAACTCGGTGAAAACAAAGTCTCGAGCACCGACGAGCGCCAGCGCGCACGCTTCGCCGCGCAATCAGCCACGGCGGCGCTGACGCGCGTGACCGCCGAACTCCGCGCGGCCGAGGCGCAACTCCGGAGGACGAAAACCCAGCTCGACCTCCTCACGATCAAAGCCCCACGCGACGGTACCATCCTGCAAGTCAATGTCCGCGGCGGAGAGTACGCCTCGCTCACCGCGCAGGAACCCGCGATTCTGCTCGGCAATGTGCGCGACTTTCAACTCCGCGCTGACGTGGACGAAGACAACGCCTCGCGCGTGCGACCGGGCTGCGACGCCGTCGCTTTCATCAAAGGCCGCCGCGAGAATCCGATCCTACTGCACTTCGTCCGCATCGAGCCCTACATCGTCCCGAAACGCTCGCTGACCGGAGAGAGCAGCGAACGCGTGGATACGCGCGTGCTGCAAGTCATCTTCCGCTTCGAGCAACCTTCGATGCCGGTTTACGCCGGCCAGCAGATGGATGTCTTCCTCGACGCCGGCGCGTCGGCCGCAGCTCGTCCTTGAAATTGGTTTCTGTTGCGGAGTTTGACTCCGCGTGGCCTTTCCGGGAACTTTTCAGGCACTGTCGCCCAAGCCGGCTCGCCGATCAGTGCTTGCGCGCTACCACTATGAAGATCGTTTTCCTCGCGCTCCTTGCCGCCGTCGCCACGCTCCATGCGGCGTCCGTTTCGCCGCAGACGGTCGAGCGCTGGCAAAAGGCAGCGATGCAGAAGTATCCGTCGGTGGCCCAAGGCGGGTCGGCCTTGAACCAGCGGTTCCTCGCGATCGTCGCGGAGAAGCGGAAGTCGGAGCCGACCTATTTTGATCAGCCTGACTGGCCGTTGCGGGCGGCTGACGCGGCGGCGGAACAACTGCGCGCGGAGGAGTTGGCAGCGAAGGAGGAGGCGAGGGTGGCGGAATTGGCGGCGAAGGAGAAGGCCGTGGCGGAGGAGTTGGCGGCCAGGAAGAAGACCGGGGCGGGGATGAGACAGGCGGCTGTCGATCGGTTCCACGCGGAGGATGTTGCCCAGTGGGAGCGGGAGTGGGAAGGCGAGAAGGATCGACGGGTGTTCGACCGACTGGTCTTTGGCGATAGTGAGGAAGTGATTTTGCGCAAGCTGGACCGTTCAAAAGTCGTGACGCAGCGTGTGGCGGCGACCATGCGCGTGGCGCTGAACTCGCGCTACCGCTGGATCCTCGGAGAGAGCAAATTCGACATCGACTTTGAAATGAAGGACGGGCTCGCGGCGATCACCTTCGAGTGCCTGCCGGAGCGGATCACCGAGCTCGACACCTTGATCCGCGAAGACTGGGGCAAGCTGCGCGCGGCGGCGATCGAACAGTTTGGCCCGCCGACAAAATCCGCCGAATACCCGACCACGGTGAAGCTGCGCCGCGGTGCGGTGACGGTGACCGATATGTGGGAGCGGTCGGGCCGCCCGGTGGCGCTCGGGATCAACCATGACAGTGGCAAGGGCAATGCGATCCTGCGCATCAGCGATCCAGCGCGCGGAGTCAGCGCACCGGGTTTTTGACATCGCCTCGAAACGCGGCACGCCCGCCAGCTCGGCACTCAGAAAACAAACGGCACACCAAGCTTCTTGAACTCGGCTTTCTGCTCCGCGAGCCAGTGGTCGCCTAGTGGCTCGAAGCCGCCTTTGGAGCGGTATTCGGCGAGAAAGGCATTCACCTTTACGCGCAGATCGTCGTTGCCTTTACGCAGGCCGATGGCCCATGTCTCGGCTTGAAAGGGCGTGAGCAGTGCGCGGGTTGTGCCCGGATTTTTTTGCCAGTTTTTGAGCGTGGAAATCTGGTCGAAGAGAAATGCTTCGGCCTTGCCCTGCGCGACTTCGAGGACGCACGTCGCGGGCTGATCGAGCACGAGTGCGTGCGCGGATTTCAAGTGTTGCGTGGCGTAGAGGTGGCCCGTCGTGCCCTTGACGACAACGATCGTTTGGCCCGCGCGGTCGGCGTCGGTGATGGATTGGATGCTGGTCTTCGCGCCGACGAGCAGGCACAGGCCGGTCTTTAAGTATGGCTCGGAAAAATCGATCGACTGCGCGCGCTCGGGCGTGGCGGTCATCGACGAGATGATGAGGTCGATCTTGCCGGTTTTTAGCGCGGGGATGAGGCCGGCGAACGGGATGTTCTCGATTTCCACGGGCCGTCCAAGTTGCGCGCCGAGGGCTTGCGCGAGGTCCACGCTGACCCCGGTGGGAGCGCCGCGTTCGTCGCGCATCTCGAAAGGCGGATAGCTCAAGTCCATGCCGACAATGAGTTTTTTTTCCGCGGCGCGGAGGACGCATGGCACCGTGAGCAGGGCGGCAAGAATCAACTGGAGAAATGCTTTCACGAGCCGGACTGTAGGCCGAGGGTGTCGGCTGCCAAGACGTGAAACCAAATCCAGAGTGGCAACCGCTGGCGATTGATTGCTGGCGGCAAATTCTGGTGAATGAATGTCCAGCCCGCCGAGTCCGAGTCAGCTACCACCGCCATGAAAATTAGATCTGTCCTTGCCTTGTTTTTCACCGTGATGCTCGCCGTCGTTGCGCCCAGTGCGGCGCACGCTCGCGCCGAGGTCTCGTTCGATTATTTCTACGATGCGCTCGCGCCGTATGGCGAGTGGGTCGAGGTCGCGGACCACGGCACCTGCTGGCACCCGACCGATGTGGATGAAGGCTGGGCGCCGTATGCCGATGGTTACTGGAGTTACACCGATGCGGGTTGGACATGGGTGAGTTATGAAGAGTTCGGCGGGATCGTTTATCATTATGGCCGCTGGGTTTTGGTGGAAGACGAGGGCTGGTGCTGGCAGCCGGATTCCGAGTGGGGTCCGGCCTGGGTCTCGTGGCGATCGAGCGACGACTATGTAGGTTGGGCTCCGCTGCCGCCGCAGGCCCGCTGGCGGCGGGAGATCGGGATCAGCACTTGGGCGGACCACGAGTACGGGATCGGGCCGGCCTTCTACAGCTTCTGCCGCGTGCGGGATTTTGGCGCGCCGGTATTGCGGCCAGTGATCATCGGGCGCGGGGAGAATGTGACGATCATCCGCGAGACCGTGAACATCACGAACATCACCTACAACAACAGCTATGGCGAAGCGCCGCTGGTCTTCAACGGAGGCCCGAATTACGTGTTCATCAACCAGCGTTCCGCGCGGCCGATTCCGGCTTTGAAGCTCGTGCTCAATCCGAACATCCAGCCTGGTGGCCAGGGAAGAAGGGGCAATGCGCTCAGGGCGCAGGCGATCGGAAATCAGCTCGTCGTGGCGGCGCCCCTCATCACGCAACCTGCCGACCCGGCATTTCTCAAGTCGAAGGCGAAAAAATCCTTCGCCGCGGAAAAGGTGACGACGGGTTGGACGGGGGTGAAAGATCCGCGCGTTCGCGACGAACTGAAGCAGGAGATAGGGCGGCAGACGAAAGGCCTGAATCCGCAGACGGCGCCCGCCCGGCCAGTGGCCGCGGCGGAGTTGAAAGCTGTTCCTGAAAAGGCGAATCCGCAGGCTGCCCCGCTGACCACTGGGAACGAGCAGCGCGGCAAGCCGGGCAAAGGCGAGAAGCCCGCGCCGGTCGCGGTTGCGCCGCCCATTGGCACGGGGACGCCGCCGGTGCAACCCGTGCCCGCAGGTGCTGCGACGCCGGAGAAAATTGTCCGCGAAAAAGGCCGCGGCAAAATGCCACCGGAGGCAGCAACTGCCGCTCCTGGCGCGCCCTTGAAGCCCTTCAATCCTACAGCCACGATCGATCATAAAACCAAACCGGAAACGGCGACGACCAGTCAGGCCACGCCGAATCCAAACACCGTCCCGCCGGCGGTAGTGACCCGCGAGAAAGGCCGTAAACCCCACGATCCGAACAGCGCGCCGCCCGTGGTCGGAGCGGTTCCCCCGGTTTCCAATCCGGTCGCAACGCCTCCCGAAAAGATGCGCGAGTCCCGGGATGAAGCGGACCGCGCCGCGCGGGCGGCACAGGCCGAGCAGGAGCGGCTTGCCAAGCAACGCGCCGCCGCGCAGCAGCAACAGCAGCAGCAAATGGAAAGTCAGCAAAACGCGCTGCGTCAGCGCCAGCAGGAGCAAGCCGCCGCAGCGGAGCGCCAGAAGATTCAGGGGGAGAAAGATCGTGCCGCCCGCAAACAGGCGGACGCCGCCGCAGCGGCTCAACAGCAGCAAATGGAGGCGCAGCAACAACAGAAGCAGCGTGCCGCGCAGGAAGGTGCCCGGCGGCAGGCGGAACAGCAGCAAATGGAGGCGCAGCAGCAACAGAAGCAACGTGCCGCGCAGGAAGGTGCCCGGCGGCAGGCGGAACAGCAGC
>JBBSDS010000368.1:0-5024 GCA_038240495.1 Chthoniobacterales bacterium | reverse complement strand
CTACGTGATCGCCTTTCCGAGCCGGGAAGAGCGCGAAAAGCTCTGGAAGGAATTCGGCGCCGATGAAGATTGGAAAAAGGCGCGCGCCGCTTCCGAGGCAAACGGCAAGCTCGTCGCGAAGGTCGAATCGGTCTTCATGACCGCGACAGATTTTTCACCGGCGATCCAGCCCTCGAAAGGGACAGGCGAGCGCGTGTTTGAACTTCGCACCTACACGACCACGCCCGGCAACCTCCCGCTGCTGCACGCGCGCTTTCGCGACCACACGATCGCGCTCTTCGCCAAGCACGGAATGACGAATCTCTTTTACTGGCAGCTCCTGCCGGACCAAGCGGCGGCAGAGAACACGCTGGTCTATCTGCTCGCCCACGCCAGCGAGGACGCGGCCAAAGCGTCCTTCGCGGCCTTCCGTGCCGATCCCGACTGGATCGCCGTCAAGAAGGGCTCCGAGGAAAAAGGCGGCGGCTCGCTCACCGTGCCGGATGGCGTGAAGTCGGTCTTCCTCAAGGCGACCGATTACTCGCCGACGCGCTGAGGGTTTTAGAGTGCGTGGGTTGCGTGTCACTTGACCCGGCAACAGCGCGGCACCTTAATCCGTCCATGCGCGCCCTCCTCCGCCTGCTCGTCTGTCTCCCCTTCTTCACTCATGCCGCCGAGCCGCCGGCGCGCTGGTGGAAAGGCAACTTGCACACGCATTCGCACTGGAGCGACGGCGACGATTATCCGGAGATGATCGCCGCTTGGTACAAACAGCATGGCTACCATTTCCTCGCGCTCTCCGATCACAACATCCTCTCCGACCACGAGCGCTGGATTTCTGTGGCGAAGAGCAAGGGCGGCGAGCTGGCGTTTGGCAAATACCTCGCGCGCTTCGGCGAAAAATGGGTCGAGCAGCGCACGACCGGGGGCGAGCGCGAGGTTCGATTGAAAATGCTCAGCGAGTTTCGCGTACCGCTCGAAGAGCCGGACCGCTTCCTCATGGTCGAGAGCGAGGAAATCACCGGGCGTTACCTGACCGCGCCGGTGCACATCAATGCCACCAACGTCCGCGAAAAGATCGAGCCGCAGACCGGCAGCAATATCGTGGAAGTGATGCAGAAAACCGTCGATGCCGTGGTCGCGCAGCGGCAGCGCACCGGCGTGCCGATGTTTCCGCACATCAATCATCCGAACTTTGGCTGGGGCATCACCGCGGAGGAACTCATGCAGGTCGAGAACGAGCTCTTCTTTGAGGTCTATAACGGCCACCCTCTGGTTCACAACGAAGGCGACGACAAACACGCGGGAACGGATCGGGTATGGGACATCATCCTCACCGAACGACTCGCCGAACTCGGCAGAGAAGCCATGTTCGGGCTCGCGACGGACGACGCGCATCAATACCACAACGAGTCCAACAAGGGGAGCCATCCGGGCCGCGGATGGGTCATGGTGCGCGCCGCAAAATTGACCGTCGAAAATCTGATCGCGGCGCTCGAAGCCGGCGATTTCTATGCGTCTTCCGGCGTGACGCTCAAAGATGTGAACCGGGACAAAGACCGGCTCTCCGTCGAGATCGAAGCGGAACCCGGCATCACCTACACCACCGAATTCATCGGCACGCGAAAAGGCTTCGATCGCACGAGCCAGCAAGTCTTCGGCGACGCCGGCGAAACGTTGGGCGTGACCCGCAGCTACAGCAAAGATATCGGCGCCGTGCTCGCGACCGTCGAGGGCGCATCCGCGAGTTACGCGCTCAAGGGCGACGAAATTTACGTCCGTGCTCGGATCACTTCTTCCAAGCCGAAAGCCGACCCGTATCGGGCCGGCGAATTCGAGCGAGCCTGGACGCAGCCACTCGTCACCGGAGTAAAGTAATGCGCTTCCTTTACGCGCTCACGCTGTTCGCCTCCTGCGCCTTGGCCGCGGAAAAACCGTTTTGCATCGAGGTCGTCGATGCGGCCAGCGGACGTGCCGTGCCACTGGTCGAGTTGGAGACGATGGACAATCAACTTTACGTCACCGACAGCGCCGGTCGGATTGCCTTCAATGAGCCCGGCCAGATGGGTGTTCCCGTGTGGTTTTCGATGCGCTCGCACGGCTACGAATTTCCTTACGACGGATTCGGAATGACTGGCCAGCGCTTCACACCACAGCCGGGTGGGCGGGTGGTGGTGAAAGCCAAGCGGCTCAATATCGCGGAGCGTGTCTGCCGGCTCACGGGCCTCGGCATTTATCGCGACACCGTGCTGCTCGGCGAAAAACCGCCGCTCGCTGAACCGCTCAGCAACGGCGGTGTGGTCGGGCAGGACTCAGTGCAGACCGCGGTGTATCGCGGGCGCATCTTCTGGCTGTGGGGTGACACGATGCGGCTGTCGTATCCGCTGGGAAATTTTCGCACGGCTTGCGCGTGGTCGGAGTTAACAGACAAAGGTGGACTGCCGCCGGCGCAAGGCGTGAACCTGCATTACTTCACCGGCCCGGAAGGCTTCGCGAAGGAGATGTGTCCGCTGGAACGCAAGGAAGGTGTGGTGTGGCTCTTCGGCCTCGCGGTCGTGCGCGACGATACCGGGGCGGAACGACTGATCGCCCACTACGCGCGCCGTAGCGGATTGCAAAAGGCATTCGAACACGGCATCGCCGTATTCAACGACCAGACCGAGATATTCGATCGGGCCGTCGAGTTCCCGCTCGCCGAGAAATGGCGCTTTCCACGCGGGCGCGTGACGCCGGTTCGCGATGGAGACACCGACTATCTTTACTTCGGCGACGCCAGTCTGAGCGCTCGCGTGCCCGCGCGGTTTCGTGATGTCTGCGAACCCGCATCATACGAGGCGTGGACCTGCGCCGGAGAAAACGGGCCGCGCCGCCGCGCTGATGGCACATTGGATTATGCCTGGCGCAAAGATTCACCGCTCATCGAGTCGCCGGAAGAAACGCAGTGGCTCAAGCGCGGGCTGATCAAACCCGAGGAGTGCCGTGTCACACCCGAAGACGCGGCATCGAAGCAGCGCGTCACGCTGCACGAGGGTTCGGTTTGCTGGAACGCATACCGCCAGCGCTGGGTGCTCATCGCCGTCCAGCATGGCGGCAAGCCATCGTTCCTTGGCGAAGTGTGGTACGCCGAAGCCACTGCACCAACCGGCCCGTGGACTCGTGCGATCAAGATCGTCACGCACGACCGCTACTCCTTCTACAATCCGGCACAGCACGCCTTTTTCGACGAGGACGGCGGACGGCTGATCTACTTCGAGGGAACCTACGCCCACACTTTTTCCGGCCGCGAAAACCGCACACCGCACTACGACTACAACCAAATCCTTTACCGCCTCGACCTCGCCGACCCGCGCTTGAAGGACGCCCAGCCATAAATGCTCAAGCCATCACTGCTCGCATCGCTCGTCGCGAGTCTTTTCGCAATGACTGCCGTGGCTGAAGAAACTCCAACGAAGCGGATGGTCATGACATGGGTGGCGCCCTACGCCGTGGATAAGTGCCGGAACCGCCTGAACGAATCCTTCGGCGGTGTAGGTATGAAAGACGGGCTCACGCACCTTGCCCTGCAATTCTGGGCACCGACAAAAACGGGTGAAGTCGAACGGCCCACAAAGTATGGCGCGATTAGCGACGCCACGGTTTCGACATTTCGCGACTGGGGCAATTCGCACGGCGTCCGGGTTATGCTTTGCATTTTCAACGGCGTGGACGCATGGGACTGGCCACTCGCCCGCGCGGCCTTCGCCGACCATCGAAAAGAGTTCGTAGATGCGCTCGTGGCCGAGACGGAGCGACTGGCCTTGGACGGCGTCGATGTCGATCTGGAAGGCAACGGCTCGCTGGATTCGGCGAAGGATGCGTTCGTCCAGTTTGTGCGCGAGTTGTCCGATCGCCTGCACGCCGCGGGCAAACAAATCACCGTCGATAGCTTCTCCTACAAATGGAATGCACCGAACCAGACTTGGTGGGCGGACTTACTACCGCTCGTCGATGGCCTCACCACGATGGGTTACGACGAAATCGGCGCGAACGCTTCCGACTGGCGGAGTTATACCGCGCAAAAAGCAGCCGCCGGCGCGCATGCCTCAAAGCTCCTCATCGGCATGCCTGGCGACAAAGCGCAGTGGCAAAAGACCAAGGCTGACGAGCACCTTGCTTGGGTCATTCGGGATCAAACCGTCGGGTTATCAATTTGGGACGCGCAGTTGGAAGCTCCAGTTTGGAGAACGCGAAGCGTCTGGGAAGGCATCGCAAAACTTCGCGTCACGAAATAGAGAAAGCGTGTCAACCCGAGCATAGCACAGCGATTCTGACTCCTGTTTTGACCCTATCCTCTATTTTTTCGTATCGTGCGGCATATCCTGTAGCTGTGCCGCAGCCGTGCGGCCTATGACAACTCCGAACTTCCCACTTGCCAGAGAAGAACGCCCGGTCTGCAATACGCACATGCCGCACTGCTCTCGAAGGAATAGGCCGCAAACCTGCGGCTCAATCCAGATGTTAGGCGTTGCTCGCGCTCACTGAGAACGGAAGCCAATGAACAACATCCTCCATACGGCCAATCGCTTTCTCGTATCACTTACACGCGATGAGTTGGGCGGTATTTCCAACGCCCTCAACGAGGTCTGCAACGGAGTTCATATAGACGACGCTGAGTTCCAAACCCGCCTTGGTGTCACGCGTGGTTTTCTCCAGCAGGCTCTTACCACCATTGGCGGCTATCTCGTCGCCACGCCAGAGTCAGCAGCCGATACTGCCACAGCTTGGGCCGACGGCGCTTCCGTTCAGGTTCGCGCCATTTCAGCATCCGGCGACCCTTGCGACATGAGCACCGATGAGGCGCGCGCTTTCAGCGCACTTATCAACGACGCAATCAATCAAGCCGACCAATGACAACACCCGCAACACCTAACTGTTGCGGCTCGACAGGTTGTCCGCAGTTTCTGGGAGTCTGGAACTGGGAGTGAGGGAGTGCAAAGCGGAGTGAGGGCGATGGAAGTTATAGTCATGAAGGTAATGAGGAAGGAAGCTAGCTCTGTGGTCGCTGG
>JBBSDS010000367.1:0-5032 GCA_038240495.1 Chthoniobacterales bacterium | reverse complement strand
TCTCTCCCATCTGTTCCTGCCATGAAACGCTTCGCCTTCTTTCTCTCCTTCTTCGTCGCCGTGAGCGCACTCGCCGAGCCCGTGCCACTCTTCGACGGCAAGACACTCGACGGCTGGGAGAGTCGCGAACCTTCGCTCTGGAAAATCGAAGAAGGCTGCCTCACCGGCGGCGGCGTCGATAAGATCCCGCACAATGATTTTCTCTGCACGAAGAAGTCGTTCTCGAACTTTGTGCTGAAGCTGAAGATCAAGCTCACGGGCGATCCGAAGACGGGCATGATCAACAGCGGCATTCAGATTCGCACGCAGCGCAATCCGACCGGCCACGAAGTCTGCGGCTACCAATGCGACTACGGCGAGCCGTCGTGGTACGGCGGCATCTACGATGAAGGCCGGCGCAACAGATTCATCGCGCCGGCGGACATGGCGGTGCTGCACCCCGCGATCAAGCTCTGGGATTGGAACGAGTATGTGATCCGCGCGGAAGGCAACCGCATCCAAACGTGGATCAATGGCGTGCCGGGCGTGGACTACAAGGAGGAGGATCCGAACATTCCGATCGACGGGATCATCGGTATTCAGGTCCATGCGGGCGGAAATACCAAGGCGCAGGTGAAGGAGGTAACGATCGAGGAGCTGCCGGCGACGAAAGGTGCGCCGACGTGGGAATCGCTCGGCGGTGTGGAAGGCGTGCGGGCGAAATTGCAGCCACCGAAGAAGGCCGCGGCGAATGACGCGAAGCCCGCGTCCAAGCGCGACATCAGCTACAATGCCGTCGCGACCACCGCGAAGACACCGGAGGAAGAACGCGCCACGTTCAAGCTGCCCGAGGGCTTCGAAGCCGAACTCATCGCGGCAGAGAGCGAGGGCATCGGCAAGTTCGTCCCGCTCGTCTTCGACCAGCACGGTGCGCTCTGGACCACGACGGCTTTTGAATATCCGGTGGACGGCAACGAAAACCCGGCCGCCGCCGAGGCGCTCTACGCCAGCCACGCGAAGGACAAGGTGCTCGTCTATGACCGTGACCCGAAGTCGCCGACGGGCTTCGTCGCAAAGCCGCGCGTCTTCGCCGACGGTCTCGCCATCCCGCTCGGCGTGCTGCCTTACAAGGACGGCTGCTACGTCCTGCATGGCCACGACATCGTGCTCATGCACGACACCGACGGCGACGGCAAAGCCGACAAGAGTGAGGTCATCCTCACCGGCTTCGGCGTGCAGGATGCGCATCTCTTCCCGCATCAATTCACACGCGCGCCCGGCGGCTGGATTTGGATGGCGCAGGGCGCATTCAACTACGGCAAAGTCTCGCGTCCCGGCGACGAGCAGCACGCCGTGCAGTTCGACCAGACGCGCATGGCGAAGTTCCGCCCCGACGGCTCGGAGTTCACCATCACAAGCAACGGCCCGTGCAACATCTGGGGCCTCGTGCTCAACGGCGAAGGAGAAGCCTTCATCCAGGAGGCGAACGACTTCGGCTACCCGGTGATGCCCTTCCACGAATACGCGAACTACCCCGGCTGCTCCGATCGCCAGTGGAAAAGTTACGCGCCCGAGTTCCCCGGCACCGCGCCGGATTTCAAGATGGGCGGCACCGGCCTCAGCGGCCTCGCGCTCACCGACAAAGCCGGCCCGTTCACCGAGCCGTGGCGCGACATGATGCTCGTCGCGAATCCGATCACGAATCGGATTCAAGGCATCAAGATGCACCGCGACGGGCCACGCTGGAAGCTCGACGCACCGACCGATTTCCTCGTCTCATCCGACCCTTGGTTCCGCCCCGTCGCGATCACCATCGGCCCCGACGGATGCCTCTACATCGTCGATTGGTACAACAAGATCATTTCGCACAACGAGGTCCCGCGAAACCACCCCGACCGCGACAAAACCCGCGGTCGCATCTGGCGCGTGAAAGCGAAAGCCGCGAAGCCATTCGACGTGCCGGACTTCACGAAGCTGAGCGGCGACGAGCTCATCGCAAAACTCGGCGGCGACTCGCTCGCGCAGAGCCATCTCGCGTGGCAGGCGATTGGAGATCGGGGCATCACAAGCATGTATTTCAGCAATCAGGGCAACTCGGAAACTCAGGCGAAGCTCTGGAAAATGTTGAAGATGAAAGATCCCTCCGCATCCTCAGCACGAGTGCTTGGCGCTCTTTGGGCGATCGAGGAAGCTCGAATCTATGAGGACGATTACCTCGGTTGGGAAAGCTACTTCTTGCCGCTGCTTTCATCCGAAGACCACCATCTGCAGCGGGAAGGCGCCCGCGCGCTTGCCAAGCGGCTTGCTCGGCTGAGTGGGCACGGCGAGTTCGCAGATGACTTTCTCGATTTGGGAAAAAAGCCCGGCACAGAGCCAGACGTCCGCGCGGAGATCATCCGCGGATTTGGAAACTCGTTGAAGAATTATCAGAACGCAGAAACCCTCCAGGCGCTCCTCTCCCTTGCCGGGCCTGCACTCGCGGAGCCCACTGCGCCTTCCACGAAGAACGGCAAGTCGATCAAAGTCCGCGAAGCTTATGATCGGGAGTTCGAGCGTTACCTCGTGCGGATGTTCCTCGAACAGCACCCGGACGCCGTCGCGAAGTTTCTCGACTCCGACACAGCGAAGGACCTGCCGGTCGAAGCCCGGTTGCTCGCCTCGCTCGCGCTGGAGCCGAAGGCCAGCGCGGCGCGGGTGGCGAAGCTGCTGCCGCAACTCCAGCGCGCACCGGGCCAGGAGGAAGTGCTGCGCCTCGCGCAATTCCCTGACGAGCCCGGTGTCGGCGAGGCGATCAAAGCCACGCTCGCCAATCCCGCGACGAGCAAAGCTTTCCTCGAAGCTCTCGTCGCCGTGCGCAGTCGCATCGATGCCGTGAAGCTCACGCCCCTCCTCACCGAAACCTCACGCACGCTCCTTGCGAGCACCGAACCCGCGAAGCTCGATCTCGGCATCCGCCTCGCGAGCGCGTTTAATCTCGGCGAGACAGAAGCTGCGCTGGCCACCGTCGTGGAGAAAGGAACCAACGAAATTCACGATTGGATCAAAGGCGAGACAAGCCACTGCACGTACTTCGCGCTGTCTCCGGCTGCCATCCAGGCGCTGAAGGCACTGCGCGAGATGCGCAGCGACAAAGTGGATTTGTTCGATCGTCTGGCGCGGTTCGGCCAGCAAAATGAAGTCCGCGATGACGCGCTCGCGGCGCTGGCTTCATCGCGCTCGCCGAATGCCGGCGAATACGTGATCAATCTTTGGAAACACCTCGACGCGGGCGCTCGCCGCTCCACGCTCGACCGCCTCATTTCAAGCAAAGCTGGCGCGAGAGCGGCCGTCGCTGCGATCAAAGCCGGCACGATTGCCAAAAATGAAATCGACGGTGCAACTGTGGACAAGTTGCAGGCGGTGCTCGGCGACAATCCCGATCTCGCTGCGCTCATGCAGGAACTCGGCGCGCTCTTTCGCCCGGTGCTCGCACTCGACGGCAGCGACAACGCGTGGACGCAGACGAACGTGACGCTCGACGGCCCATGCACCATCGAAGCTTGGGTGCGGCTCGATCCGCAGGGCCGCAAGATCGGCAACAACGACAGCATCGCCGGTGCGCCGGGTCAGCTCGATTTCAACTTCTTCGGCGAACGCGCGCGCATCTACGCCTTCCCGCCGCTCGGCGATGTCGCCGTGGCGAAGAAGCCGATCACGCCGGGACTTTGGACGCACGTCGCTGCGACGCGCGACGCAGCAGGAATCTGGAAGCTCTACATCGACGGTGAACTCGACAGTACCGGCAACAAGCCCGCACCCGGCAAAATCGAAAACATCCGCCTCGCGTGGAATGGCGCGAAAGGCGGCACGCAAGGCGTGTTGAGCGAGGTGCGTCTGTGGAATCGCGAACGCAGCGCGAACGAGATTCGGAGCATGAGTGACCGCAGCCTTTCGTCGTCCCGCGGGACCGACCCGAAACGCGTCATCCGTCCGGACGAGGTGGACGCGCTGCATCTAAACAGCGGTCTCGTTTTCGCCTCGGTTTCCGACGGTTGGGGCAAACTGCAAGCCGGCGCGAAGGTCATCAAGACCTGCGACTTCCCGCCCATCCTGACGGCCGATGAAGCCGCGACGCTCGACGCAAAATACACGAAGAATCGGGCGCTGGCGGAGAAGCCCGGCGATCCGGCTCGCGGAAAGATTGTCGCCGCCGTTTGCCAGGCGTGTCACCTCATGGGCCCGTCCGGCGGCAACATCGGACCGAACTTGAGCGGCGTCGGTGCGATGGGCACCGAGGCGATCTTGCGCAATGTCCTGCAACCCAACGCCGCGATGGAAAATGGCTACCGCATTTATCGCGTGGAGCTAACGAACGGCGACATCGTGGATGCGCTCTACGTGAGCGAAGACAAGGACGCCGTGGTCATCCGCCTGCCCGGCGTGGACGACCGCCGCATCGCACGGAAGGATATCCGCAGCACCAAATATCTGCGCCGCTCGCTGATGCCCGAGGGTTTACTCGACACGTTCACACCCGAGCAAGTCAGCGATCTCTTTGTCTTCCTCAAGACGCTGAAGTGAATGACTCCGCGTTGACCTCGCCGGCGGGAAACGATGGCAATTTTAAAAAGAGCGGCGGAAACTCCTGTTCACGCCGACAGCCCATGAAATCTTCCTCCTCGAACGATGTCCCCATTTTGTCCGGCCTCGACCGGCGATCCTTCTTCCGCACCGCTCTGGCCGGCGCGGGAGCCGTCGCTGCCCCGAATCTGCTGCGGGCCGATGACGCGAAACCCACTAGCGCGAACATCTTCCACGAGCCAGGATGCGACGTGCCACTCGTCAGCGATGTCGATGTGATTGTCTGCGGCGCCGGACCGGCGGGCGTCTCCGCGGCAATCACGGCGGCGCGAAGTGGGGCGCGCGTGCGGCTCTTTGAATGGCGCGGGTGTGTCGGTGGTGTCTGGACCGCGGGACTGCTCGGCTACCTGCTCGACTTCAACAAGCCGGGCTTCGCGAAAGAACTCGCGACCAAGCTCGATGAGCGCGGCATCCGGCGCGGCAAGAGCAAGGG
>JBBSDS010000366.1:0-5037 GCA_038240495.1 Chthoniobacterales bacterium | reverse complement strand
GTTCGTTTTCCGCGGGGATTCGGCGTCTCGGCGATCTGTGGGATAATCTCGATCTTTTCGATGCTGAGGACGCGCGCGAAAACGAGGAAGCGCAGATTGAAATCACCGAAGAAGGGCTTCAGCTCAAGCTCGATGACGTGACCGTGGAAACGCCCGGCGGCGAAAAGACACTCGCGCGCAATCTCACCTTCGAGCTCCCGCCCCGCGGCAGCCTGCTCATCATGGGCGAAAGCGGCGCGGGCAAGAGTTCGCTCCTGCGCACGATCGCGGGCCTGTGGCAATCCGGCAGCGGCTCGATCGATCGTCCGGCGCACAAGCACCTGATGTTCCTGCCGCAAAAACCTTACATGGTTCCAGGCAGTCTCCGCGCCCAGCTCATGTATCCGTTCAACGAGGAGGACGCGGATGACGAGGCGATCACCGACGCAATCAAGATGGTCAATCTCGAAGAAATCTTCGAACGCGTGGATGGCGACCTCGGCAAGATCGTCGATTGGGGCAATGTGCTCTCACTCGGCGAACAACAGCGTGTCTCATTCGCCCGGCTCTTTTTGAAAAAACCCGCCATCGCCTTTCTCGACGAAGCGACAAGCGCCCTCGACGAAGAAAATGAGCGCCTCATTTACAAACATCTCGGCTCTTCAGGCGTCGCTTTCGTGAGCATCGGCCACCGTTCCACGCTCAAGGCCTTTCACGATACGCTGCTCGTGCTCAAGCGCGATGGCTCCAGCGAAATCGGACCGCTGAACGAAAAACCCAAAGCCGCCCTCTCGCGATCGCAGTCCGCCGCGTCGAAGAAATAGCGAGACTCGTCGAAGCCGCACGAGCACGACACCTTCGTTCTCAGGCTCAATTGGAACGAGGCGATAACTTCCTCATTGTCAGTATTCATTATCGGAAATAATCTGCGCAGCCATGGAGATACAACCGTTGAGAATTTGGCTCTTTGCTGCCATGCTAATGGCCGCGCTTTTGGTTGCCGCACCGACTTATGGGCAGGAAAAACCAGCCGTTTCGCGGCATGTCATTCATCAGCGCTCGCCCGTCATGGAGTGCGTGGCACGCGTGAGAAAGATACTGACCGATGCGCATCTCACGTTGAAAACGAGTGAGCTTAATCCCTGGGACAATGCAGGCACGGATGCCAAAGCCTATGTGTTTGTAACTTGTGCGCAGCTTGAGGACGGTCTGACACGCATCGTTGTGCTGGCCGCTTCATCGGATCTCGAGACGGCAAAGTCGTATGGGAGGGATGTTAGCGAGAAAATAGAAGGTACGCAGGTCGTGGACTTCGACTGAGAACTAACGTACCCGAGGCCCTGCTCCGGTATGCCTTATCTGCAAAGCTCTGCATCGTCACGGTCGCCAGCAGAAGCGACAACGGCGCTTGCCCGAGGAGACAAACCGACGTTTTTTTGGCCGTCTTGCCCGCGACGTTCATCGGCGAACCTCTCATTCCAGATGCCTGCTTCGACCCGCTCGCCATGTCCCGCGGGGAACCGGGCCTCCCAGCAAAATTCCGCTGGCAAGCGCGCGAGTTGATCGTCGCCGAAGTGCTGGAAACTTCGCGGGCCTATGGCGACTGCAAACACGGCAGCGGCGAGCGTTACCTGCGGAAACACTGCTTCCGCCTCCGCACCACCGATGGCCTCCTCCTCCGCATCTACTCCGAGCGCACCTTTGGCAAGTCCCGGGCCAGCGCCCGCTGGTTGCTGCAGAGTATCGAGGAATCGAGTGATGGACCGACGCCCTGATCGTTTACCCGTCGATGGAATTCGGCTGACGACGTTTTCGACTCAATACGCAATCTCCACGATCTCAACTTCCTCGCCAAGGAGCACGCGCTGTCCGACCTGCGCGCCGATCAAGGCTTTGGCCAACGGCGACACCCAACTCACCCATCCCTCTTCGAGCTTCGTTTCATCCACGCCCACGATGCGATAGTTGGCGAGTTTGCCACTCTTCAAACGCACGGTCACGGTCGCACCAAACAGAGCCTCATCCGGCGTGGGCTCCTGCCGGGGCACAATCGTGGCGGAAGCCAGCACTCGCTCCAATTCAGCGATCCGCTCCTGCCGACGCCCGACCTTCGCCTTTCCTCCGCTCCCCACCGCCGACAAGACTAACTCCTCCAGTTCGTCTCGCAATCGGCTGGCCCCTTCCGCGGTCATGTAATTCACTGCTCCCGGCGGCAGGTCAGACGACGGACGCACCCGCCGCACCTGTTCGGGGATTTCGTCGTCCTCCTTGGTAAAGGCTTTGCTCATGCGCAGAAGCGGACACTCAACGCTGCAGAAGCCGGAGATCGAAGTTTTCCGCGAGATACTCACGGAGCACGGCGACGAGTGCAGTGGCGAAGCGAACGCGATTTTCCGCGGTGTCGCGGACACCCGTCATATTGCATTCGATCTGGAGTCCTGCGATCGGGGAATCGGATGCGACATGGCGGCGGATGGTGTAGCCACCTTGAAAATACGGAAGATTGGGCACCGGGTGCTGAGGGCTCGGCGTCGCGGGAAAACCTTGCGCTTCAAACAACGCCCCGAGGCTCCGCGAGCCGCGCAGGAGTTCCACATACGACAGCTTTGATTTCTCGGCGATGCGCCGGAGACTACCCGCGCCCGCCGCTTCGGGCGCGTTGAGCTTTTCCTCCGATCCAGCGAGCGTTTGCTGCGAATGAAGGTAACCGAGTTCGAGCCGCTGATCCTTGTGCGCCTGCCCGTGGAGATCGATGAGAAAGGCTTTGCCGGCTTGCGCAGTCGCCGCGGCGAGCGCCTGGTCGATGAAGGCGTGGTATTCGTTCCACGCTTTCTCGGCGACCGGGCTGCCAGCGGCGGCTTCGACGACCTCACGGTTGCAGTCGAGCTTTTGCCGGTGCAATCGGCAAATGATGAGATGGGCACGGTGCCCGGTGCGCGCGAAGACCTCTTCGCCAACAGCGCGCGCGAGTTCCTGCGTGTTGGAGTCCGCCTCGACCACGCCTTTCTCGCGAGTCGTGATTTCCTCCGGTCTCTCGCGACCGCCGTGCGGTGCGGAGATGACCAGCGGAAGATCGCCGGGAAGATACTCGATGTAGTTTTTGTCGCCGAAATAGCTGCGGCCTGGCTCGAAGTCCGCCCCGACCACACGGCTCGCGCAAAGCATGCCGGCGAGCGCGACAAGCACATGGCGGGCGATTGGAAGCAGCGGGGCTGGGGAGGAAGCAAAGACCATCATAAACAGAGGCCACAGTGCGCCAACGCAGCCCTCGCCCGCAATCGCGGAAATGCCTTTGCTTCTCCGTCGAAACCATCCGTACTTTCCCCTCGCCAGTAGGGCTCGCGCCGCTAGTGTCGCCAAACGTCCCGCACGACACCTCCCCGGTGCGCGGGACGTTTTCACGTCTCTCC
Organism: Chthoniobacterales bacterium; assembly: GCA_038240495.1. Classification (GTDB taxonomy): domain Bacteria; phylum Verrucomicrobiota; class Verrucomicrobiia; order Chthoniobacterales; family Chthoniobacteraceae; genus Chthoniobacter. Next base: position 1,648 of record JBBSDS010000366.1, on the reverse strand, counting down.
ATCCATCCCTCATTTCGCAATAGTTCATGGCCAATACGATTCTCGTCGGCGCCCAGTGGGGCGACGAAGGCAAAGGCAAAATCATCGACTTTCTCACCGAGAAGGCGGACATCGTCGTCCGTTCACAAGGTGGCAATAACGCCGGTCACACCGTCATCGTCGGCGGCACGAAATACGTGCTCCACCTCATCCCGAGCGGCATCCTGCGGCCGGAGAAAAAATGCGTGATCGGCAATGGCGTGGTCATCGACCCGGTCGCCGTGGCCAAAGAAATCGCGGGCCTCGCCACGCAGAAGATCAAGGTCTCGAAAGACAATTTGCTCATCTCAGATTGCGCGCATCTGGTGCTGCCTTATCACCGGCTGCTCGATGAGCAGCGCGAGGCGAAGAAGGGCAAAAACAAAATCGGGACAACGAAGCGGGGCATCGGTCCGGCTTACGGCGACAAGGCCGCGCGCGTGGGCTTGCGCATGGGCGACTTGATGCAGCCCGCGCTTTTCTCGGAAAAGCTGGCGGAGCGGATCAAGGAGAACAACGCGGTGCTGAAGGCGTTCGGCGCGAAGCCGCTGAAATTTGCCGAAGTGAATGCCGCGTATCTCGAAGCTGGAAAAAAGCTCGCGCCGTTTGTCGGCAACACCGTCGTCTTTCTCCACGAGGCGTTGAAGAGCGGAAAGGAAATCCTTTTTGAAGGCGCGCAGGGCACGTTTCTCGACATCGATCACGGAACGTATCCGTACGTCACGTCGTCGAATACGACGGCGGGCGGCGCCTGCACCGGCTCGGGCGTGCCACCGCATCGAATGGACCGTGTGCTCGGGGTCATGAAAGCCTACACAACCCGCGTTGGCGAAGGACCGTTTTTGACCGAGAACGCCGCATTTTCCGACCTGCTGCACGAGATGGGTCGCGAGTTTGGCGCGACGACCGGACGTGCCCGACGCTGCGGCTGGTTCGACGCCGTCGCGGTGCGCTACGCCGGGATGGTCAATGGCATCGACGACATCGCCGTGACCAATCTCGACGGACTGGACACGCTGCCGACGATCAAGGTCTGCACGCACTACAAGTTCGGTCGCAAGACCCTCGACGTGCCGCCTTCCGATTACCGCCAACTCATCAACTGCAAGCCGGAGTACATCGAAATGCCGGGCTGGCAGACGCCGACGCACGAAGCGAAGAAGTGGAGCGACCTGCCGAAAAACGCGCGCACCTATCTCGAAAAGATCGCCGGACTGACGGGCGCAAAACTGACCATCGCCAGCGTGGGGCCAAACCGCGATCAGACGATCGTATTGTGATGTCAGTCCCGCGCCATATCGCCATCATCATGGACGGTAACGGGCGTTGGGCGAAGGAGCGTGATCTGCCCCGCATCAAAGGGCACGAGCAAGGCGCAGAGTCCGTCCGCGCTGTGACCGAAGCCTGTGTCGAGATCGGCGTCGAATTCCTCACCGTTTACGCCTTCTCCACCGAAAACTGGAAACGTCCCGAAGCCGAGATCAATGCGCTCTGGGCGCTGCTCGAACATTTCATCTCGCAGGAAACACCCACGCTGATGAAAAACGGCGTGCGCCTCCACGCTATCGGACGACTGCACGAACTCCCGGAAAGCTGCCAGACAGCTCTGCGCGAGGCGATCGATCTCACG
>JBBSDS010000365.1:0-5049 GCA_038240495.1 Chthoniobacterales bacterium | reverse complement strand
GGCGATGCCGGTGCCGCGGTCGTTGTGCGTGTGCAGCGAGACGATGAGCGCATCGCGATTGCGGATGTTTGAACACATCCATTCGATCTGATCGGCATACACATTCGGCATCGCGACCTCGACGGTGTCCGGCAGGTTCAGGATCATCGGACGCTGCGGCGTCGGCTGCCACACGTCCATCACGGCCTCGCTGATTTCCTTGGCAAATTCCACCTCCGTCGCGCTGAAGCTCTCGGGCGAATATTGCAGCCGCACGTCGGTCCCGCCTTTTTCCAAACGCGGGATGCGGTCCCTGATCCACTGCGCGCCGCGCACCGCGATGTCGCGGATTTCGTCCTTCGTTTTCCCGAAGACCACGCGGCGCTGCGCGGGCGACGTGGAATTGTACATGTGGATGATCACCTTCTTCGCCCCGACGAGGGATTGAAATGTCTTCTCGATGAGGTCTTCGCGCGCCTGCACGAGCACCTGCACCGTCACATCATCCGGGATGTGCCCGCGCTCGATGAGCGTGCGGTTGAAGGCAAACTCCGTGTTCGACGCCGCGGGGAATCCGATCTCGATTTCCTTGAAGCCGCACTTCACCAGCGCGTGGAAAAGCTCCAGCTTCTGCGCGACATTCATCGGCACCGCGAGCGCCTGGTTGCCGTCGCGGAGATCCACGGAGCACCAGATTGGGGGTTTTATCAGCGAGCGCGAAGGCCACTGGCGGCCCGGCAGGTGAATGGGCGGATACGCGCGGTATTTCGAGGAAGGGTCGGAAAGCATGGAAGTGTGATTTTAAAAATGAGCAGCCCACAGAATCGTGGCACCGGCCGCTCCCGCCGCTCGGAAGAAGCGCCAGCCGAAGACGCGAAACAGCTCCCCGGCAGGATGCCGCCGGATCACCGGGGCACCAGGCAGTTGCCGGAGAGCAGCGTAAGTCGGCTGGTCAGCAGAAAAATCACGAGCCGATAAAAGCAGACGCCCCCGCGGTGGCAAGAGTGCGTTTCGTCGCGCGGATGCTGCTCGCGCTCCCGCGCTGGCGGGAAAAAAGGAAGAAATTGATGAACGATATTTTACGGGAAGTTGACGATAAAGTTGTTGCCCTCTTCTGAAGTTCATCTAAAAAAGGAAGACGGAATTCACCAGAAAACCGTTCCCCCGAAATCTGATCGCCAAGAAACAGGACACCACACCGATGAAAACGAACGCATTCAACTTCCGCCACCTCGCCGCCCTCGCGGCCCTGCTGCTCCCTGTAGCCGTCCAGCCGACATTCGCGCAGACCACAGCGACGACGACCCCGGTGGGTTTCGTCACGATGAGCATCGCCGGAAACGGAGGGTCGGGTCAGCCTGCCTACACCTTCGCGTCGTTGGGTGTGGTAAATCCCATTGTTTGGCAATCGACGATCACGTCCGTAGGCACGACGACGATCACTGACAGTTCTGCGACATGGGCGAACAATGCCTACAACAGCACCACTGCCGGTGCTCCCCCGACTCATTTCATGGAAATTCTTTCCGGATCCGCCGCGGGGACGCGGTTCGATATCGTGACAACCGCTGCCGCCAACTCGCCGGCCAATCCAACGCTGACGCTCGCAACTGCTTCCCTTTCCGCCGCTGGCGTCACGGTCGGAATGTCTTATGCGATCCGTCCCCACTGGACGATTGCGAATGCGTTTGGAACTGGCGCGTCTCTTGCACTCACGGGTGGCACTTCACTCACCGCAGATCAAGTTCAACTGTTCCGCAGCGGCGGCTATTTGAGTTACTACTACCAGACGTCTGGTCGGGGACTCCAGAATGCTTGGGTGCAAAATGGAAACGCCACTGTTGACGCAAGCGCAACAGTGATATATCCGGACGACGGGATTGTAATCGCGCGGAATCAGACAGCGGGCGTGAATGTTGTGTTAAGCGGTGCAGTGAAGACTGGTCAGACTTCGATCCCCGTCCAAACAGGCTATTCTCTGCTTGGTAACGTATATTCGGCCGGAATGACGCTGGGCACCTCGAACTTGTTCACCAATGATCCCGCCACGGGCATGGCCGGCGGCAGTTCGATTTCCGCGGATCAGGTCATGTTTTGGAACGGGACGGGGTTCGTTTCCTACTACTGGCAGACGAGCGGCCGCGGCCTTCAAAATACTTGGGTTCAAAATGGAAATGCAACGGTTGATGCTAGCACTACCCCAATTCCCGTGGGAACAGCGTTGTTCATACAGCGCTTTGGGGTGCCATTCCAGTGGATTGCACCCCAATTTCCAGCCACATTCAACTAAGCTGGATTGACGAAATTTCTTCTTAATCATGAAAAAATCCTTAATCGCTCTTGTCGGAATATTCACATCTACCGTTGCCTTTTCCGCGACTGTCAATTGGAACGCTTTCATTGATACTGGCGTCATTAATACAGGCGCCTCGGCGTCTGCCGCGGCTCTGGCGTTGGGAAATTGGGTCCAGATCGGTTACTTTCAAACTCTTTCTAACGCTCAAGTATCAGCAGATGCAGGCACGCTCTCTGGTCCGAATAGCACTGCCACGCTTGCGTCCGATTTTTTTACTTTTGCCTCGCTGAAAATATCTCCCTCCGGAGCCAATCTTCCAAACTCGGGGTCCGGTGCCGCAGGCCCGGGCGGTTGGCAACAGACGAGCAACAGCTTCCTTTATAGCGCAAATCCGACGTTCACCCCTGGCCATCAGATTTACGTATGGGCATTGAATGCGACGAACAACACTTCGTTGACTACTGCGGAGGCATCTGTCACTCAGCAGGCTATTTTTTCCCTGCCATCTTGGACTTTTCCGGCGAACGATTTGTCGTCTGTCAGTATTGATATCACCAGCCTTTCGAGTGCAAGTCGTCAGATGCTGGCGGGCACTTACATCGCTGCTGCTAACAATACCAGTCTTAACACTGCAGGCTTTGGTCCTTCAAATAATGCAGTTCAGCTTGCCACCGTGAGTGCTGTTCCCGAGCCCTCGACATTCACTTTTGGAGCCCTCGCAGCACTGGCTGCGGTTGCGTCGCGGCGACGGACGCGGAAGTAGGCGACTTCCTACCACTCGAAGACACAAAGGCAAGCCTCGGGGGCTTGCCTCTGTGCTTTTCGCGGGCTACAGGGAATCTAGTCATGCCTGAATTCCGATACAGCGCTCGAAACGCCCAGGGGCAGCTTGTCGATGGCACTGTGACTGCAAATGATCGTTCTGCCGCGATCGCCCAAGTCGAGCAAAAGCGCTGCGTGCCGATCCGCGTCCAGCCCGTCGAGGCGGCAAGTGCGAACCAGGCGCCTGCGATTTCGGAACCCGCGTCCCGGCAAAAAAGCCCGGCGAACACGGAGGCAGGGGCGAAGACCGCGAGGGAAACTTTTTCCTCCAAAGCACTCGCGGCGAAGACGGCCGATGGGGACTCGAATGCCCTCGTCGCCCGCAAGCGCGCACCCTCGGCGAACACTCCCGCGAGCGGCGGGATGAAGCTGAGCTACTCGCAGCAGTATCTTTTCAGCGAACAGCTCGCGCACCTGCTCAGTGCGGGGATGACGCTCGACGAATCGCTGAGCGTGCTCGTGAAGCGCCTCAAGCACCCGAAGCTTCAGGCGCTCTCGAAGTCGCTCCACCAGTCGCTGCTCGACGGCGGCAGCCTCTCGCAGGCCATGCGCGAATTCCCGCGCATCTTTTCGCCGCTCTACGTGAACATGGTTTCGTCCGGCGAGGCGTCGGGCTCGCTGCCGACGATTTTGCGCCGCCTCACGATCCACATCGGCGAGGTGAAGGCGCTGCGCGACAGCGTGCAGCAGGCGCTGCTCTACCCGGTTGTCCTCATCGTGATCGGCTTCGCGCTGATCACGATTTTCATGAACACGATGGTGCCGCAGCTCATCTCGTTTTTCAAAGACACGGGCGCAACGCTGCCGACGCCGACGCGGGTCATCATCGAGCTGAACAACACGCTCATGCAGTACTGGTGGCTCGCAGCCGCGGCACTCGCCGGCGGGTTCCTCCTGTTCCGCGCGTTCATCGCCACGCCGTCGGGGCGCGTCACGTGGGGGCGGTTCAAATGGACGGTGCCGGTGTTCAGCCGCATCCCGCGCTATCGGCTTTACGCGCAGTTCGCCCGGACGCTCGGCACACTCACGCAAAATGGCGTGACGCTCCTGCGCGCGCTCGAGCTGCTCGAGGACATCGCGGGAAATGAATTCATCCGCCTGCGCATGGCGGAAGTCCGCGCGGCCGTCGTGGACGGCGCGACGCTCTCCAACGCGCTCGCGTACCAGAAAATCTTCCCCGAGATGTTCGTGGACATGATGAGCGTGGGCGAACAGACGGGGAAATTTTCCGACACGATGAACCTCATCGCCGACGTGTACGAGCGCGAGCTGGACAAGCAGGTGAAAATCGTGAGCACGCTCATCCCGCCAATCGTAATGGTGCTCATCGCCGCCGTCATCGGCACCGTGATCTACGGGATCCTGATCGCGGTGTTCAAACTCACCGGCGGCCTGCACCGGCGGTGAGGCGGTGAAAATGACGGATGCCGCGTGACGCGGTGCGCGGTGAATCTGCGACGCCCCCGTCGCAGGAGGGCGTGCGCGACGGCTCGCTGCGCGAACCTGTGGTGCCGGAAGCGAGACGCCTCCCGTAGCACCCGGATCCGATTTTCACGGCTGCGTTGCCTTCACGCGGATGAAACTGCGCGGGTAGTTTGCAGGCAGCAGCAGACTTTGCACGGTGATCGTCTCGATGCCGGTCGCGGCGTCGAGCACGCGCGCGAGCTGCCCGGTCCATGTGTTCGACGGCACGTCGCCGAGCGCAGTGCTGTAGCGCGAGCCTTGCTGCCAGATCACGAGATCGGTGGAGACCTCGACCTGCAGCGTGGCGTCGCTCACCGACGGATCGTGAAAAAATGAGAGCGTGAGCCCGCCGCTGTTTGTCCCGGGCTGCGGCGCGGCGGGGCTGGAGGGCACGTTCGGATTCAGCCCGGACACATATTTCAAAAGGTTCGGAATGCCGTCCGCCGCGGGCGTGGCGAGATCACCGGCGATGGCGGCGGTGTTCGCAT
>JBBSDS010000364.1:0-5067 GCA_038240495.1 Chthoniobacterales bacterium | reverse complement strand
ATTGCCACGCATCGTCTCTGTACGAAAAACCGAATAACTTGCCGAGCAGCCAACCTCCGCCGATTGGCAGGCCGAAATAAAGGATGCTGCCGAAAGCATAGGTCGCGAGGAACGCCCCGACCGTGGTGCGGCACCATGACGAGCAGAATACCCCCAGCGCTCCGAGTTGCAGGCAGGTGAGAAAGAGCCCGAGCAGAGCGACTCCGACCCGGAAGCTGTCGATTCCGCCAAAAGCGTAGGCGACACCGGCGAGCGGCATGCCGAGCAGAAGAAAACTCATCATCGGCGCGAGACCTCCGAGGTACTTTTGCAGGACGATGCTCCAGGGTCGCAGCTCGGTGAGAAAGAGCAGCACGAGCGAGTCGCGCTCCTTTTCCTGCGTGATGCGTCCGCACATGATCGCGGGCAGAAAGAGTGTCAGTCCCAAGAATTGATAGACAATTAAATTGTCGAACATGGCCCTGCCCGCTCCGAGTGCGGAGTAGTGGTGCGCCGCGTCGTTCCACGTCTCTTTCGGCATGTTCAGTGCGAAGACCGCGTAAAGCCCGAGCGCGTAGATGACCCGCAGCACATAGGTCCGCGGACGCGCGGCGGTTTCCACGAGCTCCTTGGCGAGTAGGGGAAAAGAAAACCACGCGCGCAGCCGGGCGATCATGGCAGGTGCGACACACGCATCACGCTACCTTCCCCTCGGTGAGTTTCATGAAGGCCGTCTCCATGTCCATGGCGTCGGGTTGAAACATGCGGACCCGCGCGCCCAGCGCGCCCAGCGCGTCGAGCAAATCTTCGGGCGCCCACTGGTCTTCGCGGAGCTGCACGGCGAGCCGGTCGGCCTGCTCCTCGAGGCCGGCGACGTGCGGCAGCGCGCGGATGGCGTCGTGCAGCGCGGGTGAAGGATTGGCGAGCTGCACGTGGATGGTCCGCCGCAGACTGAGCGTGCGGTAAATATCGCGCAGCGAACCATGCGCAACGAGGTTGCCGGCCTCGATGATGCCGATGTGCGTGCAGAATTGCGCCAGCTCGTGAAGGATGTGGCTCGAGACGATGATCGTCTTGCCGAGCGCCTGAAGTTCTTTCAAAAGCTCGCGCATCTCGATGCGGGCGCGCGGGTCGAGGCCGCTCGCCGGTTCGTCGAGCAAGAGCAGCTCGGGATCGTGCAGGAGCACGCGCGCCAGACCGAGCCGCTGCTTCATCCCGCGCGACAGCCCATCCACCGGCGCGTCGTGCTTTTCCACGAGGTCGGTGAGCGCGAGCACGTCGCGGACGAGTGCACCGCGTTTCGCCGCCGGGATGCGATACGCCGCGGCGAAAAAGTGCAGGTATTCGGCTGCGGTCAGGTCGTCGTACACGCCGAAAAAATCCGGCATGTACCCGATCTTGCGTCGCACGGCTGCGGGCTCGCGAGCCACATCGTGCCCGGCGACGAGCACCTGCCCGAGACTCGGACGCAGCAGCGTGGCAAGCACCTTGATCGTCGAGGTCTTGCCCGCGCCGTTCGGGCCGATGAAGCCGTAGATTTCTCCGCGCGCGATGGTCAGCGACAACCCGCGCACCGCATGCGTCTTGCCATAACGGACGTGCAGATTATTGACCGCGACGAGCGGTGGAGTGGACGCAGGATCATTCATCGGTGCGGTACAGGCAGCGCACGATGCGCAGTTCGCGGTCCGTTTTTCGGACGGCAACGACGAGCCATTCGCGCGGGTCGGAGGCATCGTGCATGGCGAGGTCGAGCAGGTCGGGGCGGCCGCTTGGCGCGAGGCTGGTAAATGGACGGCCCAGCTTGGAGAGATGCTGGATCAGCTTGTCCATAGCGTCGCCGACTGGCCACCCGTCGTCCGGTCCTTCGTGGTGAACCGGCGGGGAAGCATCGACCATGGAGGAATGATACACCCACACAGTCCACGCGTCGGCGGCGAGCTTTTCTGCAACGTCACGCGCCGGGCGGGGCCGTCCGGCAAGATCATGGGCGTGCAGGGCTGTCCAGCGGAGCCGGGAAGATTCGGCGCGCGGCTCGAGGCTCATCGTGCGGCGCAGCAGCGGCTGCCACTGCGCGAGCGGCTGGCGCAGGACGTAGTGTGCGGGCATCTGGCCTTGATAGAGCGCACCGCCGGATTCCCCAGCGCTGGTGCTGCCTTTCGCGAAGCTGCAAGGAATCGCCAGTGCTTGCCGTTGCTCCGAAACCGCCTCGCCATTGCGCCCGGCGAACCACAGCTCGATCCGATTTTCGCGCAACACCCGGCCGCGCGGATCGACGTCGGTGAGGATCAATGCTGCTCGCTGATCATCGCGTCCGAGGTAATGTTCCGCTGCGCGCACCGCGACGACGGTGCAGCCCATGGCGAGCGCAGGAAAAGTGAGCCACGTCCAGCGGCGCCCGCGCAGCAGGCCGAGCACGAACCATTCGCCTGGCCCGGCAATCAAAACGAAGACGCCAAGGATTGCGCCGAGCACCGGCAGTGGAATCATTCGCGAAGATTTGGGCAGGAGTTCAAAGAGCCGCTCCTGGATTTCGTTCGCGCGTTCTTGCGGGCGAGAGAACCAGTTTTGCCAAATCCCGCCGTGCAGGCTGGCTGGCTTGTCGAGATACTCCGATTGCACCTGCGCGAGGAACCACGCCGCGCGTTGTGTGAGTGGCGTCTTTAGTTCCGCTTCGTCTGCCAGCGGCTCCCACATGAGCATGAGCCGACCGAGCCCAGGTCGCCGAAAAATGATCGATTCATTTGGCCGGATGACTTTGTCCTCCGGCCCGACGCGCAGCGCTGGCTCTGCATCCGCCGGGCTCGCGAGGGCATTGAGAAAAGCGAGTTGTGGCGCGGCCAGCGTCTTGCCCGGCGCCACGCAGAGGCTTCCGCCGGCTTCGACCCACGCCGCAAGTTGCGCGAGCTGTTTCTCGCTCAATGCGGCGAGCGCGGGCGCCTGGACAATGACGAGATCGAACGCGCACAGGCCGAGTGTCGACGGCAAATCCTCGGGCGCAAACCACACGGGCATCGAGCTGATTTGCCACGGGCGTTTGTCGCTCTCGGGCAAGGCCCGCTCCGGACGCAACGCCTGCCAAAACTGCGGCTCATCCCGCGCCGGCGCCGGTACAGTGCCGCAGATGCCGATAAGATATTGCCGCGTCGCGACGAAAGATTCCGCAGCGATGGGAAAGCGCCCGAGATCATGCGTTGCGTCGCGAGTGAGGAAACGCAATTGCACGTCAATTCCGACACCGCTGTTGGCTGGGACAAATGGCAGCAGCAGGCGCCGCGATGTGGAGCCCGGCGCTAGTGCGAGAGCGGACGTCTGCTGGCGGAAAAGTGGCTCGTTGCCCGACATCACTTGAAGTTCCAGCGTGCCTTCGGTGATCGCCTGGCGGCGGGAGCGAAGCTGCACGTCGATGAACGCCGGCGCGGCGGTGCGCGGTCGCAGCGCGAGCGGCTGCACTTGCGCCGAAAATGGCGATTCCGTGGCGATGCTCAAATCGGCGAAACCGAGACAGAGGCAGGCCGCCAGCGCGCCGACTTTTCTCCCGCAGCCGCCGCTCCAGTTCATAAGGTCAGCGGACTGCGGCGATGAAACCACCACCACTCCACGAGCACCGCGACGAAGCCGAGAAACGCGAGCGCCCACCACAGCGATCGGTCGCCTTTCGTCGTCGTCGCCGCGGCGGTCACGATCAGTTGATCGTTGAACAGAATTTGATCCACTGCCGCGAGCGATGTCTCCGGCGCGGAGAGCAGGCTGGCGCCGATGCGGACGGCATCCGCGCCGTCGCCGGAGATCACATATTCCCCAACCCGCGGAGCTGGAATCCCGCTCAATTGGCCGCGAGCATCGCTGTGTTCGGTGCGCCGGAATCCGGCTGGACCTTCGATACGGAACGACCGCTCTGGCGCGACGTTGATCGCCGGGAGCACGCCGGTGGAAGCGGCATTTGCTTCCGCTAGGCCCGCTTGCGCGAGTGCCATTTGCACGAGATTCGAGACGAAGATCGGGAAGCCGACGCGAAACGGCAGCGTCGAGCGATCCGTGTGAAAAAGCAGATGCACATTGACCGTATCGCCACTGCGGCGCTCGAGGATGAGTGGCCCGCGCTCGCCCTGCGCGAGGGCTTCGTAGCCGAGTTGCGCAAACGCCTCGTCCTGCGTTTCAGCGACGCGCGTCGGTTGATCCATAAAGACCACGTCGTCGAGAGCGACGTGTTGCAGGACCGGCGAATCGCGCCGCCAGTCGATTGCTCGGGAGTTGCGATTTTCGTTCGTAATCAGTTTTTGCAAATCCTGCGGAATCAATCCGACGGTGCAGCGGATGCGAGCCGGCAGCGCGAGGTCTTCCTCGCGATCTGCGATCACGAGGTCATAGACCGGCGGCGCTGGTTGGTTCGCTTGCGGAAAAATGATCAGCCGCTCGATGGCTGCCAATGCATGCCGATAGCTCGCAAGGCGCTCCGGGACAAACACCGCGAGCGGTCGGGTGGATGGGAGTGTGAGCCACGCCGTATTATCCGAGGACAACGCATCGAAACCATTCAGCTCCAGCCGCGCCTCAATGGTGGACGCTTGATCGCCAGTCACCTCGAACGCGAGGCGGGGACTGCCGCCCTTCGTGAGCGCGACATTTTCGTGCGCGATGACGGCGCCGTTTTGTTTGAGTTCGAGGGTGCCTGTCGTTGACTCGGCATTTGTCGAGCTGGCGACCTGGACAAAGATTTGCCAGTGGCCTCCCGGCGTGCGCCGCGCATTGCACGCGACGATCCCGTAATTGGCTGCTGCCGGTTCGCTCTTTTGAAAATCGATTTTGAACGGCAGCTCGAAGTTGGTCTGCGCGGGAAAATTTCCGTCGGAGTACAACAGGACTTTGTCGAATGGCGCGCTGCGGCCCAGCGCCTGGGCGAGGCGCAGCGATTCTTCGAGTTCTCCTGGCACATCCTCGATTTCCAGACCCGCGAGCGCTTCGCGCAGTTCGCGGAGGTTGTTTGTAAATGGCGTCACGCGCCGCGCGGCTTTGCTGAATGCGACGAGGCAAACTTCCTGTTCGGGCAGGAGTCCGTCGATCAATTCGCGGACGCGCTTCTTCACT
>JBBSDS010000363.1:0-5071 GCA_038240495.1 Chthoniobacterales bacterium | reverse complement strand
GGACTATTGGTGCCAAGGCGGCTCCATGTATGGGACGACGGCGGCGGCGTTGGAAAAACTTCCCGCGGGTCCGCTCACGGTCGAGGATTTCGCGAAGCTCTGCGGCCAGACGACGAAGTGGGTGGAGGAATTGATCGCGAAAAAAACCGTGCGCGTGAAGATGGAGAACGGCGCGCGGCTGGTGCTCTTCGATCCACGAGCGCCGGCCATCGGGGCATTTCCGGGAGCGAAATTCGGCATCGCGCCGAACCAGGCCGCGGAGGTCAAGGCGCGGCCCATCGCGCAGACACCAGGCGCGAGCACGCGTCACGAAATCGGCGACGTGGACCTGCCGGTGTTCACCGACAAGATGATGTTCCGCAGTGAGCACGCGAACGAGAAGGACAGCGTGGTCGAGCGCGGCGATACGCGAGTGCGTCCGGTGAGCTACGCGAAGATTTGCGCCTACGACTTGCGCGACGCCTCGTGGGGAATTGATCTCGCCGAAGGACGCAAAGGCGAAAGTCTGCAACGGCGGCTGCGCTTTCCGAAAGTCTGGGAACTCGCCGCGCCACTCACCGTGCGCATCGCGGCTGGCGACCGGCTCTACGCAGCGGGCGAAAACAAGATCGCGGCCATCGCCATTCCCGTGGCGGGCGGCAAGCCGGGCATCGCTTGGGAAGCAAAGGTGGACGGCTATCCCACCGGCGTCATCGCTGCGAATGATCGGCTCATCGTGACGACGGACAAAGGCGCGCTATACTGCTTCGGCGCGGGCGTGGATTCCGTGCAGACGCTCATGGCGAAGCCGGCGGAAATCCCCGCGAGCGCAGAGTGGAAGGATCGCGCGGCCGATTTGCTGAAATGCACCCCATCAAGCGGCGGCTATGCGCTCGTGCTCGGCTGGAATTCCGGCGGACTCGTGCGCGAACTGGTGAGGCAATCGGCGTTGAATGTCATCCTCATCGAATCAGATGCAGCGCTCGCGATGAAAGTGCGCGACGAGTTTTTCAATGCCGGACTCCATGGCAGTCGCGTGCAAGTCGTGAATGGTTCCGCTGAGACACTGCGGCTTCCGCCGTATTTCGCCGAGGTTGTGGCCTCGGAAGACTTCGCCGCATTAGGCGATGGCGGGCGCACATGGAGCACGGGCGCGCTCGACGCACTGCGGCCATTCACCGGCGTGGCGCTGTTGCCGCTGCGACCGAAGCTGCGCGAAATTGCCGAAGCGCATGGCAAGTCGCTCGGTGGTTTCACCTTCGAATCCGGCAAAGGCCAGTGGACTTATGTTTCACGCACCGCGGCACCGGAGGGCGCGGATGACTGGACGCACGAAAATGCGAACGCCGGCAACACCTTCGCCTCCGCCGATACGCTCGCGGTGCCGCCGTTCGCGCTGCTCTGGTATAGCGGCGGCATCGACCGCTACTTCACGCCGCAGTGGGAGTATCAGCACAACCGCAATCCGTATCCGGTCATCGCCGCGGGCCGCATGTTTCTCCTCGCCGGAAATGTGGTGGATGCGGTGGACGCCTACACGGGCCGGCATTTGTGGAAGGTCACCGTGCCACCGTCCGACAAGGCCGAGCGCCGCACGAGCGACCATCGCATGTTCTCGCGGCCTGCGGATCAAAACGTCGTCGCCACTGCGGACCGGCTTTACGTTTTCCGTGACGCGGACGCGCAAGTGCTCGACGCCCACACCGGGAAAACGCTCGCGACCTTTGCGCTGACCGAAAATGATTTCGGCGCAGATGCGAAAGCGCATTGGGACGAAGCGCGCGTGGTGGGCGATACGCTGTTCGTCGCGGCGGCCAAACTTCTCGTCGCCATGGATCGTCAGACGGGAGCCGTGCGCTGGCACCGCGCGAGTGCGCTGGATCGCATCGCGTTCACGCTTGGCGAGAGTCACGTCTTTCTCGTGGACTACGCCTTGCCGCGCGCGGCGGAGACCAAGGCGGCCGGTTCCTTTGAGTCGCGTCTCTTCGTGGTGAACGCTGGCGATGGAAAGGCTGCATGGGATGCACCGCTGACCATGCCGGACCGCCCTGCGCAGGCCGAAACCAGCGCAGGCCGTCCGAGATGGAGCGGTATCTTCATGGACAACCCGCTGAAGCCCGTGCTCGTTTACAACAGTGCGCACCGCATCGTGCTCGCCGTGGTCGATCGCCACCAATACTTGGCCTACGACGCAACGAACGGTCGTCCGCTCTGGAACAAGACGATGGCATCCAGCCTGAGCGCGCTGGTGAAATTCGAGCCGCCCATGGTCACGAGCGATCTCCTCATCGCCGACAGCGACGAGATTTTCGACATCCGCACCGGCCAGCCCGCCGAACCAAAACAAATCGGTGGCCGCGGCACCGGCTGCAACCGTGTCGTCGGCAGCGACGCACTCGTCACCTTCAGAAGCGCGCTTGCCTGCGTGCTCGATCTCGGCACGCAGAAGCGCACCTACCTCAGCAGCACGCGCAGCGGCTGCACGAACGGAATGATTCCCGCCGGCGGCCTGCTCAATTCGCCGAACTTCGCGCACGGCTGCGTGTGCAACTACCCGTTCCTCACATCCTTCGCACTCGTCCATCTGCCCGAGGCTGCGAAGTGGGCGCCGACAAAAACACCGAGCGTGCAGTTTCAGCGAAATCCCAACACGGAATGAAAATGTATCTCGGTCCTGAATCCAAACCATGAAACTCACCCGCACCCTTCTCACCGCCCTGTTACTGGCTCCGCTGGCAGCTCTCCACGCTGCCGATGCACCAGCGAAGAATCCCAACTTCCTCGTCATCCTCACGGACGACCAGAGCTGGGTCGGCACCTCGCTGCTCATGGATCCTGCCAAGCCCGAGACTAAGTCGGATTATTTCCACACACCGCACATGGATGCCCTGATGTCGTCGGGCATGATATTCTCGGATGGGTATGCATCCGGTGCCTGGTGCACGCCATCACGTCGCAGCATCCAGTGCGGCATGGGGCCGTCGCAGCACATCTATAATCGCGCGCAGGATGGCAAGGAGGCGGACTATGCGAAGCGGATATCCATTCCGCGCCTGTTGAAGCAGGTGAATCCCGCCTACACCTGCGCGCATTTTGGCAAGTGGCATTTGCAATACGACAGCATCAAGCCCGAGACCTTGGGCTATGACGTGAGCGATGGCGACACGACCAACGCCAACGGCGACCTGGCAGGCCAGCCTGGAGCGGCTGTCGCAAAGTCGAAGGACACCAAGAATGCACCCGATGTATGGGATAACCCGAAGACGATCTTTTCGCTCACGAAGCGCACAGGCGATTTCATCGAGACGCAGCTCAAGGCCGGCCGCCCTTGGTTTGTGCAGCTCTCACACTATGCGGTGCATTTGAAGATCAGCTATCGGCAGGAAACGCTCGATGGTTTGAAGGATCGGCCTTTGGGCAAGAAGCACGCGGTTCCCGAATTTGCCGCGATGACCGAGGATTTGGACGCGGGCATCGGCGAGTTACTGGCACGATTGAAATCCATGAAGGCCCTGGGCAACACCTACATCATCTTTCTCAGCGACAACGGCGGACGCGGCAAGATGCCCGTGGCGGGCAAGCCGGATCGCTCCACGCAGCCCGCCAACTATCCGCTCGCCGAGTCCAAACACTCCATCTACGAGGGCGGCCTGCGTGTGCCTTTTGCGATCAGCGGCCCCGGCATCGCGGGTGGAGGCGTGAGCCATGTGCCCGTGTCCGGCGTGGACATCCTGCCCACCATCGCTGACCTCGCCGGTCATGCGGGTTCACTCGACGACGGACTCGATGGCGGTTCGTTCAAAGACGTGGCGCTGGGCAAAGCAACGAGCGTGAGGCGTCCGCATGATTTCCTTGTCATCGAGAGTGAAGGCAAGGAACTGCCACGTCACACCGCGAACGCCAAACGCTCCGATTACAAGGCCGCGTTGCGCATGGGTGATTACAAGCTGATCAAATTCTACGGCGGCGCCGGCGATGGACAAAAGGAACTCTACAACCTCACCGACGATCTCGGCGAGAATCACAATCTCGCCGCCACGATGAGCGAGCGCGCTTCGCAGATGGAAAAGCTGCTCGACAGTTACCTCACGGAAGTTGGCGGTCTGATGAAGGATGAAGCCACCGGAAAGAAACGCCGGAAGAAGCTGAACAATGAATAGCACCCGCGGAGAACCGACATCGCATGAAACACACCCTCGCACTCTTGATTGCCCTCATATTCGCGCCGCTGGCCACGCTTCACGCCGCGCCCGCGCAGAAACCCAACATCGTCTTCATTATGGCCGACGACGCGGGCATCGGCGACTTCTCCGCTTACGGCTGCAACTACGGAACCACGCCCAACATTGACCGCCTGGCCGCCGAAGGCATGAAGTTCACCCAAGCCTACAGCGGCAGCGCCGTCTGCGCGCCGACGCGCTGCGTGTTAATGACCGGGCAGCATACAGGGCACTGCCTGCGCCGCGCCAACATGAGCAAAGACGGGCTTCTGTCTTTGCCCGTCGAACAACCGACCGTCGCGCGCCTGCTGCACGATGCCGGTTATGCCACCGGTGGTTTCGGCAAATGGGGGCTGGGCAATCCAGGCACCACCGGCGTGCCGGAAAAGCAGGGCTTCGATGTGTTCTTTGGCTACTATGATCAGACACATGCGCACGATTATTACACCGACCATCTGGTGCGTAACAGCGTGAATGTTCCCTTGAATGGTGCCAAGAATACCTGGGAGGGCTATTCCCACACGCGCATCGCCGATGAAACTCTCAAGTTCATCGAACAGAACAAGGACCATCCGTTCTTCTGCTACGCGGCTTGGACGCCGCCCCACGGCAATTATGTCATCCCGTCGAATGCGCCCTATGACAAGAAGCCCTGGTCAAACATCGATAAGAACTATGCAGCTATGGTGGCCTTGCTGGGCAAGGATGTCGGTCGCGTCGTCCAGAAATTGAAGGATCTTGGTCTGGACAAGAACACGCTGGTCATCTTTAGCTCGGACAACGGTGCCAATAGGGAATTCATCAAGCAACTGGACAGCACCGGCGGCCTGCGCGGTTATAAGCGCTTGCTTTACGAAGGCGGCATCCGCGCG
>JBBSDS010000362.1:0-5106 GCA_038240495.1 Chthoniobacterales bacterium | reverse complement strand
CGAAGGGGCGGATGCTGAGCTTTTGCAGACCTTCGGCGCCATTCTCCGCCGTTTCTACGGTGTGGCCATCTTCGGAAAGAACCACGACAAGCACTTCGCGAATCAATTCCTCATCATCCACGGCCAGGATCGCCAGTGCACCCGGCGGCTCGGCCATCGGCTGCATGGGCTCGGGTTCGGGTGCCGCCTCGTGGACGACCAGAGAGATCGTGATCGTCGTCCCTTTGTCCGGAGCGCTTTCGATTTCCATTTCGGCCCCGTGGCGGCGGACGATTCCACTGACCATCGCCAGCCCGAGGCCGGTGCCGTGTTCGCATTTCGTCGTATAAAAGGGCTCGCGGCAATGGAGCCGCACTTCCTCCGTCATCCCGGCGCCGGTGTCACTGATTTGCACGATCACCGCTTCGCTTCTGCGAAACGTGCGGACCGTGATCGTGCCGTGCTCCGGAATCGCATCCACCGCGTTCAAGACGAGGTTGGTGAGGAGCTCGCGCAGCTCGGATTCGTTACCGCTGACCGGCGGGATCGATTGCAACTCTGTGACAAATTGGAGATACGCGCCCCGTCCGTTCGCCTGGGTTTTCCAGCGTGGCTTCGTCAGCAGTTCCACATGGCGAATGAGGTCATTCAGAGCCACCGGCGCGAACACATCGTGCTCGTCGCGGTAGCGGTAAAATTCGCGCAATCGCCGGACGACCGCGCAACTGTCCTTGGCTGCGAGGTGGATGAGTCTCAAGTATTCCTCGGTCTTCTCCCTCACGCTCGGGCTGGGATCGAGCAACTGCTCGCTGAGGGCGACAATAGGCGACAGGGCGTTGTTGAAATCGTGGGCGATCCCGCTGGCCATGCGACCGAGCGCGCTCAGACGTTCCTGTTGCACGATCTGCACTTGCGCCTGCTGCAATTGGTCGAGGGTATTCTGGAGCTGATTCGTGGTCTGAACGAGCTCGGCGGTCCGTTCCTGGACGCGCTGCTCCAGTTCGTCATGCGCGCGATTCAGTTCCCGCTTCATGCGGTTCCGCTCGATCCCGTAGCGCATCGCGCGAATCAGCGAGTGACGGTCGATGCGCCCTTTGACCAAATAATCCTCCGCCCCCATCTCCACCATCTTCACGGCGATTTCCTCGTCGCTCAACCCGCTCAAAACGATGACGGGAATTCCGGGAGCAGCCGCCTGGACCGCAGCCAGCGTTTGAAATTCGCCGCTGTCTGGCAATGAAAGATCCGTCAGAACAAGCTGGATTCCGCCCTCGCGCAGCCGCTCCGTTGCCGCTTGCATCGTCCCCGCAGTGTGGATCGCAAATGCGTCGCGGTCCTTCGAAAGCAGGTATTCCAGAAGCATCACATCAACCTTGCTGTCCTCGATCAGCAGAACTTGAACCGACGTATCGACAGACGACCCCCTGGCTTCTTGTTGAGTCATGCGTGCTAAAAGAAGCAAATCACATACCCATTTGTGACGCAGAATTAGAAGGGATCGCGCCCCTCCTTTCCTATCGGAATAAATTCAAAACGTGGCCGAAGTGGCGCGCTCTTCTTTTGGGCGTCGGCAACGGGATGTCGTCAATGCCATTTAGGCACTGCCTTATCGCCGCATCAGCGCTCCGCCCCATCCTGCGCCTGCCCGACAGGACGCTCGCCTTGAGAGGATGCGCGGTTACGCGAGCGCGTCGCGGCAGAACTTGATAGCCCGGGCCAGTTCGGTCATGCGATCCGAGCCCGCGGGAATCTTGTATTCAAACTCAATCGTCCCCTGGATGTTCCATTTCTTGTCGCGGATCAGGCGCAGCACTTCGGCGATCGGCGTGTCACCTTCGCCGAAGGGCGTGTTGGGTCCGTTGTTGAACTTCCGGTCCTTCAAATGCACGTGGGTGACGCGCTCGTGATACTTCTCGATGAAGGGAACCGGGGAAGTGTTATTGCCGGCGACGAAATGCCCGAGGTCCACGTTCGCGCCGTTGAATTTCGCGAGCGCAAACGCCTGCTCCCAATGCTCGGGCTTCGTCGTGGCGTGACCGTGGTAGCCGACCATGAACTGATGCTTGTCGGCGAATTGTCCGATGCGTTTGAGTTCCGCTTCTGTGTGGGAGATTTCCGTGGAGATGGCGCGGCCTCCGAGCGCCTTGGCCAACGCAAAGGCGTAGTCGATCTCGTCGTCCGCCATCTTGAAGATGCCGTCCACCTTGACGATCTCGATCAGCACGCCCGCCGTCTCATACTTGGCGCGGAACTCCTTCGCGCGGTCCATGGAGACGGACTTGCGCCATTGCCGGAGTTCTTCCGCATTCTCAGGCTTGGTCTTGGCGGGGTCGAAAGCGGGAATGCCGAGAGATTCCTCGACGGGCTGGGTCCTCAATTCCACTCCGCTCAGCCCGAGCTGGACACAATTCTTGAGGATGTCGTCGCCGCTCATGGTAGCATTGGCGAAGCTGTAGGGCACGTTGAGGCCGATCTGCACACCGGCGAATTTTGAGTTAGGCTTGGCCGAATTTTCCGCGCCGCAAAGCCGGCTGGCGGCAGACAGCAAACCGGCGCCGGGCAGCGCTGCCAGGGCTAGTTTTGTGAATTCACGACGAGTGTGGGAGGACATGATGGAATGAGTGGAAGTGTGGCTTTACGTTGAGGCGAGAGTTGGAAACTTGCTCTTGAGAAAGGTCCGTATCGTGTCTTTCCCCTCACCCAAAGCGAGAGCTTATTCGGACGGTACTTGAGGAAGGGCGGAATGACGGAATTTTTCTAAATTACGGAATGAACTGACGGAGCCTTGAATTCCGTCTTCCGGAAGAAGGTACGAGCTGCGCCGCTACGGTTCGTCTTCCACCGTCTTCCCGGCAGTGAAGTGACCCCACTTCCAAGCCAGCGCAGGGAGGACGAGCAAGTTCAACGCTGTGCTCGTGATGAGTCCGCCGAGGATCACGACGGCCATCGGACCTTCGATCTCGCGACCGGCCTCGCCGCTGCCGATGGCGAGTGGGAGCACGCCGAGCGCGGTGACGAGCGCGGTCATCAGGATCGGCACGAGCCGCTCGCCCGCGCCGCGCACAACGGTCTCGATGGACCACGGCGCGCCGTCGAATTCCACGAGGTGCTCGTAGTGCGAGATGAGCATGATCGAATTGCGCGTGCTGATGCCGAAGAGCGTGACGAAACCGACCCACGAGCCGATCGAAGTCGAGCCGCCACTCGCAAAGACCGCGAGCACGCCGCCGACCAGCGCGAACGGGATGTTCGCGAGCACGAGCGCGACGTGACTCGCGCGGCGGAAGACGAGCGAGAGCAGGATGAGGATGCCGACGAGCGCGACGCTGAAATGGATGATGAGTTCGCGCTTCGCCTTCTTCTGCTCCTCGGCGGCGCCGCTCCATTCGAGATACACGCCGCCGGGAGGCTTCACATTTT
Source organism: Chthoniobacterales bacterium (assembly GCA_038240495.1). Classification (GTDB taxonomy): domain Bacteria; phylum Verrucomicrobiota; class Verrucomicrobiia; order Chthoniobacterales; family Chthoniobacteraceae; genus Chthoniobacter. The sequence continues at coordinate 1,707 of JBBSDS010000362.1, read as the reverse complement.
TCTCCACGCGCTCGCGTGCCTCGGCGACGTAGCTCGTCACGTCGCGTTTCTCGACGTTGCACGTCACGGTCTGGCGGCGGCGCGCGCCGTCGTGCTGGATGCTCGGGCGGCCATTGGTCAGCTCCACGTCGGCGAGCTGGCGCAGCGGCATGCGCAGGCCATCCCCGTTGGTGAGCAGCAAATTGCCGACGGTCTCGGGGTCGCGCCGCGCTTCGTCGGCGAGGATGACGGCCATTTCGTGGATGCGATTGCCGCGCACCATCTGCGCGACGTCCGCGCCTTGGAATGCGGTCTCGACGGCGTCGAGCACTTCGAGCGGGCGGAAGCCGAATTGCGTGAGCCGCTCGGGCCGCAAATGGACGGCGAGCACGGGCGCGCCGGGCGGCGCTTTCACCTGCACGTCGGCGTTGCCTTTCACGGCGGAAAGCTGTGCGGCGACCTTTTTGGCGGTCGCGTCAAGCTGGTCGAGATCTTCGCCGAAAACATTCACCACCACCGCCGCGGTCTCGCCCGAGATCGTCTCGCCGATGCGGTCGCCGAGGAAGGTGAGCACTTCGCTTTGCACGCCGGGAAAGTCTTTCAGCAAGTCACGCAGAAAAGCCTGCGTCTCGACTTCCTCCTCTGGCGTGACGCCGCGTTTCAGATCGACGTGAAACTCGCTTTGGTTCGGCGGAAACGTATCCTCGCCCGCCTCGGCGCGGCCGACCTGTTGCTCGACGGTCGCGATGTGTTCGTTCGCGAGCATCTTCTCGGAAAGCAGCTTGCCGATGCGCAGCGTTTCCTCGAGCGACATGCCGGGCCGCGACTTCATGCCGATGACGAAATGGCCCTCGCGAAACTCCGGCAGCAGCTCGCCGCCGAAGAAGGGCACGAGCGCGCACGCGCCGCCGAGGAGCGCGAGCGCGGCGAGCACGGTGAGACGCGGCGAGCGCGCGAAGAGCAGCACCCAGTCGCGATGCACCGTCTTGAGAAAACCGATCCAGCGCGGCTCATCGTGCGCCTGCGCGCGGCTCAAAAAGACGAGCGCCATCGCGGGCGTGACGGTGAGCGCGACGCCGAGCGAGGCCATGATCGAGAGGATGAAGGCGACGCCGAGCGGGCCGAAGAAGCGGCCTTGCAAGCCCGACATCGTGAGCACGGGCAGGAAGACGACGGCGACGATGAAGGTCGCATAGACGACGGAGTTGTTGACCTCCAACGAAGCATCGAGCACCACGCGCCACAGCGCGCGCGGCGCGGCGAGCCGCGCATTCTCGCGCAAGCGGCGCAGGATATTTTCCACGTCGATGATGGCGTCATCCACGACCACGCCGATCGCGACGGCGAAGCCGCCGAGCGTCATCGTGTTCAGCGAAATGCCGAACCAATCGAGGATGAGCACGGCGGTGAGCAGCGAGAGCGGGATGGAGACGAACGAGATGAAGGCGATGCGCAGATCGAGCAGGAAAAGAAGCAGCACGATGCCGACGAGCGCGCCGCCGATGAGCAGCGAATCCTGCACGTGCCCGAGCGCCGTCTCGATGAAAGTCGCGGGGCGGTGCAGGCGCTCATAGACCTTGATGCCCTTGCTCGCGAAGACGGGCCGCAACTCCGCGAGCGCATCTTCGAGCGCGTGTGTGACGGTGAGCGTGTTCGCGCCGAACTGGCTGCTCATGGTGATGAGCACGCCCGGCCCGCCCATGATGAGCGTGTCGCCGAATTTCGGTT
>JBBSDS010000361.1:0-5108 GCA_038240495.1 Chthoniobacterales bacterium | reverse complement strand
GCGCGGCGTTGAGTAATTTTCCACGCGCGTGATGCCGGCAACGCGCGACGCTCGCAACGCGCGCCAAAATATTTTGCGCTATTTTTTCTCCGCGATGATCTGCGCGGTGCGTTCGACGATGTCATCAACATTCCACAAACGTCCGAGACCTTCGTATCCGCACGCGAGCAAACCTTCTTCAGGACCGATGAACTCCACGCCGCGCGACTTGAGCAGCGCGACATTTTGCTGCGTCGCTGCGTGCTGCCACATCTTCCCATTCATCGCCGGCGCGATGAGCAGTGGCGCGAGTGTGGCGAGCGCGATCTCGCCGATTGGATTGCCCGCAAGACCATGCGCGAGTTCAGCGATGATGTTTGCCGTCGCCGGTGCGACGAGCAGCAAATTTGCGCGGTCGGCGAGATCGATGTGTCCTGGCTTCCAGCCGTTGGCGCCGTCGAAGACGCTCGTCACTACAGGATTCCTCGAGAGCGTTTGAAACGGGAGTGGCGTGATGAATTCCTGGGCACCGTGCGTCATCACGACGTGGACCTCGAACCCGCGCTTGACGAGCTTGCTGACAAGATCGGCAGCCTTGTAGGCGGCGATCGAACCGGTGACTCCGACGATGACAACCGGGGCGCTCATGAGCTGAGGTTCATGCGCCGGCTGAGATAACGCTCCGCGCGCATGATGGCGCGAAATTTTTGGAGATCCTCTTCCACCGAGCCACTGATGATTGTGTAGCGATAGTCGCGCCAGACTTCCATTTCTGCGGCGGCGTTGTGCAGGCGGATTTCGATTTGCTCGGGAGTTTCCGTGCCGCGTTTGATGAGGCGCCGCCGTAGTTCGTCGAGGCTGGGCGGCATGATGAAGATGTCCGCGATGGACGTGTGAATCCCCGGATTCGGATCGCTGCGGATCGCACCGGCCCCTTGCACGTCGATGTCGATGAGCACGTCCACTCCGGCGCGCAGGTGGTCGATGACGGTGGCGCGCAGCGTTCCGTAGTGATTGCCGTGAACCTCTGCCGATTCGAGAAATTCACCATTCGCCAGTCGTCGCCGAAACTCTTCTTCGGCAATGAAGTGGTAGTCCTCGCCGTCGATCTCGCCGGGCCGCGGTGAGCGGGTGGTGCAGGAGACGGAGTAAATGAAATCTGATGTCTGGCGCAGCGCGTTGAGCAACGTGCTCTTGCCCGCTCCCGAAGGCGCCGACACAACAAACAGAATCCCGAGCCGGTGAAATTGTCGCGGCTGCGCGCGCGCGATCTCCGGCCTGCTGTCAGTCGCGTTACTCAATGTTCTGAATCTGTTCGCGGATCTTTTCCATCTCCGCTTTGCACGTGACCACGAGTTGGGAAATTTCCACGTCGTTCGCCTTGGCACCGAGGGTATTGAATTCTCGGCCAATCTCCTGGCACATGAATTCAAGCGTTCGCCCGACTGGCTCATTCTTCCGGAGGTGATGCGCAAATTGCGCGAAGTGGCTTTCGAGGCGCGTGAGTTCCTCGGAGATGTCCGATTTGTCGGCGAAGAAGATCACTTCTTTAACGAGACGCTCGTCGTCGAGGGAGAGTTCGATGCCAGCGCGCTCGATCCGGTCGTGGAGTGACTGGCGGTAGCGCTTTACGACGGCCGGCTGGAGTTGCCGGATCTTTCGGACGCTGCCGCGCACAACTTTCAGCCGCTTGATCAGATCCTTGGCGAGGTGCTTGCCTTCGCGCTCGCGCATCTTCACGAGATCGCTGAGTGCTTCCTTGAGTGAGGTTTCGACGTGTGGCCACGCTTCGTCGATGGAGATTTGCTCTTCCGGCAAGCGCAACACGCCGGGCGCGCGCAGCACCGTCTCGATGTTGATTTCGCCCGCGGCGTTCAACTCCTTTTGCAACTCGATCATCGCGCGGTAGTAGGTGCGGGCGAGGTTGGAATCGAGCGCGAGATTTTGCGCGCCGGAAGCGCTTTGGTGACAGGCGACAACGACATTGAGGCGCCCGCGGGAAACTTCGGCGTTGATTACGTCGCGGACGCGCGGTTCGAGTTCGATGAGTTCGCGTGGAAGCGTGACCACGACATCGCTCTGTTTCCGATTCACTGAGTTCAACTCCACGCTGAACTTCGCTCCATTGTGGGCGCTCTGGCCGCGCCCGTAGCCGGTCATGCTGCGCATTGCTTACTTGAGTAAGTGCTCCGCGGCTTGCGCGACGTCTTTGTCGCCGCGGCCCGAAAGATTGACCACGATGATTTCGTGAGTTGGCATTTTCGGCGCGATCTTCAGCACCTGTGCGATGGCATGCGCCGACTCGAGCGCCGGGATGATGCCTTCGGTCCGCGCGAGTTTTTGGAAAGCGTCGAGCGCTTCATCATCCGTCGCGAAGTCGTAGTCGATGCGTCCTTTGTCGCGCAGAAAGGCGTGCTCCGGTCCGATGGCCGCGTAGTCGAGTCCAGCGGAAACGGAGTGCGTGAGCTGGATCTGGCCGTCGTCATCCGCGAGCAGATATGTTTTCGTTCCCTGGAGGATTCCGAGTTTGCCGCCTTGGAAGCGCGCGGCGTGTTCGCCATTGCGGATGCCGCGACCGCCGGCTTCGACGCCGATCATCTTCACTTCGGCGTCATTCAGAAACGGCCAGAAAAGTCCGATGGCATTCGAGCCGCCGCCGACGCAGGCCACGAGCAGATCGGGCAACCGGCCTTCACGTTCAAGGATTTGCCGGCGCGCTTCATCGCCGATCACGCGGTGAAAATCGCGAACCATCATCGGATACGGATGCGAGCCAAGCGCGCTGCCGAGGATGTAATGCGTCGTGCGGACATTCGTGACCCAGTCGCGCATTGCTTCGTTGATCGCCTCCTTGAGTGTCGCCTGTCCCGCAGTCACGGCCACGACTTTTGCGCCGAGGAATTTCATCCGCGCGACATTCAGAGCCTGCCGCTCCATGTCCACCGCGCCCATGTAAATCACGCACTCCAGTCCCGCGCGTGCAGCGACGGTTGCGGTCGCAACGCCGTGCTGACCCGCGCCCGTCTCGGCGATGATCCGCTTTTTGCCCATGCGCTGCGCGAGAAGGATTTGGCCGAGCGCGTTGTTGATCTTGTGCGCGCCGGTGTGCAGCAAGTCCTCGCGCTTGAGGTAAATCTTCGCGCCGCCGAGTTCGCGGGTCAGCCGTTCGGCGAAATAGAGCGGTGTCGGACGGCCCGCGTAGTTTTGCAGCAGCCACGAAAGCTCCCGCTGAAATTCCGCATCCTGCCGCGCCTTGGAATATTCCTCGGTGAGGTCATTGAGTGCAGTCATCAGCGTCTCCGGCACAAACATTCCGCCGTACGGACCGAAGTGGCCGTGCTGGTCTGGGAGTGAGGCGAGATCAATCATGGGACGCGCAGCCTAGGCGTGGCGCCAAATGGCTGCAAAGAATTTCCATGTGTCCAAAGTGATTCACTGCCGACTGGTCAACGCCGGAATCATTGTCCACGGTGTTGGCCCCCTGATCGCCCGAGGCGGTCGTTTGACGACATGAAAATTTTCGTTCCCCGAGAAACTTTCCGTGCGGAAACGCGCGTGGCTGTCGTGCCGGCGACAGCGGCGAAGTTGGTGAAGCTCGGCGCGGAAGTGGTGGTTGAAAACGGGCTCGGAGAGTCGGTGCATTTTTCCGATGACGAATATCGCAAGGCCGGCGCAGCGCTCGCCGCGGATCGAGGAGCAGCGCTCACCGCCGCCGACCTGGTGCTGCGACTGGGCAAGCCGCCGATCGACGAAATCTCACTGCTCAAGCGTGGATGCATCCACGTTAGTTTCCTTGATCCATTCAATGAACTCGCACTCGTCCAAAAACTGGCCGAAGCGGGAGTGAGTGCCATCGCCATGGAGATGATTCCGCGGAGCACGGTCGCGCAGAAAATGGACGCGCTCAGTTCGCAGGCAAATCTCGGCGGTTACGTCGCGGTGATCCTCGCGGCGGATCAGAGCGAGCACATTTTTCCGATGATGATGACGCCCTCCGGCACGATTCGCCCGGCGCGCGTTTTCGTCATCGGCGTCGGCGTGGCGGGACTGCAAGCCATCGCCACGGCCAAGCGGCTCGGCGCCGCGGTCTCGGCGTTCGACACGCGGCCCGTGGTCGAAGAACAGGTGCGGTCCCTTGGTGCGAAGTTTGTGAAAGTCGATCTCGGCGAAATGGGCCAAACGGAACAAGGCTACGCGCAGGCGCTCACGCCCGAGCAACTCGCCAGGCAGCGCGACGCGATGGCGGCGGAGTGCGCGGAAGCCGATGTCGTCATCACGACGGCGCAGGTCTTTGGGCGCAAGGCGCCGGTCATCGTCACGACTGCGATGGTCGAGAAGATGCGGCCGGGCAGCGTGATCGTGGACATGGCCATCGAGTCCGGCGGCAACGTCGAGTGCGCGCGGCTCGGCGAGGCCACGGACGTGAATGGCGTGAAGGTGCTCGGCTTCACCAATCTGCCGGGCCGCGTCGCCCGCACGGCCAGCCAGATGTATTCCAATAACCTCGGCAACCTCGTGGAGCACTTCTGGGATAAAGCGGCGAAGACCTTCCCCATCGACCTCGAGAACCCGTTGCTGAAAGGCTGCCTCGTCACCCACGGCGGCGCGATTTGCCACGAAACGATTGGCAGCCTCGTGCCCGCAAAATCATGAACTCCGAAGCCCTCATCTCCGCTCTCTACGTCTTCGCGCTTGCCGCCTTTGTCGGATACCAGGTCGTCTCGCGCGTTCCGTCGCTGCTGCACTCGCCGCTGATGTCCGCGACCAATGCGATCTCCGGCATCTCGCTTGTCGGCTCGCTGGTCACCGCCGGCTCAGGCCACGGCAAGCTTGGCGCGCTGCTCGGTTTTGTCGCCGTCGTGTGCGCGACCACAAATGTCGTGGGCGGATTCGTCATTACTGATCGCATGCTGCGCATGTTCAAGCGGACCCCGGCGAAGGATGCAGGGAAGAAAGGGAACTGAGCCGTGCAGCATCTCTTCACCGAATTCAGTTACCTCGCCGCGTCGATCCTTTTCATCCTGGGCTTGCGCGGGCTGAGCCATCCGGAGACGGCGCGGCGCGGGATGCATCTCGCCGAGTTCGGCATGCTGATGGCAGTCGTGGGCACGCTCGTCCATCACGAGATC
>JBBSDS010000360.1:0-5120 GCA_038240495.1 Chthoniobacterales bacterium | reverse complement strand
GGCACTTCCATTTGCCGCAAGCCGTCGCGCTGGAAGTTATGAAACGGGCAGCGCGGGGCATTGATCGGGATTTGGTGAAAGTTCGGTCCGCCGAGCCGCGAGAGCTGGGTATCTTGATAGGAGTGCAGCCGGCCTTGGAGCAGCGGATCATTGGAAAAGTCGATTCCGGGCGGCACGTTCGAGGGCAGGAAAGCGACCTGCTCCGTCTCGGCGAAAAAATTGTCCGCGTTCCGATTGAGCACCATTTTCCCGACCATCCGCAACGGGATGATTTCCTCGGGAATGAGCTTTGTAGGATCGAGCACGTCGAAGTCCAGCGCCGCCGCTTGCGCTTCATCAAAGATTTGCAGGCCGAGTTCCCATTCGGGGAAATCGCCTTTTTCGATCGCCTCCCAAAGATCGCGCCGGTGAAAATCCGCATCCGCGCCGTTGATCTTCACGGCCTCATCCCAGAGCACCGATTGCGCACCGAGTTTTGGCCGCCAGTGAAACTTCACGAAGCGCGATTCGCCCGCGGCGTTGACGAGTCGAAAGGTATGCACGCCGAAGCCCTCGATCATGCGCAGCGAGCGCGGGATGGCGCGATCCGACATCGCCCACATCAGCATGTGCATCGTCTCGGGACTGAGCGACACGAAGTCCCAAAAGTTATCGTGCGCCGAGGCGGCCTGCGGGAATCCGCGATCGGGCTCCATCTTCACGGCGTGGATGAGATCGGGAAACTTGATCGCGTCCTGGATGAAGAAGACCGGGATGTTATTGCCCACGAGATCGTAGTTTCCCTCGCTCGTATAAAACTTCACCGCGAAGCCGCGCACATCCCGCGGCAGGTCGCCGGAACCCGCGCCGCCCGCCACCGTCGAGAAGCGCACGAAGACTTCGGTCTTCACTTTCGGATCATTGAGAAACGCCGCCTTCGTAATGTCCGCAAGCGATTCATAGACCTGAAAGTAGCCATGCGCGCCGGAGCCGCGCGCGTGGACGATCCGCTCCGGGATGCGCTCGTGATCGAAGTGCGTGATCTTTTCCCGCAACACGAAATCCTCGAGCAGCGTCGGCCCTCTCGCGCCGGCTTTGAGCGAGTTCTGATTATCGGAAATCGGGACGCCGTGATTGGTGGTCAGCGAATCGCCGAGACGGTCGGTCGTCTGGTGGGTCTCCGCGGGAAGTCGCGCGCCGGTTGCTTTCGTCTTGCGGGTCGTGGGAGCCTTGGTTTTCGAGGGCATGGGAAGATTTGGGTAGGGGTCGAGCTGCGCGTTTTCTTCGCTGGTGGTTGGATTTCCGGCTGTATTGTTTTCGTCCTTCTGCGAACGTCCCGCTTCCTTCATGCCGCACACGGACGAACCATCCCCGATTCCACCCGCGGCACCGAACCAAGTTTCTGATTCGGTTGAGGCGCAGCCTGCGCGCGCGGCATTTCCCGTCGTGGGAGTGGGAGCTTCGGCGGGGGGGCTGGAGGCTCTGCGGGGTTTGTTGGGGGCGTTGCCAGCAGAGACGGGGATGGGCTTTGTCATCGTCCAGCACCTCGCTCCGGAGCAGACGAGCAGCCTTGCGGAAATCCTGGCGCGCTCGACGACGATGCCGGTCTGCGAGGTGGGCGACGAGCCCGTGGTGGAGCCCGACCATGTGTATGTGATCCCGCCGGGACGCGACATGATCGTGGTGGCGGGTAAACTCGTGCTGCTCCCGCAACAGCGGCACGCGGCGCATCGGGGTATCGACCGGTTTTTTCGTTCGCTCGCGGAGGACAGCGCGCACTTGGCGATCGGGGTGGTGCTCTCGGGAGGGCTGAACGATGGCACGGTCGGGCTGGAGGAAATCAAGGCGGCGGGCGGCGTCACCTTCGCGCAGGATGACAGCGCCCAGCATGAGTCGATGCCGCGCAGCGCGGTCGCTTCGGGTTGTGTGGATTTCGTGCTGCCGCCGGAGCGGATCGCGGAGGAACTCGCGCGCATCGCGCGGCATTCCTACACCGCGTTCAAGGCTGATGCGGAGGAGGACGAGACGGCCAGTCACGGTCCCGTCACGGACATCGTGCGCGGGGCCACGGGAGTGGACTTTACGCATTACAAGGCGAGCACGCTGCGCCGCCGGATCACGCGGCGCATGATGCTTCATCGGCTGGAGACGCAGGCGGAATACGAGGAGCATCTGCGCAATACGCCGGAGGAAATCGAGGAGCTCTATCAAGACATTCTGATCAGCGTGACGAGCTTTTTTCGCGATCCCGATGCGTTCGACGCGCTGGCGCGCGATGTCTTCCCGAAGCTCATCGCGGCTTGTCCTGCGAGCGAGGCGGTGCGGCTGTGGATCGTCGGCTCTTCGAGCGGCGAGGAGGCGTATTCGCTGGCGATGGTTTTCGCGGAATGCGCGGAGGCGGAAAAAAGCGCGGCGCGGCTTCAGGTCTTTGCCACGGATGTGAATCCGCGCTGCGTGGAAAAGGCCCGCGCGGGCTACTACCCGCGGAGCATTGCGCAGGAAGTTTCTCCGGAACGGTTGGAGCGTTTTTTTTCCGAGGAAAATGGCGGCTACCGCGTGCGCAAGTCGATCCGCGAGCGGTGCGTTTTTTCGCGGCATAATCTGCTCGGCGATCCACCGTTTTCGCGCGTCGATTTCGTCTCGTGCCGGAATTTGCTCATCTATCTCGAGCCGGTGCTGCAGCAGCGCGTCCTGCCCATTCTCCACTACGCGCTGAAGGCCGATGGCTGGCTCTGGCTGGGCAGTTCGGAGTCGGCCGGCACCACGCGCACGCTCTTCGAGGCGGCGGATTTGCGGCACAAGATTTTCACGCGCAAAGCCGGGGATCGGCCCGCCTCCACGCGGTCGCGGAACGCGCTGCCTGGCTCCTTTGCGGCGGAGCCCGGGAGCCCGCGCCAGCCGGGGCACGGCGCTTTGCACCGCGATGCCGAGCGGCTGCTTCTCGCGAAATATGCGCCGCCCGGCGTCGTCATTTCGGTCGGGCTGGAGATCGTGCAATTTCAAGGCGACACCGGCCCGTATCTCGCGCCTGCCTCCGGCATGGCGAGCCATCATCTGCTGAAAATGCTGCGCGAAGGCCTGGCCGGCGGCGTGCGCGAAGCGGTGCAGCGCGCGGAAAAAGAAAGCGCTCCGGTGCGTGCCGAGGGCCTGCGCGTGCGCCACAACGGCAGCTTCCGCACGGTCTCGGTCGAAGTGATTCCGCTCCAGCCAGCGCTGGACCAGAGCGGCGGATTCGTAGTTCTTTTTCACGACAGCCCCAAAGCCGCGCCGGAGCCGGCGCTGGGCTCGTGGCTCGGACGGTGGTGGGAAAAAATACACGACCGCGCTTCAGCTCTGACCTCCCGCCGCCACGAGGAAATCCGCCACCTGACGCTCGAACTGGCCGCGGCGCGCGAATCACTGCTTGCCGCAAACGAGCAGCACGAGGCGGTGAATGAGGAACTGCGCTCGGCGAACGAAGAGGCCCAGTCGGCGAACGAAGAAATGCAGAGCGTGAATGAGGAGCTGGAAACCTCGAAGGAAGAAATGGAGGCGAGCAACGAGGAGCTGGCCACGCTGAACGACCAACTCGGCGAGCGAAACGCGGAGTTGAATCGCGTGAACGAGGAGTTGCGGACGGCGCGCGATTACGCGGAGCGCATCTTGGAAAACGTGCCGCATCCGCTCGTCGTGCTCGATGCCGGGCTGCGCGTGGAACGAGCGAGCCGCGCCTTTTACGATACCTTCCGCGTCGCCCCGGCGGAGACCGCGGGCCGCTTTTTCTACGAACTCGGCAATCGCCAGTGGGACATCCCCGCCTTGCGCAATCTGCTGGAGCAGGTGCTGCCGCAAGACGGCGAGGTGCGCGACTTCGAGGTGCGCCACTCCTTTCCCACACTCGGCGGGCGCGTCATGCGACTCAACGCGCGCCGCCTCACGCGGAGCGGGGGCGTCGGCTCATCGATGGTTCTTTCGATCGAAGACATCACTGAACGCAGCCTCGCCGCGGAAACACTGCGGCGCAGCGAAGCGCAATATCGCGCCATCGGCGAAAGCATCGAATACGGCGTTTGGGTCTGCGCGCCGGATGGACGCAATCTCTACGCCAGCGAGAGCTTCTTGAAATTGGTCGGCATGACTCAGGAGGAGTGCTCGAGCTTCGGCTGGAGCGAGGTGCTGCATCCCGACGATGCCGAGCGCACCCTCGCCGCGTGGCAGGAGTGCGTGCGGGACGGCGGCAATTGGGACATGGAGCACCGGTTCCGTGGCGTGGACGGAGAATGACATGCGGTGCTCGCGCGCGGCGTGCCGGTGAAAGATGAGCGCGGCGAAGTGGTGTCGTGGGCCGGCATCAATCTCGACATCAGCCGCCTGAAACGCGCGGAGGAAGCCGCGCGCGAAAGCGAGGCGCGCTTTCGCGCCGCCGTGGGTGCCGTGAGCAGTCTCATCTGGACGAATAATGCCGACGGCATGATGATCGGCGAGCAGCCTGGCTGGGCGAATTTCACCGGACAGAAGTTTGAAGAATACCAGGGCTACGGCTGGTCGCAGGCGGTGCATCCCGAGGACGCGCAGCCTTCGATCGACGCCTGGCAGAAGGCCGTGGCCGATGCCCGCACGTTTGTCTTTGAGCATCGCGTGCGCCGGCACGATGGCGCGTGGCGACTATGCGCGATCAAGGCCGTGCCGGTCTTCGGCGAGCACGGAAAAATCCGCGAGTGGGTCGGGGTGCATACCGACATTACGGAACGCCGTGAGATGGAGCAGACGCTCGAAAGCCGCGCCGCCGCGCTCGCGCGGGCCGACCGCAGCAAAGACGAATTCCTCGCCATGCTCGCCCACGAACTGCGAAATCCGCTCGCGCCGCTGCGCAATGCCGCGGAGCTTCTAAAGCTCGAAAGCGCGACCGAGGAAGAGCGCGCGCAGGCCCAGCAAATCATCCGGCGGCAGATCGGAAACATGGGCCGGATGCTGGACGACCTGCTCGATGTCTCCCGCATCACCGAAGGGAAAATCGAGCTGCGCAAAGAGCCCGTCGCCCTCGAAGCCATCCTCACCGCCGCGTTCAGCCTCGCCCGCTCCGGCTGTGCCGCACGCGCTCAGGAATTAACCCTCGCGCTGCCGGCCGAGCCCATTTTCCTCGACGCCGATGCGACGCGACT
>JBBSDS010000359.1:0-5127 GCA_038240495.1 Chthoniobacterales bacterium | reverse complement strand
GCGAGCCGAGATAGCGCTGAAGGCCCGTGCCGAAATCGTAGAGCACGAAGAGGTGTTGCAGCGGTTGAAAGGCGAAGAAACCGCCCACGCCCTGCCGGAGAATCCCGATGCCGAGCGCGCTGAGACCGATGAAGGTCGTGAGGGCAAAGGTGTAGGCAACACACGCGAGATATTTCACGGCGAGCACCCGGAGGCGCGACACCGGACGGCAAAGCGTCATCCGCATGGTGCCGTCCTCGACTTCTTTGGAAATGATGTCTCCGCCGACGAGCGCGATGTAGAGGCCGCCGAGAAGAAAGACGGTCCAAAAAAGAATCTGAAAGGCCAGCGTGATTCCCGAGAAGTAACCCTCGAATTCGTAGCCGGCTTGTTCGATGAGATGCCGCCATGAGTTCTGCACCTTCGGCAGTTGGAAGAGAATGAGGATGACCACTTCCAATCCGAAGAACGCGCCAAAGCCGATGTAGGTGCGCTTGCGAGCAAAGAGCTTCCACAGCTCTCCGCGCAGTTGGAGGAAGAAGAGGCTCATGCTGTTGACGCGTGCGCGCCGGAATGGCTGATCGACAAATAAATCTCCTCGAGATTGCGGCGCTGCGGCTCGACGGCGCTCACCCGAATTCCGCTTTGCACGAGTCGCGCAACGAGATCGGCGACCGCGACATCGTCTCCATGCGCGATCAATCCGGGCTCGATGACTTCGACCGTCGGCACGTCCCGCAGCATCATCACCGCTTTTTCCCAATCATCGACCGTGAATCGCACGCGCAGACGATCTCCCGCGATTTCCGCCCAACGACCGTCGAAGACCTTGCGGCCTTGATTGAGGATGACCACATGATCGCAGAGGTGCTCGACTTCCACGAGCAGGTGCGAGCAAAAGAGCACCGTGATTCCGCGTTCGCGATTCAGCCGCAGGATGAGTTCCCGCATCTCGTGAATGCCCTCGGGATCAAGGCCGTTCGTTGGCTCGTCGAGCAGTATGAGTTCATTTTCCGGCAGTAGCGCCTGCGCGAGGCCGAGCCGCTGGCGCATGCCCTGGCTGTAAGTTCCCACCTTGTCGCGGATGCGCCCAGTGAGCCCGACTGTTTCGACGGCTTCCGCGATTTTCGCCGCCGGCACGCGCGCCGAATAGCTCGTGTAAATCTCGAGATTCCGCCACCCGCTGAGGTAGTCGTAAAAGCGCGGCGCCTCGAAGATCGCCCCCGTTCGCGCCAGCGCCCGGCTCCGGTCGCGTTGCACCGACACACCGTCGATCAGCGCCTCGCCAGCTTGCGGGAACACCTGGCCGAGCATGATGCCGAGCGTCGTGCTTTTACCGGCGCCGTTGTGCCCGAGCAGACCGAAGATATCGCCGCGCTGCACTTCGAACGAAAGGTCGTGAAGCGCCGGCTTTCCGCCGAACGACTTCTGCAAGTTGCGCAGTTGAATCATCGTCCCGGCAGCCATCACTTGCCCGTAAAAAATTGCAGGTCCTTGGTCGCGTGGCCGTCGGCGTAGAGAATATTCACTTTGTCATTGAGGTAAGGGTGAAAGCCTTCCTTGTCCGAGAGAATCGGGATGTGCGTCGTGTCGGTGACAAGCTTGAGGAAGTTCAAACTGGCGAGCGGTTGATCATTAAGCGCGACATTCCAGAAATAGCTCGTGCCCGTGCGCCCCGCGAAATCTTTCGTGTCCGCAGGACATGCAAATACGCGCCGATCCTGGATGTATTTATTGAGCGTGTTGTCGATCACCGGCACATCTTCGCTCGTGCTGTCGCGACCGGTCTTGAGCACTGGCATCTTCATCTCGTTGTCATTGAGATAGGCATTCAGCGCGACGCCGAGCTGCCGCAGATTCGAGATGCACGCCACCGCCTTCCCGCTCCCTGTCACACGCTGATAGACCGGATAAGCCAGCCCCGCGAGCACGGCGATGATCGCGATGACGACGAGCAACTCGATGAGCGTGAAAGCGCCTCCGAACTCCGATCTCCGAACTCCGATCATCGCACGCTTTGCAGGTTTTTCTGCAACTGTTCGATGAGCGGCGCCACGTCCATTTTCACCTCGGCGCTCGCGTCGCTGTAAAAAGAGCGGAACCCTTGATCGATGATCTTCTGCGCGTTCCCGTCCATTTCCTTTCTGTCCTCGGGCGGCTCTTCGCCCTCGCGCTTCTTCATGTCTTCGAGCGCCTTGGTCACGAATTGCTTGCGCTTCTGCGGCGTCATTTTGTTCAACGCCTCCATCATTTGCTTGAAACCCGTCGGCAAAGTCAGATCGAGAAAGCGGGTCTGTTCCTCGGGCGCGAGCGCGCGGAAAAAACCGTCCAGTCTTTTGCTCATGCGCACCTCGCGACGCTCCTCGTAGGCGAGTTGATTGAGTTGGGTGGCCACTTTCTCCATCGTTTTTCCCCGCTCTCGCGCCGGGACGCCAGCGACAGGATGCGCATCGAGATAACGCATCACGGATTCCGGCGTCGGCTTCGTGCCGCGGGCAAAATAAATCACGCCGCCCACGAATGCCCAGATGGCGAGGAGGAGGCCGATGAGTTTGATCCAAGGGAGGCGCATGAAAGAAGGAACTGAGTAAACGCGGAACCCGCCGGCACGCAATCGGCAAGACGGATTGTGGGGAATAATCGTTACGGCAATAATGACGGTTTTTTCCGCTAACGCCTCACGAACCGCCCGAGCTTCCGCTTGGCCAGCGCCGCCACGTCGTCGAGTTCCTCGATGCGCAAGCCCAGCGCGACCACAAAAAACGATGCGCCCGCGATCGCGATCGTCACGAAGAGAAGCACGATGCGCAGCACAAAGCTGTATCGCGCCCAGCCCGCCAGCAGCCAGACCTGCCCCGCCCAGCAAATGAGCGCGAGCACGGCGCCGGCGACGGCCAGCTTCGCGAGCGTCGTCAGCATTTGTCGGGTTTCGAGCTGCTGCACTTGCTTGCGCATGAGCAGATAAAGCAGTGAAAAATTCGTCATCGCGACGAGCCCGGTCGAGAACGCCAGCCCGCGGTGCCCCCAGCCGAGATGAAAGGTGAAAAGCTGATTCAGTCCGTAGTTCACGGCGATCGAGAGAAAACTTACGAGCATCGGTGTGTTCCGTTTGCCAATCGCATAAAATGCCGGCGCGAGCACCTTGATCCCGGCATAGGCGCACAGGCCGATGGCGTAGAACTGGAGCGCTTCGGCGGTGTGTCCGGTATCGGCGGCATTGAACGTGCGGCGCTCATAGATCAGGCCGATGATCGGTCGCGCGAGCATCACCAGCCCGATCGTGGAAGGGATCGTGAGCAAAAACGCGAGCCGCATTCCCTTCGCGAGAATCTGGCGAAACTCCGCGGTGTTACCCGCCGCCGCGCTGCGCGAAATGACCGGAAGTGTCACCGTGCCGATCGCCACGCCGAAGATGCCGATGGGCAACTGCATGAGCCGAAACGCATAGGCGAGCCAGCTCACCGGACCGTTGCCGAGAGTCGAGGCGAAGTTGCCGTTGACCATCACATTCACCTGCACGGCGCTGGCCGCGATGACCGCCGGTCCCATGAGCAAGAGAATGCGGCGCACACCCGGATCGCGCCACGCAAAGTCCGGCCGGAAATGAAAGCCCGCGTTTCGCAATGCCGGGAATTGCACGATCAGTTGCATCAACCCGCCGATCAAGACGCCAAGCGCCATTCCGACCAGCGACTCCGGTCCGTATTGCTTGGTGCCGAAGTGCGGATCGAGCCACCACGCCAGGCCCACACCACCGAGGATCGAGCCGATGTTGAAAAACGTGGACGCCATCGCCGGCATGCCGAAGACGTTTTTCGCGTTGAGCATGCCCATGACGAGTGCCGCGAGCGACACCATCGCGATGAATGGAAACATGATCCGCGTGAGTCGAACTGTGAGTTCCATCTTGCCGGGCGTCGCGTCAAAGCCCGACGCCAGCAAATGCGTGATCATCGGCGCGCCCCAGATGCCGAGCAGCGTGACGCCGGCCATGAAGACCGCCACGAGCGTCGCCATTTTGTTCGCCAACTTCCACGCCTCGACATCGCCGCCCTTCGTGATCTTTTCCGAAAACGTCGTGATGAATGCCGTCGAGAGAGCGCCCTCGGCGAAAAGATCGCGCAGCAGATTCGGCGCACGGAACGCTGCGATGAATGCGTCCATCTGCGCGCTCGCGCCGAAGAGCGCGGCGAAGACTTGCTCGCGCACCAACCCGAGCAGCCGGCTCGACATCACCGCGAGGCTCACGATGCCCGCGGATCGTGTGCTGATCTTGTTTACCGGCGCAGGTGCGGGCTCGGGTGCGGCGGCCGACGCGGCAAACGGTGTCTCAGACATGATGTGCGGCAGCCTTGCGAAGACGATCCATAATGGCAATGCCGAGTCCGTGCTCGGGCACCGGTTCGGCGCAAATCCAGTCCAGCTCGGCTTCGTCGAGTCGGCGCATTTTTGCGAAAAGTGTTGCCGCGGCTTCGCGAAGATCGGCCGAGGGTGAAAGGATTTCTTCGCACGCAAATTCGCCCGCCGTCGAAGGCTCCGCAAAGGCCAGCGAGCCGACACGCGTCGCGGCTCCACCATACGAGCGAAAGTGCGCTCCACGCGGCAGGAGCCGGAGCGGCGTCCGCGGCGCATAGTGGCTTGGCAATTGGCCGGGCGCCTCGATGTGGACATCTTTCTCACCGCGTAACATGGCCGCAAAAGAAACGCCCAGACGCTCAAAGAAAGCCGTGACTTCCGCCTCCGTCGGCCAGGAATTCGCCGCCTCACACAGGCCATACCAGACACCGGCAATTTCCTCCGGCGTCACCGGTCCGGCGCGCAGCAGCCGCAACTCGCCGCCGTCCACCTTGACGATCGTCGATTCGACGCCGTGCTCCGTTGCACCGCCATCCACGATCAGCGGGATGCGCCCGCGAAGCTCGGTATCTACATGCTCTGCGGTCGTCGGGCTGATGCGGCCATAGCGGTTCGCACTCGGCGCCGCGAGCGGTTTACCGAAGCGCTCGATCACCGCGGAGAAGACGGGATGCGCGCTCATGCGGACGGCAACGGTGTCCAAGCCGGAGGTGACAATGTCGGGCACCGGAGGGACGCGGGCCCGCGCGGCCCCCTTGCCCCGGCCCGCACGTCGCGCGCCCCGCCGGTGGC
>JBBSDS010000358.1:0-5130 GCA_038240495.1 Chthoniobacterales bacterium | reverse complement strand
CTGAGCGACGGTGTCGTTCTCGGCACTTTCCCCGTGGGATCGAGCCCGCAGGGCATCGCGTTCGATGGGAAAAAGATCTGGGTGGCAAACATTGGGGAGTTTAAGATCACCGTCTTATCAGCGCGGGATGGCAGCCTGATCGAGACGATTCCGACGGTCGGATATCCTTACCGCCTCGTCCAGGTCGGCACCGGCATGTGGGCGACCATGTATAACAACAATAAAGTCACGCGCTTCGATACCCGGCTCAAGGGACCGGACCGGACGACGCGGGTAGGAAACAGTCCCATCGGCATCACAACGGATGGCAGCTCCATCTGGGTCGCCAATAGTGGCGACGGCACGGTGAGCAAACTCAGCTTCGGGCCTTAAAGTTGGATCCGCTTGGAGAGCCTGTCTCCTCCCCATGCGGAAGGGCGTTCGTTGGCCGGGCAGCAAGCTTCGAGGTCCGCACCCACGCCGGCAGCACCGGCTTCTCGGATTGAGCGACGCGGTGCAACATCGCGCCCCCTAAAGAAGGCGGCGGGACCAGGACGTGCCGCCGCTCCCCGAGATCGCAATACCCGCGCCTGTAACTTGACCGCGTCTGTAACCTGTAGCCGCCTCCCTATGGGAGGCGCGGGTATGGGTCCGAGTTTGCTGGAACGCCCCGTCCCTCGCTTCGCACAGCGAAGCGGCTACAGACTCTCTGTCCCCCCAAGGGTAAAAGACACAATCCTCCACAGATTACGCCGATTCACACAGATTATTCCGGAGCCGGTTGCTTCTTAAATCTGCGTAATCTGTGGCGAGCTTCTCTCTTTCCCTACGGATTAGTCCCGCGGATTTCGGCGGCCAACAAGTCGACGGGGAAACTCGTCCAAGCGATCCAGTTTTCCGGCTCGCTATAGGCGGCCGCAGAAAGAAACGTCTCTTGCCAGATTCCCAAAAAATCCGCTGCGTGGGCCTCATCCGGGGTGGCGACTAACCAATAGAGAGTGCCTTTGGTCAGGGCCACGCCCGCCCCGGGCAGGGTGACTTTGGTCAAGTCACAGCAACTGCCGGCGTCGGGTATATTCGTTGTACTCCCCTGCCCGCCCGGGAGGAGCGTGCCGACGTTCCCGCCGTTGTCGCTGTAAAGGCCGAGATTCACTTTCTTGGTTCCATAGATATACCCAATCGCCGCCGCCAGGGTCTTGGCGTGCGCGTTCTCTCTCAAGGTAAAGGAGAGCGCAAAAGATTCGGGCGGCTGCGAAACGGAATGATTGCCCACGACGTAGAAGCCGTAATTAGCGAAGCGCCCCGACGGTCCCGAGCCGAGGGTCGTGTAAAGGATAGCGTTATTCGGAGACGCATCTTCCTGATCGATTGACTCTCCCGGCAGGGTCTCAACGTTCGTGCCGCGGATGAGCGCCGCCGGCCACTGACCAGGTTGAGGATCCCATGGAGCGGGACGAAAACGGTCGGCGGAAAGAGCAAGGTTCGATAACTGCCAGGCACCGCGAAAGGTCGGTGCGTTCACATCATCGGCCGTCGCTGCCAGCCAGTAGCAGGTTCCTCCCGTGAGCAAAACGCCGTCGCCTGGAAGAGTCGCGGTCGCTAATTCACAGCAGCCGCCAGCCGTCGGCAAGGGAGTGAGGCTGACTAAAGAACCGGGCACCAAAGTGCCGACCGTCCCCAAAATATTATCGGTGTAGATCCCCAGGTTCACCAGGTTCGTGCCGGAGACGTTGCCTATCGGCACGGATAAGACTTGAGCCCGTGTATCCACTCTCGGGACAAAAGAGACCGCGACCCAATCTTCGGTCTCGCCCGCCGCGCTCTGTCCCGCGAGACCAAAGGCGTAAGACGTGGAATTATAGTGGGCGCCTGGCCGCGGATCGAGGTTGGAAAAGATGATGTCGGGCGCGGCGGGATCAACTTGGCCAGCGGGAGTGACGACGAGGGAAGACGAAGTCTGAATCACCTGCTGCGCCGAGACTGCCCCGCTCACCAAGGGCATGAGCAGCGCGAGGAGGATGAGTTTTCTCAGGGTTGGTCTGGTTATCATGCCGCGATTACGAGAGTCGCGGCGGGAAACGTCAAGTCTCTTTTGCCATTTCGCGCAACGAACGCTGTAGCCGCCTCCCTGTGGGAGGCGCGGGAATGGGTCCGAGTTTGCTGGCACGCCCCGTCTCACGCTTCGCACAGCGAAGCGGCTACAGGCGGCGCGAATTCTTAGACAGGATTTACAAGATTCCGGAAATCCGCCCCTCTTAAAATCCAGTAAATCCTGTTAATCCTGTCTCAAGTTACTTGTCGGGCTGCACCACCGACGCCGCCGCGCTTTGCGCGAAGATTTTGTCGAGCGCCTCCAACGTGTTTTGTGGGCCCAGGTAATCGTCGCCGTGATAGCTGCTCGCTAAGACATGGCCGCCGGAATCCATCACGACCAGCGAGGGAATGCCGGGGCCACCGAGCTGCTTGAGGTCGTTGAAGTTTCCGAGCTGGTCGTAGTCGATCGCGGGCCACGGCATTTTGTCGTCGTGCATATAGGCCTCCCAGTTGAAGCGCGAGCGATCGCTGCTGACGAAGATGAGCTCGAACTCCGGATGCTGCGGCGCGACGCGGTGGTAGTAATCGACCAGATCCGGGGTGAATTTCCGGCAGGGCGGACACCAATGCGCCGAGAAATAGAGCGCGATGAGCTTCTTGTTTTCCTCCGTCGCGGGATCGACCGGGGTGACGATGCCGTCGCGTGAGAGGACGAGCTTGCCTTCCAGCGCGGTTAGGAGCGGTGTGCCCGCGGGAATGCGCGCCGCAGCGGCGGCCTGGGCACGCTGCGCTTTGATTGTCGCCGTGGCGCTGCGATAGATTTTTTCGGCCTGCTGTTCCTGACTCGCGGAAGCGGCGGCGGCCGCCTCGCGCGCAGCCGCGGCGGTGGCGTCGTCCACGCGGAATTGGCCGCTCTCTAAAGCGGTGAGCAGTTGCGGGCTCGCGCCCGCGTCGGCGAGGCTTTTGCGGGTGGCGGTATCGAGTGGTTCCAGCACGAGGCGCACGCTGATCTCATGCAAAACGCTCTCGCTGGAATAACCGGACCGCAGCATGAGCGACACGTCTTTCATCGAAAGCGGCCGGAGCGTTCCCGCGGCTGTGGCGGCGAGACTGAGGGCGACGAGGAAAAGAAAAGCGCGCATGGTTCTTCCCGGAGCAAATGATGCGCCAGACCTTGCCCGCGCGCTGTAGCGTCCGCTGTCCTCAGCGGATTTCCCGGCTCGACGAGATGGTTCGCGCAAATGCGCTGCGACAGCGCACGCTCAGGGCAGCCTCCGATGCCGGACGCTATTTTTTCGCGTCGGGGAAATAACGTGGGAGCAAATTCCGAAACTCCGCCTTCGCGGCGGCGGCTTTTTGCGCGAGTCCGTTGGCGGCTTCCGCCTGGCCGGTCTGCTGGGCGAAGATCGCGCAGAGCCATTGCCGCTCGGGCCCGTCGGAGACTGCGGGGCGAATGAAGGCGGTGGACATGCCCAGCAGCATTTGCGGCGAGAGGTTGAGCCAGTCGGTCATGACGCTGCCGTAGCGGGTCTTCAGTTCGAACTTTTGCGCGGTCGCGCGGCGGACCGGTCCGTCGTAGCGCACGCCGTGGATGTCGGTGACGGCGCCGCCGAAGCCGATGCCGTTGATGTCGCCGATCAGCTTTGCTTTCCAGGCGGCGAGCCAGCGTTCGCGCTGCAACTCATCCCCGCGCGCCACGCGCAAGGCGGCCGCTTGCAGCTCCACCTTATTCAGCGCCGCAACCGCGTTCTCGAATTGGTAGGCGGTATTCGCCTTCTGCGCGACAGCGAGCGCGGCTTTCCATTTCGGCGCCTCCGCTGCCTCGTGGGCTTTATCTTCTTCGGCGTGTTGCGCGGCGAGCTGCGCGACCTGCGCGGTGAGTTTCGTTTCCTCATCCGCGAGTTGGAACGAGAGCGCGCCCTGCGTTTTCAACTTGGCTTGGGTGCGGTGAATCTCGTTTAGGATCACCGCCGGGTCCTTGGTGGCGCTCCGTGTTTTTTGCCATTGTTGGTAAAGAGCGAAATCCGCGAGTCGATCCTGCGCGAGAGGCTTCGACTCATTGATCCAGGAGAACTTCGCGGCCGGTCTGAGGTCGCGGAATTTGCGCAAAGCCTCCGCGGCTTGCGCGAACTCGCCGCTTTCCCAAAGCTGCATCCCCGCACAAAGGTCGACCATCGGTTGAACCTCCGGCGCGCCCACGGCGATCTCGCGAAAGAGCGCCTCCGCCGCGCCGTAATGTCCGGCTTGGAATTCGCGCCGCGCCGGCGGGATCTGCGCCGCGACATCGACCACCGGCGTCGCCTCCCCATCCGCGACGGCGATCGCCTTCGTTCGCTTGTCGCCCGGCAGGAGAAAGTGCGAACGCCAATCTGGCAAATGATGCAGCCCGACGAAAATCCCGTAGCCCAGGCCCGCCAGCACGAGAAGCATGCCTAACAATGCCAGCAATTGCACGGGCAGACTCCAGCGCGCGCGCAATTCCTCCTCGCGCGCCATCATGGCGGCGCGGGCCGCTTGCAAGTCTCTGATCAATTCCTTGTAGGAGCCGTGACGGTCCGCGGGATTGGATTGCAGCATCTTATCGATGACTGCGGCCGTCTGGTTGGAAACGTCGGGCACGACTTCTTTCAACTTCGGCGGGTTGTCCTTCAGCTCTTTCAGCTCCGCAGCCGATTGCGTCTCGACCGAAAAAGTCGGCCGGCCCGCGATGGCGTGAAAAAGCGTCGCACCCAGACTGTAGAGATCGCTGCGAAAATCCTCCGGCTGACCCGTTAGGCGCTCCGGCGCTATGTAGTAGGGCGTGCCCCAGATTTCGCCGTCGGCTTCGGCTTTTTGCTCGGCAAGAAGAGCGAGGCCGAAGTCCACGATCTTCGCCGTCTCCGCATCGGCAAAAAGGATATTACCCGGTTTGATATCGCGATGGATCAGCCCGGCTTTAAGCGCGGCCTGCAAACCTTTCGCCACCTGCAGACCGACCTCGAGCGTGCGCATTTCCGTGAGACGCTTTTGATCTTCAATGCGGTCGTCGAGACTGCCGCGATCGACCAACTCCATCACGACGTAGAACTGCCCGTGATCTTCACCGACCGAAAAAACCTCGACCACATGCGGGTGCTT
>JBBSDS010000357.1:0-5138 GCA_038240495.1 Chthoniobacterales bacterium | reverse complement strand
CCGCTCGCGCGCAAGGCGGTGAGCTGGTCGGCGAGCGCCCGCAGCGGCTCGACTTCGGCCTGCGCGTTCAGCGTTTCAATCTCCACCGCACGGCGCGACTGCACGATCTTCTGGTCCGCCGAAGCCTGCGCGAGGCTGATGTCGGAGCTCACCTGATTGTGCGCGGTATTGATCGCCGCGAGCGCGCTTTCCACCTCGTGCGGCGGGTCGATACCGGTGATGAGTGAGGCGTCGAGGGTGATGCCGTAGCGCGCTGCCGAACTCGCACACTCACGCTCCATGTGCTCATTGAGCGACGAAAGATTCTTGCGCAGGTCATTGATTGAAACACCGGCGACGCTCGCCGCGGTGGTCATGGCATCAGGCTCGGCGCCGAGCGGCGGCGGCGCGACGAAATTTGCGATGCGCTCGCGGAGCACGCTGACGAAGTATCCCATGACGTGGACGATGGGCCGCTTCACCCCGAAGAGATAGGCGTAGAGATTCCGCTCGGAGACGCGGTAGCGAATCTGCCCGGTGAGCCCGGTATCGAGCTGATCCTTCGTTACGGCGCTGAGCTTGGTGCCGCCGAGATTCGCAGTCGGATCCTCGGGATCGAAGGCCATGTTCAGCGTCTGCGTGGAGATGGTGACCTTGTAGATTTTCTCCCACGGCCACTTGAAATAGGGACCGCCCGGCGGGATGACGCGGACTTGCGGGAAGCAATAGCGCTCGCGCTCTGCGGCATCGAGCGATTCGGAAATTGGGTCGTCGAGCGTCGTCTGGGTGCCGATACGTTCGGCGCGGCCGAAGACCGTTTTAACCGCGCGCTCATTTTGATCGACGGTGTAGAGACCGGCGAGCAGGTAGCGCGTGAGGAACCACGCGACGAAACCGAAGAAAATTCCGAGAGGGATCATAAGTAGTGTGGCGGACAATTCAGGGCTTACCGGATCACCTTCGGAATGGAAGCCGCGAATGCGCTTGCGAGTGCGGGCGGGCGCGTCTATCGGCGGGGCATGCGAGCAGCCTTTCGGATCAAAGACACGAACACGCCCGACCCCGCGGAGAAAGTCGAGTTCGTGCCGGCGGACTATTTTGCGCGCGCAGATATCGCGGACATTTTCGAGCGACCGGCGCCGCTGCAGGTCGATATCGGCTGCGGGGAGGGTTCGTTTCTCGAAGCGATGGCGGCGAAACATCCCGAGCAAAATTTTCTCGGCATCGAGCGGCTGCTCGGGCGGGTGCGCAAGGTCTGTCGCGGGGTCGTTCACAATAAGCTGACGAATGTGCGGCTGCTGCGCATCGAGACGGCTTACGCGCTGCGTTACGTGCTGCCCTTTGAAAGCGTGGCGGTAGCGCACGTCCTATTCCCCGATCCGTGGCCCAAGCGGCATCATCAGCCGCGCCGGCTCATGCAAGACGGGTTCATGGAAGCGCTGCACGGCATCCTCGTGGCGGGCGGCGAACTGCGGATCAAGACCGATGACGAGCCGTATTTTCTCTGGATGGAAAAAGTGCTCGCGCGCGCCAAAGGCTACGAACTTCTCGACTGGCCGGAAGATCCCGAATACCCGATCACCGATTTCGAGCGCCGCTTTCTCGCGCAAGGGCTGCCCATCTACCGCGCACGGCTGCGGAAAGTCTGACCGTTTACAAATCCGCGCAGCTCGAAACCGTGCTCGCGGATTTCGATCTGCACTGCTCCACAGTGATCCTGCCGGAAGACAGCGATGCCGCGCTGGGCTACGTCCTGTTCCCAGTGATCGAGCTTGGCTGGCGACTCGCCGTAGCCAAGCGTGCTGCAAATCACGGCCTGTGGCTGGACGCGCGCGAGGAAATCGAGCGTGCCGGAAATGTCTTTTGCGTGCTGACCTTTGATGACGATGTCGCTCCGTAAATCCGGCTCGTTTTCGAGCAGCCACTGCTCGGTGGAGAAGCCGGAGTCGGACATGAAAAGGGCGCGCGTGCCGGCAGCTTCGAGTTGCAAGACGAGCGCCATGTCATCCGCCGCGCTGCGCTTGAGACCCACGGGCGGATAGAGCACGCGCAAGGTGGCGCCGCCGACGTGAATGAAATCACCGCGGGCGTAAAGCCCTTTGCCGATGCGGCGCTGCGCGATGTCGTCGTGAAAATGGCGGCGGGCCGAGGACCGATCGCGGAGCGTGGAATCTGCGATCAGGTGCGGACGGAAATCTGTCACGGCGGTCAGCGCGGCACCGACGTGTTGCGCGTCGCCGTGCGTGAGCAGCAGGCCATCGAGGCGGTTGACTCCGCGGCTGCGCAGGTATGGGAGCACGATGCGGTCGTAGGCGCCGGTGCCGCCGCAATCGAGCAGCCAATCGTCGCCGTCGGCGCGCAGATGGGCAGCGCCGCCGTCGCCAAGATCAAGCACCGTGCAGGCGCACTGCGGCGCTCGTGCGAACCGCGGAACTTCGAGATACACGTATCCGCCGGGGATAAGCGCGAACGCTTTCAAGACGAGGAGGAGGAACTTTGCGCAAAACCAGTTGGCGTTATTGCAGAGGATCGCTCCGGATTCCCAGAACCCGGCCATGAGCAGCGCAGCGACGCCGAGGAGGAGCACAACGAAAGCGATCGGCACGGCGATGAGGTTGGCGAAAATGGCCGACGGCGAGAACAGATGAAAATAGCCGGCCGTGAACGCCAGTGAGCCGATCCATGCCGCCAAGGTCACGCCAAGCGTCGCGGCAAATTTTTCCGTTATCCACAAGACGACGCGCTGCGGCCAGTTCCACAGCTCCCGCGGGAGAAAGGCGTCCGGGCGGCCAATCGGTTCCACTCGCCGCTGAATCTTGACGGCGAGCCAGACAATGGCGACGACGAGCACGAACGAAAATTGGAAGCCGGGCGAATAGAGCTGGTTCGTATCCCAGGACAGAATCGCGAAAGCTGAAGCGCCAAGGCTGTTGAGCGGGAGGGGCCGCCGATCAAGCAAATATGCGCAAAGGACGAGCGAAGCCATGATCGTCGCCCGCACGCAACTCGCGCCCAACCCCGTGACGAGCGCGTAGGCCACGAGGATCGGGATGACGACGACGACCGCAATGCCGCGGCGCACACCCAGCGGCTTGAGCACGGCGAGAATGATCGCGGCGAGCATCGCGACGTTGAGGCCGCTCACGGCGAAAAGATGCATCGTGCCGGTGCGCTGAAAGAGCGCTTTCATCTCCTCAGGGGTGTCGCCGCGCAGGCCGAGAACCATGCTCGCGATGAGGTCGGAGATTTCGGGGGAGTCTTCGAGATCGAGCGCGAGGCTACGTTGAATCCAATGACTCGACTCAAAAGCGAAGGCTTGCGCGGGATTTCCGTGGCCGTGACTTTCGATCCGGCAATCCGTGGCAAAACGCGCGCGGACTTGCGAATAAATGGCCTGCCGGCGCTGATAAGCCGCGGCGTCGAACTGCCCGGGATTCCGCTTCTCTTCAAGGTTTGACGCTGCTCCGAGAATGGAGACGCGATCACCGTACGTGGGCATCGTCGCACCGGCCCAAGCAGCGTTCATGAGCACATCGACACGTTGCGTCGTGCCGTCGATTTCGAGCGATTCCACGCGCAGTCGAAAGCGTGCGGTGACATCGCGCGACCACGTCGCCGGCTTCTCCGGCTCATTCCAAATGATTCCGGTAGCCCTCACCACACGCGGACCGCGGGCGAAGGTGCGCGCGAGTTGCCGAGCCTCGCTTCCATAGTGGCGAAGCGTGTGCAGTTCAAAAAACACGAGCCCGCACAACAGCCACGCCGTCAGCGTCGAAGGGCGCAGGAAAATCGCGAGCACTCCGAACGCAACGAAGCCCAATGCGAAAATTGGCGGCGCTTCCCAGCGATCCGCGACGAGGATGCCCAGCACGGCGCTCAGCGCGAGCCCGATAAATGGTTGCCGGGGTCGCGTTTCCCAGAACTTCATCGGCGGCGAGTGTTCCGCATCGCCGGAGCCTTCGCAAGACTACGGCGTCTTCGCGTTTCGCTGGAGATACTCCGGGTAGCGGCTCTGGAGCTTGTTGAGCGTCTTTTTTGCCTCGTCTTCGGCGCCGGCCGCTTTCCAGGCTTTCACGGCTTTTTCGAGCGCCTGTGGAGTGACCTCCGGGTCATCGAGAATCACCGCCACGCTTTCATAGACCTTGGCCGCTTCGGCGAAGTTATTGCGGGCCATTTGAATGTCGCCAGCCGTGATGCGGGCGCGGCCGGTGATCTCGCCTTCGGGCTGGAGCATGAGCGCTTCATCCACGGACTTCTGCGCGTCTTCGAGCGCCTTGAGTCTGATCTGCGATTTGGCGAGCGTGAGCAGTCCCGTGGCGCGCGGCACCGGCAGCTTCACCGACGTCAGATAGGATTGCATCGATTCGACCGCTTCCTTGTATTTGCCGAGCTCCTGCTGGCTGCGTCCGAGAAAAAGAAAATCGTCCGGCATGACCTCGTCGCGCGGAGTGAGCAGGAGGAAATATTTCTCGGACGATTCAAACGCAGCGCCCTTGAACAGTTCCGTGCCGAGCCAGCGCAGGATTTCCGGCGGCACCTTGGTCTTGCCCTCCCTGGCGTAGCGGTCGATTTCCTTCGCCGTCGCAGTCTTGTCCTCAAGGTAGTACTGCGAGAGCAGCACGCGAATGCCGGCTTTTTCACCGAACTGCTCCTTGTCGAGTTCCCGTGCGGCATCGAGGTGCGGCACGGCCTCCTTGTAGGCTTTGATTTCAAAGGCGGCCCAGCCAATCCAATACTCGGCCTGCGCTTTGGCCGTGGTGTTGGGAAATTCCTTGAGGAGCTTTTTGAAAGTCTCCGCCATGGCCGCGTTGTCGCCTTGCTGGCCCTGGATCAGAGCCTGCTGCTGGAGCGCCAGTTCGCGCTGCGTGGCCTTCGGGTGATCTTTGATGATCGCCGCGTAGTCCTTGAGCGCGGCGCTCAAATTCTTGAGCGATTGATAGGCGAGGCCGCGCTGGAGAAGCGCGAAGGGCAGGAGCTTGTGCGTCGGGTAGCCGTTGATGAAAGAGGTGAAGACCTTGATCGCCTGCTCCAGATTGTGCGTCTGGATCTGGCACCACCCGAGCCGGAAGAGAGCCTCGGCTTTGCGATTACCGGTGAGCTGCCGGGAAAGCTCGAGCGTCGAGTAAATCGGCATGGCGTTCGCGTAGTCTTCCTTCTTG
>JBBSDS010000356.1:0-5156 GCA_038240495.1 Chthoniobacterales bacterium | reverse complement strand
TGTTCCTCCAGAGTCAGCGGCACCAGCAGACTCTGCCGGTAATCGTAAGGCTTGTAGCGCGGCATGGAAAAGACTACCTAAAGCGCACCCCGCTCTTCCAGCCCAAAACCTTTGACCACTTACTTTTTCGACAGCCTCAACGGTTGGTCATCGCCATGCAAGCTATCCTTAATGCCTGCTGCCGCGACCGCGACGATGGGAGTGCCGGATGGATTTCTGCTCGCGCGCTCCGGCTCCACCCGTTCAAATCCTCTTCATGAAATCCCTCCACCCTCTCCTTCGTCTCGGCCTGTTCGCTGTTTCGCTCCTCATCACGCCGTCGCTTTTCGCCCAAGCTGCCGCGCCGGAAAAAGGTGGCGAGAGAAAGAAAGATCCGTCGCTCGCGCCGGTCGAAGATGTCGCCGGGAAACCGCGCGTGCTGCTCATCGGCGACTCGATTTCCATGGGCTACACAATTCCGACGCGCAAGGCGCTCGAAGGTATCGCGAATGTGCATCGCATTCCGGCCAATGGCAGCTCGACCGACGTGGGCTTGAAGAATCTCGATGCGTGGCTCGCGACGGATGGCGCGGACAAGAAATGGGACGCGATCCATTTCAACTGGGGTCTGCACGACCTGAAGCATTGGAAGGACGGAAAAATAGATCCGGCCGGGCCGCAGGTGAATGTGCTGGATGCTTATGAGAAGAACCTGCGCGAGATCGTCGCGCGGCTGAAAAAGACTGGCGGGAAACTCATCTGGGCCTCGACTACGCCGGTGCCCGAAGGCACGGTCGGCCGCGTCGCGAAGGACGAACTCGCCTACAACGAAGCGGCGCTCCGCGTGATGAAAGCCGAGGGCGTCGCCATCGACGACCTGCACGCCATCGTCATCGCGAAGCCCGAAACGCAGCGCGAGAAGAACGTCCACTTCACGGACGACGGCTACAAGGTGCTCGCGGCGCAGGTGGCGACGTCGATCAAGAAGGCGTTGGGAAAATAGAAGATGGGGACACGCGGGAGCGTGTCCCTCCGGGTCCGATCACCGCGCGGTCTCGCCGAGCAGCTTCGTCAGCACCGGCTCCAGTTCCTTCGCCCAGATCGCGTAACCTTTGGCCGTGGGGTGTAGGAAGTCGCCCATGATCTCGCGCGAGATACTGCCGTCGGGTTCGAGGAATTTCGCGCCGATGTCGAGCAAGGTGACACCATCCTTGCCATCGAGTTCGGCGATGAGCGTGTTGATCGCCGCGAGCTTGTCGCGCGTGGCATCGGGCTTCGGTCCGCGCGGGAAAATGCCCATGAGCACGATCTTCGCGCCGGGCTGCCGCAGGTGGACTTCCGCGCAGATGGCGCGAATGCCGGCGGCGACTTGGTCCGGCGTGTTCCGGCTTACGTTGTTCGTGCCGATGTGGATGACCACGACTTTCGCCGCCGCACTGTCGAGTTCGCCATGCTGCAAGCGCCAGAGCGTGTTTTCGACGAAGTCGTAGCCGAAGCCGAGGTTGGCCGCGTTGCGCTTCGCGTAAGACTCTTCCCAAACGTCCTTCCCCGGTTGCCCGCGGTCGTGCGGCTCGCCGCCAAACATCTGCGTGATCGAGTCGCCGATGAAAACGAGCGACGCCTTCCGCTCCCGCGCGATCTCCGTGACAGCGGCATGGCGCTTCGCCCAATCATAAGTCGGCCAGTCACGATCCTGCGTGCAGGGCACGAGGGTCGATGGCAACGCTGCCGCGCCGGGCAGCGCGTCGAATTTCATCTCGGCCAGTTTGCTCTTCTGCTTGCGATCTTCCGAAAAAGCCCGCGCCTTCACCACACCGCCCGCGGGCAGTGCGATCGGCGCGAGATACGGACCCGTCTTTGGTCCGGGGTCCGTGCCATCGAGGCTGTAGCGAATCCCAGCGCCCGCAGTGGCGCATTTCAGCGTCACGTTTCCCGCCGCATCGCGCTGGATGACAGGCGTGGCAAGGCTGACCGCCTGCTCCACCGGCGGCGCCGCAGCCGCCTGTCCGTGCAGGCGGAGCGGAAGAAATGTGAGCGCGATGAGAGCGACGACGAGAGCAGATAGGCGGGGGTTCATGCGGGCGAAAGTTTACGCACGGCAGTCGCCGGGAAGGAAATGCTTTCACCAGCGCAAGGTGCCAGAGCGGGACGGCAGTGAGACGTGGAGCACGCAGTGAGAGGAAAAGACAACCGCCCTCCGCGACCCTCCCCAATCCCTCTGCGCCTCTGCGGTCAAAAGCCCATGCCTGTCGCTCAAGTCACGCCATCATTTTGCAGCCTGAACTTCCGTTCCCTCAAACGGCAGTTTCGTCGTCGCCACGTCGAGCAACGGTCCGAGTTCGTAGATGTTTGTGTAACCGTAGGTCGTCAGTGCGATGTAGGTCGAGATGTTGAGCGACGCCGGGGCCGCTTTGCTCGCGAGAGATCGCGCGGCGCCGATGAAGTTGTTGTTACAATAGATCAGCACGCGCGTGTCTTTCGCCGGGATGACGCGGGCCAGCGACTCCGCGGTGAAATCGGTGAACGGCAAGCTGACCGCGCCGGTGATGTGGCGGAGCGCGAATTTATCCGCACTCCGCGCATCGAGCACCACTGCGCCTGGTTCCCCGGCCATCGCCGCGAACTGCTCTTCCGTAACGCGGCGCTTTTCGCGAATGGGTCCGACTTCCCGGGCGATCTTTCGGAACTGAGGATAGTCGATGAGTCGGTTGGGAATCTTATCCGCCGCGTGAAGAATCGGCGTGAGGAGGAGGATGGAAGCGATGAGCATTTTCATGCCCGGATCATCGCGCAGCCCGCGCTGCGATGTGTCAGCGCGCAGTTCGAGATTTGTCAAAAAAACGTCACGCCCGCCGATGACAGTTGCGCAGTCTTCGGCACGAGCTTGACCGGCGTCGCCTCATCGAGCGTCCGGATTGATTCGACGTAAAAAACCTCGCAAGCGCCGTTGCCGGTATCGTCGCGGCTCACCGAAGTATTCCATTGAAAATCATTCGGCCCGGCGACGTTGACGAGCGAGCCGCGCATCGCGACCACTTGCCCGGAGCGAAGACTGCTCACGGCTTTGGCCACATCGCTATTCGCGGCGATGACGTGGGTATTCGCCGCCTGGCAGATGATCTCCTTTTCCGGCAGCGGAGGCTCATTCTGCCACTCGTAGAAAAAGAAACGATTGCTCTGCGAAATCTGGAGCCGGTCGAGCACTGCCTGATCGGACATGCGTCCCCAGCCAAGCGCCACGTCGTAAGGCACGAGGTCGTTGCCGTCGGTCCAGTAGTGCTTGGTGTGCAGCACCCGAGCCACAATGCTGTAGGTGGCGACGGCAGTCAGCGTGTAGTTTTTGAAATCTCCGACCCTATGCGGGTCGCAGTGTTCCTGCTGCGGAACCGATGAAACGAGCACTCCGGGTGGGTATCGAAGCGGCCGGTTTTGCGACCACGAAAAAATGCTCCAGGCAAGCCCGGCGAGGACAATGGAGCAAATGACGTAACGCATCGGATGCTCAGCAAAGCATCAGCGGTGCCATTCTTCTTCTGCAACCTCCCACTTCGACTACGATCCAGTGGCGGCGAGGTGCGGGACACCACAGGCACACGCTGCCCCAGCGGTGTTTGAAGTCGCCGCAGGATCGTAATTGAGGTTCGGCCCGAGCCAGCGCTCGACCTCCTGGAACGTCATGCCTTTGCGCAGGTGGTAGTCGAGCACCTGATCGCGATCGATT
Source organism: Chthoniobacterales bacterium (assembly GCA_038240495.1). Lineage (GTDB taxonomy): Bacteria > Verrucomicrobiota > Verrucomicrobiia > Chthoniobacterales > Chthoniobacteraceae > Chthoniobacter. The sequence continues at coordinate 1,456 of JBBSDS010000356.1, read as the reverse complement.
TTTCCGAGGCCGAAATAGCGCGATTGTGGATGGGCGAAATAGAGGCCGCTCACGCTGCTGCCGGGCCACATCGCGCAGCTTTCGGTGAGCTTGATGCCGGCGTTGTTTTCGACATCGAGCAACTCCCACAAGATGCGCTTCTCCGTATGATCTGGACAGGCGGGATAGCCGGCCGCGGGACGGATGCCGCGATACTTTTCCTCGATCATGTCGTCGCGCGTCAGGTGCTCGTCTTTGCCATAGCCCCACTCCTCACGGACACGCTTGTGCAGGCATTCGGCAAAGGCCTCGGCGAGTCGGTCAGCGAGCGCCTCGGCCATGATCGCGTTGTAGTCGTCGTGCTCCGCCTGAAACTTTTCCACGACGGCCTTGAGCCCGTGACCAGTGGTCACCGCGAAGCCGGCGACATGATCGGACAACCCTGTCGTCGTTGGCGCAATGTAATCCGCGAGCGAGCGATTCGGCTCGCCGTCCTTCTTGGCCATTTGCTGGCGGAGAAAGTGGAGCGTCGTCAGCGGCTCGACGCGTCGCGCATCGGTGTAGAGCTGAACGTCGTCGCCCTCGGAGTTGGCGGGGAAGAAGCCGTACACAGCGCGCGCAGAGATCAATTTTTTGGCGATGATTTCGTCGAGCAAGGCCTGCGCGTCTGCGAAAAGCTTGGTCGCCTGTTCGCCATATTTTTCGTGTGTGAGGATCGAGGGATAAACGCCGCGCAGCTCCCATGTATGAAAGAACGGCGTCCAGTCGATGAAGTCGCGCAGCGTCGCGAGTGGGAAGTCTTCCAGCGTCCGCACGCCGATGAACTCCGGCTGCGCGATGTCTTCCGAGCGCCACTCGATCGGGGTGCGGCGGGCGCGGGCTTCGTCGAGCGGGACGAGTTGCTGTCGCGTGCCCGAGTGCATCGCGCGCAGACGATCCTGCTCGTCGCGGTTCTTCACGGCGAACGCTCCGCGCTGCTCCTCGCTAATCAGCGAACTGACCACCGGCACGGCGCGGCTGGCGTCGAGCACATGGACGACGGGCTGGGAAAAATGCTGCGCGATTTTCACCGCGGTGTGCGCCTTGCTCGTGGTCGCGCCGCCGATGAGCAGCGGCTGCTTCATGCCGGTGCGTTCCATTTCGCGGGCGACGTGGACCATCTCGTCGAGGCTGGGAGTAATGAGACCACTGAGGCCGATGACATCGACGTTTTGCTCGCGCGCCGTTTGCAAAATCCTTTCGCACGGCACCATCACGCCGAGGTCGATGACCTCGTAGTTGTTACACCCGAGCACCACGCCGACGATGTTCTTGCCGATGTCGTGGACATCGCCCTTCACCGTCGCGAGGACGATCTTCCCTTGCGCTTTGACCGTTTCACCGCGCGCGGCCATCGCCGCCTTTTCCGCCTCCATGAAGGGCGTGAGATACGCCACGGCTTTCTTCATCACGCGCGCTGATTTCACGACCTGCGGCA
>JBBSDS010000355.1:0-5211 GCA_038240495.1 Chthoniobacterales bacterium | reverse complement strand
GGCTCCATTCATTCGCTCGTCGCGTCGCCATTCAAGTCTGCGTACATCGCCGCGAAGCATGCGCTGATCGGCTTCTCCAAAGTGCTGGCGCTGGAGACGGCGAATGCGGACATCACGAGCAACACCATCTGCCCGGCCTATCTGCGCACGCCGCTCGTGGACGCGCAGATCGCCGACCAGGCGCGCACGCGCGGCATTTCGGGGGCGGAAGTCATCGACCGCGTGATGCTCGCGCCGATGCCGAAAAAAGCCTTCATCACTTTCGAGGAAATCGCCGGTGCCGTCGAGTATCTGATCAGCCCATTGGCGCGCAATATCACCGGCCAGACGATCACGATCGACGGCGGGTGGACCGCTCAATGAGTTGCATCAATATCCTCGCGCGCTGACTCCGCAGGACGCGCCGCGTTTTGGCCAGAGGCGGCACGTCGCCAAAGCGCGACAGAGCCGCCCTCTACACTTGTCCGTTCCCCGAGGTTCGGCATGCGCCGGCGCGCGATGGTTCGGGGATCCGTGCCTGTGCGGCGAGCGGGGCTCCGGCCTGCACCCTCGGGCTCTCAGCCTGTCGAGTGTTTATTGCGGAAGCGCGCGTAACGATCCGGTGAAAGGAGGATAAGATCGAAGCGTGGCGGTTCGCGATCGACGATTTGCGCGGCGAGTTCGCCGGTCACCGGCGCGAGGCTCAAGCCCATCATCGCATGGCCAGTGGCGACGATGAGATTTTCCGCGGCGCGCGTGCGACCGAGGTAAGGCAGACCGTCCGGCGAACAAGGCCGCAGGCCGCTCCACGGTTGCAGACCCGCGAAATGCTCGGGCAGAAATTTCGGGAAATAACGCGATGCAGCTTTGAGAATTCCGGAGACGCGTCGCGGGTTGATGCCTTCGTTGAAGCCCGCAATTTCCATCGTACCACCGAAGCGCATAGCCTCACCCATCGGCGTCACCGCGATACGCGCCTCGACGCACACGGAACAGATCTGCGCCCGCTCCACAGGATGTGGCACGGTGACGCTGTAGCCTTTGCCCGCCTGCATCGGCAGCCGCAGGCCGAGGTCGCGGACGAGGCCAGTGGACCAGGCGCCGCCGGCGAGGATGAACTCGTCGCCGGCAACTTCACCTGCGGTCGTCTGGACGGCGGCGAGGCGCCCGCCTTCACGCAGCCAGCCGGTGACCTCCGCATCCCACAGCAACTCGCCACCGCCCACGCGGATGCGCTGCTCCTGCGCGGCCACGTAACGCTCCGGCTGCAAGTGACAGTCCTTCGGGAAATGGACCGCACCGATGATATTCATCGTGATGCCCGGATCGAGTGCCGCGGTCTGGCGCGCATCGAGGATCTCGACGGGGACGTCCAGCGCGCGCGCCATCTCCGCGGTGCGCGCTTCTTCATCGAGCGCATGCTGCGTCTGGCAGAGCATGAGCAAACCCTTTTTCACCAGGCCGAAGTCTTCGCTCTCGGCGAGGCGCACATAGGCTTCGCGGCTCGCCATATGCAAGTCGCGCAACAACGGCGCCGCGCGCTCGACATGCCCCCGCGTGCTCGCTCTCCAAAACCGCAACGCCCACCTCACCAGATCGAGGTCGAGCCGGGGCTGGATGTAAAAGGGCGACTCGGAATTCCACATCCACTTCAACCCGAGCGCGACCATGCCGGGCGCGGCCAGCGGAATGAAATGGCTCGGCACCACCATGCCGGCATTGCCGAAAGAAGCGCCGCGGCGCGCCGGCGATTTTTCGATGACCGTCACGCGATGCCCGCGTCGCAGACATTCCACGGCCGCGCTCAGGCCGATGACTCCACCACCGATTACGACGACGTGTTTCATCCGCATGTGGTCACGTTCATCGCGAGCGCTTCGACGAGTCCGATGCTATTGGTGAAAAGGTCGAAAGCCCAGGGCGTCTCGGCGGTTTTGGGTTTTGACACGGGAGGATATTCGCTCGTTCCGCTCGCAACGTCTTGGCCCGAAACACGCCGCGGAACACCGAAAGTAACCAAAAACCCCTTGTGCCGAGGAGCACGTATCATTCACGACGGCGCGGAAGAGCTTTACGACATCGCCCGATAAGGACGTGCCGCCTCCATCTGATCCGCCTGGCACGTCGTCTCCGCGGTTCCGGAAGTCAGAGGCGGCACGTCCGCGTGGCGGACAGAGCCGCCTCTACATCGGTGGCTTTCGTCGCAGCGTGCAGGAAAATGGATAACGACTCCGTTCCGACCCGCCTTCGCCCGCTCGGAACTCCGCTCAGAATGACCGCGCATGAGAACGTGAAGTTTACCAACAAGCTCCCATGCTTTTTCAGCGCCCGATGCCGTGGCAGAACGGATCGCTCGGGTCGAGGAGCAGCGTTGTTTCCGCGGTGAGATGAGCGGTGCCGGTGATTGTCGGCGCGATGGCCCCGCGTGCGCGATCGAGCCAGCGGTAGCTGCCGCGGAAAGTGCTGCCGATCACGCTTTCCTGCACCCACGACTCGCCCTCGTCGAGCAGACCATCGGCGGCGAGGCAGGCCAGTTTCGCGCTTGTGCCGGTGCCGCACGGCGAACGGTCGTAGGCCTTGCCGGGGCAGAGGACGAAGTTGCGCGACTGCGCGCCCTGAACGGTCGGCGGGCCGAAGAACTCGACGTGGTCAACCTCCGGAAAACCCGCGGCATTCACCTGCTGCCGGATTTTCCACGCCAGCTCTGTGAGCTGATCGACGCGCGCCACCGCGAGTTCTTCGCGCGGCTCGCTCATGAGAAAAAACCAGTTTCCACCCCACGCGACATCGCCTTGCACGGAACCATGCCCCGGTATTTCCACGCGCACATTTTGCGCGCGGCGATAGCTCGGCACGTTGGTCACCGACACCGCCCTGCCGCCGTGCCAGATCGCTTCCACGATCCCGACCGGCGTCTCGATGCGCACGGTGCCGGGCTGGATGCGCCCGAGATGGCCGAGCGTGACGACGAGCCCGATGGAGCCGTGCCCGCACATGCCGAGAGAGCCGACGTTGTTGAAGAAGATGACGCCTGCCGCGCACGACGGGTCGCCCGGTTCGACGAGCAGTGCGCCGACGAGCACATCGCTCCCGCGCGGCTCATTGACGACCGCCGAGCGAAAGGCGTCGTGCTTATCGCGGAACACCGCGAGTTTCTCCGTGACGGTGCCGCTGCCGAGATCCGGCCCGCCGGCGATGACGATCCGCGTCGGTTCGCCACCGGTGTGCGAATCGATGGCTTGAATGCGCTGCAGCGTGCTCATCGCGAAAGCCTGTGTTTATCAGCGTTTCGGAGCTTTCGGTGCGCTGGCGATCGTGTCGTGGATCAGCTTGAGCACCGCCTTGCGCTCCGCTCCGGCGAGCGGCAACCGCGGAGCGCGCGTCCACTCTTTGCCGAGCCCGCACTCCTGCACGGCGAGTTTGATCCGCTGGACGAACTTCACACCGACATCGAGGTGCATGAGCGGCGTAAACCAGCGATAGACCGTGCGCGCTTTCTCCCAATCGCCCGCCTGGAGCAAATCCCAAAGCCACTGATTGTGCGTCGGCAGTGCGATGCCCGCGCCCGCGACCCAGCCATCGATGCCGAGCGCCGCGCTTTCGAAGACGAGATCGTCCACGCCGGTGAAAAGCGCGTAGCGATCGCCGACGGTGTTGCGCAGGTCGGTGAGGCGGCGCGTGTCGCCGCTGCTCTCCTTGATCGCGACGAAGTTCTTCACGCTCGCGATCTGCGCGAACATCTCCGGTGTGACGTCGTTCCCGTAGCTGATCGGGTTGTTGTAGATCATGATCGGCAGCCCGGTGCTCTTCGCCACGGTGCGGAAATGCGCCAGCGTCTCGGCGGGGTCCGGCGTCTTGTAGCTCATCGCTGGCATCAGCATCACGCCATCCGCGCCCGCCTCCTCGCAGGCGCGCGTGAAGCTCACCGCATCGCCCGTCGCCGCCTCAGCCACCCCGCTCAGCACCTTCACACGCCCCTTCACCGCACCCACCATCTCCCGAATAACCAGCCGCTTTTCCTCCGCGGCGAGCATCTGATTTTCACCCAGCGAGCCAAGAAAAACGAGGCCAGCCACGCCGCTGGCGACCAGTGCTTCGGCGTGGCGCGCCGTGGCTTCGAGGTCGAGCGAACCATCGCGGTGCATCTGCGTGGTGAGGGCGGGGAACACGCCGGTCCAGGCGTGGGACGAAGGGTGGGCGCTGCGGGGACGGCTTTTCATATGCCTAAATGCTAACCCGCACCGGCGCGTCTCGCTTGTCTGATTCCGCCTCCCAAAAGCGAAAAAACAAACTACCCGCCTGTTTCAGCGATGAGGGAAGCGCCTACAACTCTCCGCACAAAAAGTCCGCGCTCGCTGCTACAGATACGACCACTGTCCGCAGATCCTCAGGAATTTGCCGCACCGCAGTCTGGGCTTGCTGATTGTTCCCAGTTCCGAAGAATTCGGGGTCATGAGATCAGTGGCATGTCGTTTTGCGAGCGCCGGTTGCATTTCATGGAATGGGCTCCATTATTCTTGCCCCAAACGCTTCACAATTGGAGCCTACTACTTGTTAGGCGACTAGCCACGCGAACATGGAGAATGACTCACCACAGTCATTGATAAGCGCCCTGCTTGAACTCGGGCCGCTCGCTGCGCTCGCACTTGTGTTTTCACTGTTCTGCATTGGTTGGCTCGTTGTCACTCGCATTCGATCCTGCTTCCACTTTCGCGAACCTACTACGGCGCGGGACGTTGGCTTTCTCATGGCAGCGCCTGTTTCGGCCGTGCTCATCTCCATCGTTTACTGCGCTTCGGGAGCCGAGTTTTACATGAGCGGCCGCGGCCTCGACGGCGATCATGTCTTTTGGCACCACTTGAGGCAAGCCACGACCGTTTCTTACATCGCTTTCATCTGCTTTCTCATCGGAGCCTTCAGTCTCCTTCTGCCAGTCAAAACGCATGCGAACGTCCCCTGACCATGCACTGCAGCACCTATGAAGGATTGTCAAGGAGCTAGTTAGAAGCGACAGCGTTTGAGGAAGCATCGGTGAGAGTAAGGAAGGTAGATATTACCCTCGATGTTCCCCCCGAACCGAGACTGTTCGAGGGCAGCGTGGCCATCGTGGGAGGAATGGGTAGGCTAGAACATGGGCCGGGGTAATGGGTGGAGGGTGAAGCGATGAGCCGTGCGGACGGCCTTGGGTCGGTGCGCGGAGTCCGAAGACTTCCAAGCTCCTATGCGAGCAGC
>JBBSDS010000354.1:0-5238 GCA_038240495.1 Chthoniobacterales bacterium | reverse complement strand
GTACCGACTACGGGGTTCGGGTATCTGGATTTGAAGGCGCTTTTCGAGCGTTCCAACGGAACACTCCGTCCCTTGATCGCGATGTCGCTCGCCTTCAGCCCGGATGCGGCGAAATACCTCGATGTGAGCAAGCTGCCGTCAGTGGAAGCGATCAGCAAACATCTCTCCCCGAGCGTCTATTCGCAATCGGTCACGGCGGATGGGACGCTCATCGAGTCGGTCGGAGCGCTGACGTTTAACGAAGTGCTCGTGGGCGCGGTTGGGGGAGCGGTCGCCGCGGCGTATCCCATGATTGAGAACGCGCTCGCCGGCGGCTTCAAACTGGATCCAAGCACGCTTTTGCCCGGACCCTTTCCGGCGCCGGTTAGTCCCGCCGCCCCACCGGCTCCGGCGGGTCAGCCTGACGCACCGTCGCCCCCGTCGCAACCGCCTCAGCTATAAGTAAAAATTGCGGCAAACAGAAATTTTCGTTCGTGAAAAGGCATTTGTGTGATATTTTCCGCGCCCTATGTCTATTCACAAGAAAACCGCTTTCTCCCGCCGGCTTCCTGATCTGGTGACTGAGGAACTGGCTGCCGTCCTTTCTTCCAAGACCACCTTTGAATTCAAGGACTTGTTCGGCATCGTGCATGAGAATTTGCGGGCCCGCAATGCGGCCAGTGGAGGCGAAGAAATGCTCCGGCTGCGCGCCTATGAGAAGCTTCAGAATCTGGTCGCCCGGGGCATGGTAAAAAAGGAGGCGAAGAAGTACAAGGGCATTCCGAAGCAACTCGCCACTTTGCAGACCGTTCCGCCGCCGGCTCCGACGGCTCCTGCAGCGGCCTGAGTCTTCCAGCCGCCGGGCTATCTCAGGGATATGCAGGAATATTTGCCAATCTTTTTGCAGGTCGTTGTCGCGATTGGCTTTGCCGCGTCCGCGCTGATTATCAGCGTGATTCTAGGCAAAGCCGCGAAGACCAACCGGGCCAAGGACTCCGCTTACGAGTGCGGCATGCCTGCGGAAGGTGGCGCCCAGCCGCGCTTTAGCGTGAAGTTCTACCTCGTGGCGATGCTTTTCATCCTCTTCGATATCGAAATCGTCTTCATGTATCCTTGGGCGGTCGTCTATCGCGAATTTATCGTCCAGCACGGCACCGGCATTTTCTGGAGCATGCTCAGCTTTGTCGGTGTTCTGACCGTCGGCTACGTGTATGCGATCATGAAGGGGGCGCTCGACTGGAAGAGTTGAGCGTGGGCAGCTTGAGCGGCGCGCCAGCGGGACGGGCGAAGGGCCGAAAAAATCCTCACTCTGCCATCGCCATGTCGGCGCGTTTCTGAACAATGCCCTTCCTTTAACCGCACGTTCGCATGGTTCATCACGTAACGCTCTACAAGCTCCGGCCCGAAGTCACACCCGCCAAGCTGGAAGAACTCATGATGACGACGCGCATGACGCTGCTGAAGATTCCGGAAATCCTGAGCGTGCGATGCGGGAAGAACATCGATCCTGAGTCCGAATGGCCCTTCTTCGTCGCGCTCGATTTTGAATCGATGGATAAGCTCGCGATGAGTGAGGACGACGCGATTTTCATGAAGTTCATGGCCGATGTGATCAAACCTCACGCCGCGGAGCAGCTCACTCTCGATTACGAGATGGAGCCGGGCAAAAGCGTCAAGTATTCCTGACGCTGGGCGGTGTCCAGAGGAGGGGACCCGCGGGCTTTTTAGCTGCCCTGCAAGGCCCTGCTGTAAACCGCCTCGTAGCGCGGCACCACCTTGGTCCACGAGTAATCGCACTCCATCGCGCGGTGGCGCAGGGTTTCCCAGTGGGCGGTGTCGGCGAAGTAACGCTTGGCTCGCGTGATCGCGTCCCAGAGCGCATCGGGCGTGTAATTGAAAAAGAGAAAGCCGTTTCCGCTTTCGTTCGTCGGGTCGTAATCTTCAACGCTCTCATACAAACCGCCCGTCGCCCGCGCAATGGGCAGTGCGCCATATTTCAGCGCATACATCGCGCTCAGTCCGCATGGCTCGAAGTGCGACGGCATGAGAAACGCATCCCCACCGGCATAAGTGAGATGCGCGAATGTTTCGTCCATGCTCTGTCGATAGGCGAACCGCTCCGCGTGGCGCTTGCTGGCGATGAGCAACTCACGCTCGTAGCCCGAGTCGCCCTCTCCGAGAATGACCAGTCGCACATCATCGGCGAGCAGGCGGTCGAGCAGCGGGAAAAGCAGATCGATGCCCTTCTGCTCAGCCAGTCGCGTGACCATCACGAAGACGGGTCCGCGCGGCTCCGGCGCGAGACCGCATTCCGCGAGCAGCGCTTCGCGGCAGGCTGACTTTCCCTTGAGGTTTGCCGGCGTGAAACGCTGAGGGAGCAGCGGGTCCGCAGCCGGGTTCCAGATCGTGTAATCCGCGCCGTTCAAGATTCCGGTGAGCTTCCCGGCGTGCTCGCGCACAACAGAATCGAGACCGCAGCCTGCCTCCGGAGACTGGATTTCTCGGGCGTAGCGCTCGCTCACCGTCGTCACCGCGTCGGCGAACAGGATGCCTCCTTTGAGCAGATTGAGCTGTCCGTAAAACTCGACACCCTTGGCCGAAAAAAATTCGCCCGGCAGATTCGTCAGGCCGAAATCGATGCCCCAGAAACTGCCTTGATAGGCGAGGTTGTGAACCGTCAACACCGTCTTGAACGGCAGCTTGCGCTCCTTGATCAGCACCGGGATGAGCGCCGTCTGCCAGTCATGCACATGCACGATGTCCGGCGGCGGCATCACGCGCCGGGCGAGTTCCACCACGGCGCGGGAAAAGTAGATGAAACGTTCCGCGCTGTCCGGGAAGTCTCTGCCTTCCGCACCGTAAAGGCCTGGACGGTCGAAGTATTCGTCGCACCGAATGAGGAACACCTGCACTCCATTCGGCGGTGTACATTCGAGAATTTCCGTGCTCATCCGCTTGGAGCCGACCTGCACCGGGATGTTCACCCCGGTGCTGCGCACGCCGAGCCTGGCGTCGTCGCGCAAGCCGCGATAACAGGGCAGCACAACGCTGACTTCATGTCCGCGCGCGGCGAGCGCCGCGGGAAGCGCCTCAAGGACATCGCCGAGCCCGCCGGTTCGCGCGAGGGGGGCCATTTCGCTGCCGGTAAAGAGAATTTTCATGGGGCTCGAAGTAATCACGGATCGCACCGCGAGAGGCGAGAAGGAATTACGAGCAAGTGAGCCGCGACACGCGATGCAACAAAGGATGCACGCCAATGAGCGGTCCAAATCACGCTTGTCATGGAAAAGCCGGTTGTTACATTCCCCCAACCTTTTCTCAAGGCCACTCCACTCTCACGAATGACGCTCGGTAATTTACTCACGGTCGATCAAATCCTGCCGGAAATGAAATCGACGGAAAGGTGGTCGGCCATTGTGGAACTCGTCGAGTTGCTGGTCGCGCAGGGGCAGGTCAAACCGGTGGACCGAGATGTCGTGCTGGCCGCGCTCCGGCAGCGCGAAGAGACCATGAGCACCGGGATCGGTTTCGGCATCGCCATTCCGCACGCTTCGTCGGATCGCGTGGATAAAGTGGTGGCCGCGTTTGGCCGCTCGACGACCGGCATTGAATTCGACTCCCTCGACAACGCACCGGTCAAATTCATCGTCCTCTTTGTCGTGCCGAAGGATCAGTTTCAGACCCATCTGCGGACGCTGGCGGCGATCGCAAAATTTCTGAACGACCGTTCCGTCCGCGAGCGCCTCGGCACCGCAGTTTCGGCGGAGGAAATTCTCGGCATCTTCGAAAACACGGCGCCAGCGAAGGTGTAAGAGGAAGTACCGAAAGTCTAAAACGGGTCATCCTGAGCGCAGCGCCCGGCGGCAAAACGGGCTGGCGCGGAGTCGCAGGATTGGGCCGGGCCGGACTTCCAAGCGCCACCCGATCCTTCGACTCCGTGCCGGTCGCTCAGGCTCCCTCCACTCCGCTCAGGATGACACCCGAGTTTGGAATTTCGGTACATCCTCTAAAAACCGGATTTGGACGAAATGACGGAATTAACGGAGGGTCTTATGTAGCTGAGAGAGGATGAAGCGGTGCAAACTGCTCCACCTCAATGAAAAACAAATTAGGGCTATGCACTTGATTCCCCTGACCGCAATCGGTTGTAGGGGTGGGCGTGGCCGATTACCCTCGACGGTGTTGGAATTCAACGATCGGTTTCACGATGAAGCCACCTGCCGCGCCTATTTGGAATCCAGGCGCTGGCCGTCGGGCCACGCTGCCCCCGCTGTCCGCAAGCCAAGGTCTGGACGATGAAAGCGCCCTTCTATCGGTGTGCCGCCTGTGGCCACGACTTCACCGTCTCCGCCGGCACGCTCTTCGCCGACACGCATCTGCCCTTGCGCCTGTGGTTTCAAGCCATGTGGCATGTCGTCCATCAGAAGAGCGGGGCCAGTGCGTTGGGAGTCCAGCGCGTGCTCGGCTTTGGCCGCTACCGCACGGCTTGGAACTGGTTGCACAAATTGCGGCGGGCGATGGTGCGACCGGGACGGGACGGACTCACCGGCACGGTGGAAATAGACGAGGTGTATATTGGCGGCGAACGGCCCGGCAAACGCGGGCGCGGGGCTGTGGGCAAGGCTTGGTGCTGATCGCCGCGCAGGTAGACGGGGGCAAAATCGGACGCATTCGGCTGACACGGTGGCTGATGCCTCGGCTTTGGGATTGGCGCAAGCGACGCGGGCGGCGGTGAGTCCTGGCAGCCAGGTGTTGACCGACGGATGGCGCGGCTATGCGACACTCAAGGCCATAGGCTACCGGCATTCGGTGGTGCGGGAGAGTGCCGTGGTGGGAGACAACCTGTTGCCCCGAGCCAATCATGTGGCGGCGCTCTTGCAACGGTGGCTGTTGGGCACGCATCAGGGAGCCGTGGCGGCGGCGCATTTGGATTACTATCCGGACGAGTTCACGTTCCGGTTCTACCGACGAACCTCGGGATCGCGCGGGCTGCTGTTTCAAAGATTGGTCGAGCAGGCGCTGGCACTCGCGCCAGTGCGCGACGAGGAATTGGTTGGAGGAACAAACCCCAAGTAATTGAGCTAGGGGAATCAAGTGCATAGCCCTAAAATAAATATCTCAAAGGAACGCGGATTTCGGAGCGGAAATTCCGGGAGGTGTTGAGGTATTTTGCCCACGATCTGCCGGTGTTGACGGCGGCGAAGCTGTGCGGATTGAACTCCCGCACGGTCCATCCTGTGCGAGTTGTTGCGGCAGCGG
>JBBSDS010000353.1:0-5278 GCA_038240495.1 Chthoniobacterales bacterium | reverse complement strand
GATTTGCTCCTGCTCGATGAGCCGACGAACCACCTCGACCTCGAATCGCTCTACTGGTTCGAGGAATATCTCCAGTCGTATCCCGGCGCGATTTTGATGATCTCGCACGACCGCGAATTCCTCAACGCGCTCGTGGACTCCATCCTCGAAATCGCCCACACCAAGCTCAATCGCTACCGCGGCAATTGGGACAAATACGTGATCGAGAAAGTGCAGCGCGAAGAGATCCAACTCGCCGCTTACAAAAACCAGCAAAAGGAAATCGCGTCGCTTCAGCTTTTCGCCGACCGCTTCCGAGCCAAGGCCAGCAAAGCTTCGCAGGCGCAGAGCAAGCTGAAGCAGATTGACCGGATGGAGAAAATCGAGGCGCCGTTGAGCCAGGAGAAAACCGTCCACATGCGCTTCCCGCAGCCGCCGCGCTCGGGCTCGCGGTCGATCACGCTCAAAGACATCGACTTTTCCTACGGCGATCTCGCGGTGTATCGCGGGCTGGAATTTGAAGCGGAACGCGGCCAGCGCACCGTGCTCGTCGGGCCGAATGGCGCCGGAAAATCCACGCTGCTCAAGCTGCTCGCCGGCACCCTCACACCCGAGCGCGGCACGCGCGAACTCGGCCACAACGTGAAGGTCGGCTACTTCTCCCAGCATCGCATGGACACCCTCAACGCCCGGCACACCGTGCTCGAAAGCGTCCAGGACATGCCAAACCCCGTCGGCGAACAGCAGGCCCGCACCGTGCTCGGTTCGTTCCTCTTCCGCGGCGACGATGTCTTCAAGCACGTCGCCGTCCTGAGCGGTGGCGAAAAGACGCGGCTCGCGCTCGTGAAGCTGCTCCTCGATCCGCCCAATCTCCTGCTCATGGACGAGCCGACGACCCACCTCGACATTGGCTCGATCGACGCCCTCATCGGCGCGCTGGAACAATACGAAGGCACGCTCATCTTCATCAGCCACGACGTGCATTTCATCCGCGCGATCGCCCGCACCGTCCTGCACATTAGCGCCGGCAAGCTCACGCCTTACGCAGGCGACTATCAGTACTATCTGGAAAAATCCCGCGCGACCTCCGCCCGTGCCGCGCTCACCGCTGGCGAAAAACTTTCCAACGCGCAACCCGCGACCGCTCCGGTTTCCGCCGCATCGAGCAGTTCCGCGAACGCACCGACCCCGCGCAAAAGCAAGGAACAGAAACGCGCCGAAGCCGAAGAGCGCCAGGCTCTCGCCCGCGTGCGCAAGGAACACGAAGCCCGTGTTTCCTCGCTGGAAATGCAGATCGCCACGCTCGAAGGCCGGCAAAAGCAACTCACCGCCGAACTCGAAAAACCCGAGACCTACGAAGCCGGAGGCCGCGCCGTCGAACTCAACCGCGACCTCCTCTCCGTCACCGAATCGCTCAGCCGCCTGACTGCCGAGTGGGAAAGCGCGACCGCGGAGAGCGTGGGAGCTTAGGAGCGGTTATGCAGTGGCAGGCGGCGTTTAAGCGCGACGTGTCCGACGTGCGTTAAACCGAACTCAACAAGGTGAAGCTACAATTCCTCCCCGCCCTGGACGACGCGGCCGCGCTGAAGGCAGTCCGCGCAGCGATTCGCGCGCCGCTTGCGCAGTTGGAAACGAAAAATGCCGCGCGTGTGAAGACGCTTCCCGCCAAGTATGATCAAGTCTCGCTCAGGCGCAGACGCAGCTCACGCATCGCCAACGTCTCGACGACGCGCTGCTGGTACAGACCAAATACCACGAAGTCGCCGTCGCTTGGCTGGCTGGGATTCGAACGGCTGATAGCCACGGTACGCCAGGTGCGCGTGCCGATCGCTCACGCCGGCTTTCGCACCCAGTCCCTGCTACTCATCACCACCCTGCTCGACCTAAAAACTGCCGCTCAGTCCTTGCCCTCGACGGGGAAAAGGAGCGAGTCGATGTAGCGCTGGTTGCTCTGCCGCAGACGGCTGACGAGGAAGCGTCCGATTGCGATGAGGAACTTGAAGGCGGCCGTGGGATAGACTCCGGCGAGCGCCGACACCGAGGCTTGCGTGACCTTGAGCAGCAAGCACGGACCCTGCGCCACCACATCGGCGGAGCGCGGCCCGGAGTCCACGAGCGCGATCTCCCCGAAAAAATCGCCCGGCTTCAGCACAGCGAGGGAGATGTCGCGGCCACCGCGATGATGCATCACGCGGGCCTCGCCATCGACGACGATGTACATGCAATCGCCGGGGTCGTCCTGTTTCACAATCGTCTCGCCGTCTGCGACCTGATGTTGATCGAGGAGATCAATCAGTTCCTCCAACTCCACGTCGGAAAATTCCGCGAAGAGGCCGCGGCCCCGGATTTTGTCGCAAATTTCGCTGCTGATGCTCATGGGTGGGTTTCGAGAATTTTCCCGTCGCGCAGGCGAATGCGGCGGGTGGTGATCCGCGCGACTTCTTCGCTGTGCGTGACGACTAACATCGTCGTCCGGCGCTGAGAAGAAATCTTTTGCAGCAGTTCCATGACCTGTGCGGCATTGGCAGAATCAAGGTTGCCAGTCGGTTCATCGGCAAGCAGGACGCTCGGCTGGTGGACGAGGGCGCGGGCGATGGCGGTGCGCTGAAGCTGGCCGCCACTGAGCTGGTGCATGCCGTGCTGCCGCCGATCGGTGAGCCCAACGAGTTCGATAATCTCCTCCGCTTGGGGGCGAACTTTGGAAAGCGGTTCGCCGCGCAAGAGCAGCGGCAGGCAGACGTTTTCAAAGACGCTCATGGTCGGGAGGAGATTGAAAAACTGGAAGACGATCCCGAGTTTGTGGCGGCGATACGCGGTCAGCTCCACCTCGCTCGCAGCATCGAGACGCAGCCCATCGACGACAATCTCGCCGCTCGTCGGGGTGTCGAGCCCTCCGATCAAGTGCATAAGCGTGCTTTTGCCGCAGCCGCTCGGCCCGGTCACGGACACAAATTCACCGTCCGCAATTTCGAGGGAAACGTCGTCGAGCGCCGCGCCGGAGTCGGCGTAGCGGCGGGTGACGTGGAGAAGGGAGATCAAGTTGAGAGCTGAGGGGTCGAGAGTGTGTCCTGATTCGTCATGAGCATTGATGCGGGTGCATATCCGGGGAAGCTTTCGCACTTCGAGTCCGTGCCCCTCAACTCTCAACTCTCAACTCTCAACCCGACGATCCAAATCATCGCGGAAAGCGACGACTGGATCGTCGTGGACAAGCCGCCGTGTATCGAAGTGCATCCGAGCAAGCCAAATGGCCGGCCGACCTTGTGGGATGGCCTGCGCGGGCTGCTCGCCTACGAAGTCGTGAATGGCGGACAGGTCTCCATCATCAATCGACTCGACCGCGAAACGAGCGGGCTGACCCTCGTCGCCAAACACCGCGCCGCAGCACGCGAACTCTGCCGGCAGATGGAGGCGCGCCGCGTGGAAAAGGAATATCTCGCGCTCGTCTGGGGCTGGCCGAATGAGGATGCGTTCACCGTCGAGGCGCCGATTCTCCGCCGCGGCCTGCGCGAGCCGTCACCCATTTATCTCAAGCGGATGATTCATCCTGACGGCGCCAGCGCGCGCACGGTCTTCCGCGTCGAGCGCCGCTTCACGCTCGCCACGACGAATGGAGACCGCTTCTCACTCGTGCGCGCTTTTCCCGAAACGGGCCGCATGCATCAGATCCGCGTGCATCTCGCGCGCGCGGGATATCCGGTCGTTGGCGACAAAATTTATGGCCCCGACGAGAACTGCTACCTCGAGTTCATCCGCACTGGCTGGACGCCCGCGCTGGCCGCGCGGCTGCTGCTTCCGCGACACGCCTTGCACTCCACGGCGCTCCGCCTCCCGGAGACCGGCCTGGCGTGGAACTCTCCCCTTCCCGCGGACCTCCGCGAATGGGCCGGGGAAAATTTGCTCGCGGCGGGCGAAAACCGCAGCCTATAAACCCGCGTATGTCGCGCTTTGGTAAATGTCAGAATTTTTCAGGATGCCTCCTCGCCTATCGCGGCGAGGAAACGGAAGTCGAAGATGATCAGCCTTTCATCTGCGCGGAATGCGGCAAGCCGCTGACCGAAGTCCGCTCTCCGTCCGCAGTCTGGTTGCGCTATGCCTACGGGCTGGGTGGTCTCGTCGTGGTCCTCGGCCTCGCCTTCGCCCTCATCCCGCCGCTGCGCGGGCTGATCGTGAAGCACAAGGAGCACGTCGAGCCCGGCGAGCGACCGAAGGAAAATCCCCGGCAGGATATTCCTCCGACTCCGTCGGACGTCCCGCCGGGCACCGCGACGACGCAAATCACTCCGACCCAAGACACGACGCCGTCCGCGCAGCCGGCCGAGGTGCCGCAGTTCGTGACTTCGCCCGCGCGCATCGACCTCGACATTTCCAAACAGGAAAACAAGTCAGTCAAAGCGGAAGTGCTCACTCGCGTGGACCTGATGCCGAGTGTCTCGCAGAACAACAAGGACAAGCTCTACAGCGCTGTCGAGCGTGCGCGGAGTATGGGGAAAATCGTGACCATTCCCTTTGCGTCCGGCAAGACCGACCTCTCGCCCACCGACCTCCAGGCGCTCAGGACCCAGCTCGAAAAACCTGAGATCATGAAGTTGCGCGGCGATCCCACCGCCGTCTTCGTCATCCTCGGCTACGCCGACCCGAAGGGCGACCCGAAGAAGAACGTCGCTTTCTCACAAGCGCGCGCCGACGCCGTTCTCAAGATCATGCGAGACAAACTCGAGGTCATAAACGTCATGCACACGGTGGCCATGGGCGGGTCGAAATTGCTGGACGCGCAGAATCTCGAAAAGAATCGCATCGTCGAGATTTGGGCCGTTCTGCCGTGAGTCGGGGAAAATTATGAACGGCGCGCATCTCGCCGTCACCGCCGGGCTGCCTCCGCGAATCATTCCCCTCGCCGTCGGCGCGTTCATCGTCGGGCGTTCGACCGATGCCGATATCGCACTCGGCCACGTCGAAATTTCGCGCCAGCATTGCCGCTTCCGGTGGGACGGGAGTGTCTGCACTTTGGAAGATCTCGGCAGCGCCCGCGGGACGAGCGTCAATGGCCAGCGCATCCAGGGAGTGACCACGCTGCAACCCGGAGATCAGGTCATGATCGGTCCGGCAGTCATCGTCTTCGGTCTGGGCGACGCGCCGAAATCCGCGCCCCAGCCGGCGGCACCGAGTGCGCCGACGGCGCAGATGCTGGTCTTGGGAAAACCGGCCGACCGCATCAAGGTGGATCGTTTGCTGACCATCGGACGCGAGCCGGGACTCGATGTCTGGCTCAACGATCCCGGAGTCTCCCGCCGCCACG
>JBBSDS010000352.1:0-5334 GCA_038240495.1 Chthoniobacterales bacterium | reverse complement strand
GAGCACGCGGCTCGCGTGCCGTTCGCGGCGGCCCGCCGCGAACATTGGATGCGAGATAGATTTCAAAAGGCGCTGTCGTTTTGGGACGCATTCGGCGAGCCGCCGAACGCAGCACGCGAGCCGCGTGCTCCACCCGGAATTTTGACGCCGTATCTTCACGTGAGACCCCCGATTTTTCTCCCGACCCAATACATCGTGAACAGCGCGAGCAAGACGCCACACCACCACGGATCGCACCACAGCCGAAACCGCTGCTCCTCCGGTTTGCGCTCCGGCAGCAGGCTCAAGCCGCTGACCATTTGCGCAAGATCGCCGGGGCCGCCGCTCTTGCCGGCGGTAAGCGCGGCGATTTCGCGCATCACGTCGAGCTTCGCAGGCAGACCGATTTTTTCCAACGTCGGCACGGTCGCGATCAGTTGCGTTTTCAAATGCCGGCCGGCGGCTTCGCATTTCACCTCGACTTCGTATTTGCCACCTTCGCGCGGCACGAACTGGCCGCTATGCACACCCCATTCCGGATTCTCCGCCGCGAGTTCGATCGTCTCACTCGTGCCACTCGGCGCGGTCAGCGTGACGGCGACTTTTCCCTCGCTGATCGGGATGCCGAGCTCGTCGAGCACGGTCGCGTTGAGCCGCACTTTGTCGCCGCGTTTCGGCGCTTCCGGCGCGTAGAAAAAGCGCACGCCTTCGTCCTGCGAGAGGTGCCGCTGATGCGCCATCCAGCGCACGACCTGACCCCAGAAGCGGTAGTGGTAGGTATCCTCCACGCCTTTGCGCCAGCGCCACGCGGAGTCGGTGCCCATGAAGAGGACTTTGCCATTGCCCGAGCTCCGCGTGACGAGCAACGGGAGCCGCCCGCTTTGATTGCGCGCCGCTTCGTGAACGGCGAGCACTTCCGCACCCGGCTTCGCTTTCACGACGGGCGCATACCAATAAAATCCCGGCAGCCCGCGCCACACCGCTTGATTCGCCGAGGGGTCGGTCGCCAGCATCGTCAGCCAGTGGTCGCGTCCGCGGAAAGTCAGATCCAGCCTTGCTTCCGCGCCCGACGCGAAGCCGGCGCCCTTCGCGTAATCGGTCTCGACGGGAACGAGATCGCCGAGCGCGGAATCGGCGAGTGATTTCTGCCGGCCAAGCGGACCGGGGAGAAAAACGAGGCCACTCGCCTGCTGCTCGACGAGACCCTTGAGCATCGTCGCATTTTCCGGCGTGAGCATCCCGCCGCCGATGCCGACATCACCAATGAAAACGACATCGTAACTCTGCAAATCCTCGCGCTTCGCCGGGAACTGCGAGAGATAGCCCGCGCCTTCACCCATGCCGATTGCCGGGTGATAGAGCACCGTGTTCACGACCACGCCGGGGTCGCGCACGAGCGCGTTGCGGAGGTAGCGAAATTCCCAGCGCGGCTGCGAATCGACGACCAGCACCTTGAGCGTTTCCTTGCGCACCGCGAGGTGGAAAGCGCGCTCGTTATTGTTGGCGAAAACCTCCTCGCGCTCGACCGGCACGCGCACGGTGAAGTCGCCCTCGCCCTCCGTCTGCGGCGTGAAGACGAGCATGTCCTGCACCTGCCCCATCGGCGGAAGCACGACATTTTTCGTCCCGCTCGCGCCGCCCGGTCCGGCAACGGTGACAGTCGTCCTGACCTCGCGTGGCAGATGGTTTTGCACGGTGAACATCACGCTGATGCGCTCGTTCACGAGCCCGTAGGTCGGTGCGAGCACCGACTGCATTTCCACGTCGGGCAGATACGTCTCGCTGCCCACACCGATCGCAAAGACCGGCACGTCATGCTGCGCCAGCGCGGTTGCGGCAGTGATCGGCGACTTGCCGAGATTCCAATCACCGTCGCTCAGGATCATCACCGCGCGGAGGTCTCCGTGCTGCTTGAGCACACGTTCCAGCGGTGAGTTGAGGTCAGTGCCGATTTCCGTTTCCACGTCCGCTTTCGTATCCGGCGGCGGCTGCGCGAAAGGCTCAACGGTCACTTGGTAGCGCTTCCCCAACGGCTCCCAAAACTTCGCGTCGAGCTGCTGTTTCACCCACTCCGCGCGTGCGGCAGTCTGCTTCTCGCCGTTCAGCACGTCCTTTGTCTCCATGCTCCCGGAGCCGTCCCAAAGCACGACCACGCGCGGCTGCTCCGTGCGTTTCTGCACGATCACGCGTTCCGGACGCAGCAGCGTGAAGGCGATCACCGCGGCGAGGAGAAAGCGTAAAACGTGGAGCGCCGTCATCCACCCGCCGTGTCCTTCGCGCCGGAGGCTGCGGACAAAGAACCACGCCGACGCGGCGAAGAACGCTGCCGCGATGGCAACGACCCACGGCGCGGTGTTGATCTGCCAGCCGTCAGTCATCAGAGGCACCGTTTGAAGCGCGTCGCCGCAAACTCCGGGTGGAGCACGCGGCTCGCGTGCTGCGTTCGGCGGCTCGCCGAACGCGATGACCGGGCGGATCGCAAGGCGATGGCGTACTCGCAAGGTGAACGTCCACACCCGCGTTCGCGGCGAGCCGCCGCAAACCACACGCGAGCCGCGTGCTCCACCCGGATGCTCCTGCGACAGTTTCGCCGGCTCATGCCCTCACCTCCGCAGGCTGAGGTTTCACCGGCGGGCGCCGGGCGGAGGATTTCGCCACGGGCTTCATCGGCAGCATCGCCTTGCTCGTGGCCAACGCCATTTCGGCGCACATGAAGACCATCGTGAGGATGATCATCATGGGCCAGATTTCGCTCTGGAGACGGTCGGCTTTCAACTCCAGCGCACCGGCCATGACGGTGACTTTGACGCCGCGCAGCAACTCGGGCAGACGCGCGCGCTCGACGAGGTCGGGCACGTCTTCGGCGTCCGGTCGATTCAGTGCAATGCGACGCGTGCCGCTTTGATAGACGCCCGCGTGCCAGCGCCAGTCGCGGCGGCGGTCGGTCTCGACGGCGGTCCACGTCTCCTGCGGATCTGCGGGCTGCCATTCCCCGGCCACGGCCAGGTTCAGCGGCGCGAGGCGCTGGCCACCGAGGGTGAGGAGGCGCTGCGTCATCGGAAGCAGCACGAAGCCTTCGCCGAGGCTGCTCCACTCGACATCGGGCAACGTGGCACACGCGAAGACGTGGCCCGCGCCGAGTTTGCGCGCGACAAGGAAGGGGCGTCCGTCGCTGAACGTCGCGGCCACATGCGTGGCTTCGCTGGTTGCGGGAAGCTGGCGGCGTGCGATTTCGAGACGGGCCAGCGGGAGCGGCGAGCCGCTGTCGGTGCGGGCGAGCGGGCCATCGAGATCGTCCCACGCGGTGACGCGAAAGGGCGCGTCTTTCGGCGCGGTTTCCGGAGCGCTCCACGTCACACCGAGCGGGCCGGTCGTCGCTTCACCGCCGGGCGGGAAGCAAAGCAGCACGCCACCACTTTCGACCCAGCCTTGCAGCGACTTCGCGACCGCGTCAGTCGGCACGGGTGCGGCCCAGACTATGAGCGCGGTTTCTTTCCACGCCACACCGTCCGCGCGCGTGACGGGAAGCAGGTCCACGGTGCGATCCGTGCGCGTCTTATCCGGCGCGACGGCCAGCCGCAAACGCTGTGCGAACGAGCCTTCGCCGACGATGGCGGCGCGCAACGGCGGCGGCGGGCTGTAGGCAAAGTAGGCCGCGTTGTCCGCGAGATCGTCGTCCGCAGGCAACTCGACCTTGCCCCAGCCGGCTTCGGTTTTTGCCAACTCGAATTTGAGGTTGGCGCGCTGCACGGCTGCGTTGAGCGTGAAGTCGGTCTGGCTCTTCGCGCCGTCGCGCGTGATGAGCAAAGGCAGCGAGCCTTTGCGTCCCGAGTCAGCTTTGAGTTCGAGGCTGAGGGCGAGTTGAGCTTTGCCGGTCCTGGCATCGCGGACGCGAAGATCGGCCGCTTTCACCGCCACAGAAACATTCCGGCCGGGCGGCGCGGAGAGGTCGAGGATGCGCACGCTCACGCCCTGCGGCAGACCGGCAAATCGCGCGGAGATGTCCTGCCATTCGCCGCTGTCCGGCCGCCAATTGCTGGCCTGCAAATCACTCGCGATCCACAACTCGGCGCTGCCAGGTTTGTTTTCCACGAGGTAATCGAGCGCGGCGCGAAGCATCGCGGGAAGATCGGCGGCGGTGTCCGTGCCTTCCGCCATCTGCATCGCAGCGAGCGTGGAAGCGTCGGCGATTTCCAACGGCTGGCGCAGGACATTTTCGATCAATACGAACCGGCTGCCGAGGCTCTGTTTCGCGGCCTGCGCGAGGAGTGCGAGGGCATGGGCGCGCTTGCTCTCCGGCTGTTCGCCGCCGTGCGATTCCATGCTCGCAGAGCGGTCGAGCAGGATGAGCACAGCCTCCGGCGCCCCACCCGCCGCCGCACCGAGCCAGCCACCGGTGAGCGGCCGGGCCATTGCCCAGATGAGGAAGAGGATGATCAACATCCGGCAGGCAAGAAGCAGATATTGCCGGATCTTCGCGCGCCGGGTGGCGGCGCGGTTGGCCTTGAGCAGGAAGAGCATCGCCGCCCAATGCACCGTCTTGTAGCGGAGGCGATTGAGGAGATGGATGATGAGCGGCAGCAAAACCGCCGGCAGCGCCCAAAGCATCCATGGCTGAAGATAGGCCATGTCAGGAAGTCGGAAGTCGGAAGTCGGAAGTCGAAACGGGCGAACGCGGCGAAATTCCGACCTCCGACTTCCGACTTTCGCGTTGGCTCACCGTCGCCCTCCTTTCGTCCGCTTGATCCGCTGAAGCAGAAAACTGGACAGCACACCTTCGTAGCCCTGGTCGAGATAGTTGAGCCGGTAGTCCACGTCGAACTCGCGACAGCCGTGACTGAGCGACGCGAGGTAGTCGTTGAGCGCCTCGCGGTAGGCTTCGCGCACGACGGCCGGATCGGTAATGAGATCGGCGCCGCTTTCCAGGTCCACAAAACGGACGGGGCGCGTGAAATCGAAGTCGAACTCCTGCCGGTCGAGCAGGTGAAAGACCGCCACGTCGTGTTTGTAAAACCGCAGGTGCTTGAAGCATTCCAGCAACTCCGGCACCTCGGTGAAGAGGTCGCTGATGATGATGACGAGGCTGCGCTGGCGGATGCGCTCGGCGAGTTCGTGCAGCGTCCTGACGATATTCGTTTCGCCCTGCGGCCTCGCCTCGGCGAGCGTGTCCAGCATTTGCCGCAGATGCGTCGGCGTGCGACGCGGGGGCAGTTCGTGGAGCGTCTTGTCGGTGAAACAGACGAGGCCCGTGGCGTCGCCCTGATGCACGAGTAGATGCGCCAGCGTGCCGGCGACCCGGCGCGCATAGTCGAAGCGGGTGAGCGCGCCGCTGGTGAATTTCATCGAGGCGCTGGT
>JBBSDS010000351.1:0-5348 GCA_038240495.1 Chthoniobacterales bacterium | reverse complement strand
TCGGGAAATAGCTGCGGAGCCGGTCAACGAGCGCGACGTTGTGCAGCGGCTTGGCGGCGTGGGTTTCGTTCCAGTCGAAAGCCTGTTGAACCGGCAGCCCTTCCACGATGACGCGACCGGGAATGCTCGCCCATGGCCAGCCGCCGCGTCCGCCCGTGCCGGCCGCGCTGCCAAAAGAGCCGGTGGTAAACACGAGCTTCGGACTCACCTCGCGTACGGCCTCGGCAAAGTAGCCATACTGCCGAAACGACACTTCGTAGCGCTCCACGTATTTCGTGAATTCATCCTGTGTCTTGACCGGTTGCTCGAACGGCAACTCCGGCGCGCCGAGGCTCGGGGCGCGCGGCATTTTGGGCTGAGTGGAGCCGGTGAAGGCGATCATGCCTTCGCCCCACGGACGATCCGGGATGGGCGGCGCCCACGACCAATATGAGACGTAGCCGGCATTGTCGGCGCCGATGTTCAACCCGGCGAAATTTGGAATTCGGGCGAAGCGTTGCGCGGTGAGCGAGAGGCTGCGGTAAAGCGGCGCGTGCCAGTCGGGCAGCGTGTGGGCGAAGAAGGCGACATTGGGATGTTGCAGCGAGGGGCGCGTCCAGTTGTTGTCGTACTGCAAGCCGAGGCGCACGTTGTTGCGCGCGAGAGCCAGGGCGCGTTTCTCAAAACTCTCCGGGTCATTCGGCGCCGGCAGCGCACTGGTCGAATCGAAGACCGTGTCGTAGCCGAGTTTCGCGAGCAATTGCGCGTAGGCTTCGAGGTCCGTGCCCTTCTTGTAAAAGCCACCGCTCATTCCGTGCGGCAGTGCGGCGGCGTAGATCGTGAGTGGCGAGACCGGCACTTCTGCTCCGAGATAGCGCTGCAGATTTTTTCCACGTCCCACGACTTGCGGCGGAGGGAGCGGTTGCGCGAGCGCGGCGACATCGACGGCCCATTCCTTCGGGTTGGGAAATTCTTCAGGACGCCCAAGATTGCGTACCGAAATCTTCGGTCCTTCACCGCTGATCGTGGCATTCACCGGGAAGACGACCTCGCGCGGACTGCCGAGTTTCACCGGTTGGAGCCCGGCATGAAACGTGACCGGCGGACGGCCATCGACGGTTAATACGTAAGGTTTGTCCGGCTGATTCTGCGGGAGGAGCAAGGTGAGCGAGCGCCACGGACCGGCCCGATGGTAAATGACGGCGCCGCCGACTTTGACTTCGACGTTTTTAATGAACGGTCCGCCTTCGCCCTGGATGTTGATCGGAAAGAGCCAGAGTTCGTAGCGTCCACTCATCATGCCCGCCGAGTTGCTGCACCGCGCGGTGGCGTCGGCGGTGTAGATGTGGCGCAGCCCGCGCCGCCACTCCATGGCGCGGAACCAATGATTGCCCGGCTGGATGACGTCGTCGGTCGGCAATTGAAAAGGCGAGACTGCCTCGCCGCCCTGATGAAACTTCAGCGGCAGTTGCTCTTCGCTTTTTCCGCGGAAGATGGGCTGGCCATTGAGCGTAAGGTCCGGCCACTCCACGGCCTCCTCGGTTTCTTTGCGTTTGGCCGATTGTCGAGTCGGAGCAAGGCCGTCTGAGAAGCCGAGCGGCATGTCGTAGCGGACGATGCAGAGCTTGCCGACAAACGGCGGGGGCGGAGCGTCTGCGGCGTGCGTCCAAATGATCGTCGTCAGCCAAAATCCGAACGCCACAAGGCGGGGAGGGAACGAGCGCATACGTAATGGATGGATGGGTTGAAGCGTGAAGAAAAGGCGGAATGCGCGCGGCTCGTGGATTTTGCGAGCGGGCAGGGGAAGTGGATTTGCGTTCGACAAATGAAGAGTGCCGCCGCCTACTTCCCCGGCATCCCGCATGATTTCGCTGACCATCGACCATGTCACCAAGCGGTTTGGCGAAACCGTGGCGCTGGATCGCATCGACTTGCGCATCGAGGCGGGCGAGATTTTTTTCCTGCTCGGTCCGAGCGGATGCGGAAAGACCACGCTGCTGCGGAGCGTCGCGGGGTTTTACGTGCCGGAGGAGGGGCGCATCCTCTTCGGCGATGAAGACGTGACGAACCTCCCGCCGCATCGGCGCAATACCGGGATGATGTTCCAGAGCTACGCGCTCTGGCCGCACATGACGGTCGCGCAGAATGTTGCCTTCGGGCTGGAGGAGCGAAAGGTCGCCGCGCCCGAGGTCGCGGAGCGCGTCGAGCAGGCGCTGGCTTCGGTGAGAATGGAGGAGTACGGCGGGCGCCGCATTCACCAGCTTTCTGGCGGACAGCAGCAGCGCGTGGCGCTGGCGCGGGCGCTCGTCATCCGGCCTCGCTGCTTGCTGCTCGATGAGCCGCTCTCAAACCTCGACGCACGACTGCGGATCGAGATGCGCTCGGAGATCCGGCGCATTTGCAAGGAGTTCGGCCTGACGGCGATTTACGTGACGCACGACCAAAAAGAGGCGCTCTCGATCGCCGATCGCATGGCTATTCTTGAAGGTGGACACATCCGGCAGGCCGGGCCGCCGGCCGAAGTGTATCGGCGACCAGTCTCGCGTTTCGTTGCCGATTTTATGGGCGAGACGAATTTCCTCGAAGGCCGCGTGTGTGCATTGAGTGACGGCAACGCAGCCGTGGAAACACCGCTGGGTAATTTTGACGGTGCGCTGCCGACGGGCAGCTATCAGCCGAAAGTCGGCGACGCCTGCACGCTTTCGATCCGTCCGGAAAGCTGGCATCTGGCGACGAGTCCTGCTTCGCGCAATGGCGTGGCGGGCCGAATCCGCGACCGCGTGTATCTCGGCGAGATGGCGCAGTACGAATTCGCGGTGGGCGCAGGCGCGCTCAAGATTTACGAACTCAATCCGCGCTTCGTCGAGCACAGCTCGGAACGGGAAGTCTTTGCCAGCGTGGCGCCCGAGGATGTGATCGTGCTGCCCAAATAGCGATGGCCAGGCAACTCCCGCTGCTCCTCGCGCTGGCCGCGGTTTTGCTCGGCCCGATTGTCTTGCGACCGAAGCAGCCGGGCGGACCGCAGGCGGGCGAGCGGGCGCTGGTCATCATCACGCCGCACAATGAATCGATTCGCTCCGAGTTTGGCCGGGCTTTTGAAGCGCAGCATCTTGCTTGGACGGGACAGCGCGTGCGCGTGGATTGGCGGACGCCGGGCGGCACGAGCGAAATCGGCCGCTATGTGGCCTCGGAGTATCTCGCGAGTTTTCAAAACTACTGGACGCACACGCTCCACCGTCCGTGGAGCAAGGTCGTCGAAAGCAGCTTCGATAATCCACGCGTGTCGCCGGCCGTGTCGCCGTCGGAAGACACTTCGCCACAGCAAGCGCGGCGGGCGTTTCTCGATTCGCCCGTGGGGTGCAAGATCGACCTTTTTTTTGGAGGCGGCGCTTATGACTTCGATCAGCAGGCGCGCGCGGGGCGGTTGGTCGATTGCGGATTCGTCCGGGAGCATCCCGAGCTTTTCAATGACCGGGTCATCCCACAGACCGTCAGTGGCGAACAATTTTGGGAACCGAAAGGACGCTGGATCGGCACGGTGATCTCGTCGTTCGGCATCTGCTACAACCCGGACGCACTGGCTCGCCTCGGCATCGCACAGCCGCCGACGCGCTGGTCCGATCTCGCCGATCCACGGTACGCCCGGCACATCGCGCTGGCCAACCCGACGCAGAGCGCTTCGGTCAACCGCTCATTTGAGATGCTCATTCAGCAGCAGATCCAGGAGATGGGCGCCGGGCGGGAGCAGTCGCCCGAAGAGAGTCGCGTGGCGGTCGCGGAAGGCTGGGCGCGCGCGCAGCGGATGCTGATGAAGATTGGCGCGAACGCGCGCTATTTCACCGACTCTTCGACGAAGATCGCGCTCGACGTGGAGGCTGGCGAAGCGGCCGCGGGGATGACGATCGATTTCTACGGGCGGTTTCAAAGCGAGGCCGTGCGCAAAGCCGATGGCAGCTCACGGATTCAATATGCGAATGCAGCCGGCGGCACGTCGGTGAGTGTCGATCCCATCGGACAATTTCGCGGCGCGCCGAATGCCGACGTCGCACGCGCGTTCATCGCCTTCGTGATGTCGCCGGAAGGGCAGAAACTTTGGAATTGGAAAGTCGGATCGCCCGGCGGTCCGCAGCGCTACGCGTTGCGCCGACTGCCGATTCTGCCGTCGCTTTACGCGCCAGAATTCAAGCCGCTCCGCTCCGATCCTGAAGTCGCACCGTATGATCTCGCCAAGAGTTTCGCCTATCATGGTGCGTGGACCGGGCCGCTATTTCGTCCGATTGCCTTCGTCTTTCGAGTCATGTGCATTGATCCGCACGACGAACTCAAAAATGCGTGGAGCGCATTGCGGGCGGCGGGGTTTCCGCCGGGGGCGATGGCGATTTTTGAGGACGTGTCCGCAGTCGATTATGCGGCGGCGTCAGGGCAAATTCGGGAGGCATTGAGCGGGGACAAAATCAAAGAAGTGAAACTGGCGAAAGAGCTGGCCGACCACTTCCGCGCGCAATACCGCCGAACGGTTGTCGAGGTGCAAGCGGCACAACCGGCCCGGGTCGCGGAGTCACCCAATTGATCGGGATCGAAGGGGATCTGGGATTCGATTACCGGCGGATTAACAATAAATACAAGGAAAGTGATGAACTCTGAACACATCGGAGTGCCAGCACCGGAGTGCCCACGGTGCGAAATTGTCGGCATCGACCTGTCGCAGAAGAAACAGAGTACGGGTTGATACCTACGGCGTTTTGTTGATCATCAACGAGTTGTTGACGAAGGCACCCGAAATGCTAAAAAGTCGGACATGTCTGAAAGTTGGCTTTTTTCTACTCCGATGATGGTGGTGAGCTTTCCGCTCCTTTGTGCAATCCTTATGGTTTTCGTCCATACTGCGGTCGAATTTGCACCGCGCACGATCCGTGCGCATCGCGTCAGCTATCGACCGATTCAGACTCGCGTGGCGGACTGGCTGTTGATTCTTCGTCTCGCCCTCGCTCGCGAATAAGCCGAGGATCACTGGGTCGTGGCGTCGCTGGAGAAGAGGTCCATGCGGAAGCGGCTCCCGGCGCATTTGAGCTGCTCGCTGTCGATTACCTTCACGTCGCCAGCTTGCACGTCTACGATGTGGACTTTGTGGTTCGACTGAAAAACGCTCGTGCCGTAGATGACCGACATCTTGGAGTCGGTGTTTTTGAAGATCGGGCGGTCCTCCGGAATTTTGCCCAGCGGATAGATGAATGCGCCGAGGATTTCGGTTCGCGCGCCGGCCTCCGCCCAAAGTTTGCTGCTTTCATACTCCGTCTTGAAACCCAGGCACCAGATCGTAGCTCCGTGACTGAAGATGCAAGGACCGTCGCCGTGGCTCTCAGGGTTCC
>JBBSDS010000350.1:0-5355 GCA_038240495.1 Chthoniobacterales bacterium | reverse complement strand
GAGAAGACGCTGAAATTCAATCCGAATCACGTCGAGGCGCGGCTGCTTCTCGCGGATCACGAAATCGATGCGGAGCGTTACGTTGAGGCTGATAAGGAATTGACGGCGGCCTTGAAGACCAATCCGAATCGCCCCGAAACACATGCCTACCGCTCCGTCCTCGCGCATCTCCGGGCAGATGCGAAAAGCGAAGCGGCAGAGTGGGCGGCGGCGCTGAAGTTTTGGGCGAAAAATCCGGCCGTCCCGAATCTCATCGGTCGCAAGCTTTCGCAAAAATATCGCTTCGCCGAGGGCGCGGCGCTCCAACGCGAGGCGCTGAAATGGGACGCAGACTTCGTCCCCGCCAAAGCCCAACTCGCCAACGACCTCCTGCGGCTCGGCGGGCAGGACGACGAAGCGTGGAAACTCGCGGACGAAGTCCAGAAGGCCGATCCGTACGATGTCGTCTCCTTCAATCTCATCAGCCTGCGCGACGCCATCGCCCATTTCCGCACGCTCACGAGCGAGCACTTCACCGTGAAAATGGACCCGCGCGAAGCCGAGATTTACGGCACCGATGTCCTCGCCCTGCTCGAACGCGCGCACGCCACGCTGACCAAAAAATACGGGCTCCAACTCCGCGACCGGACCATCGTGGAGATTTTTCCGGACCCGAAAGACTTCGCCATCCGCACGTTCGGTTTGCCCGGCGGCGCGGGTTATCTCGGCGTGTGTTTCGGGCGCGTCATCACGGCGAACAGCCCCGCGTCGCGCCCGAACTCTCCGAACTCGTGGGAGGCGGTGCTGTGGCATGAGTTCTGTCACGTCGTCACCCTCACGCTGACGAAAAACAAGATGCCGCGATGGTTGAGCGAAGGGATCAGCGTCTTCGAGGAGCGGCAGGCGCGCGGCAATTGGGGCGAGCAGATGAAGCCGCGCTACCGCGCCATGATCCTCGGCGAAGACCTCACACCAGTCAGCCAACTCAGCGCCGCATTTCTGAAGCCGAAATCCGCGGCCCATCTCGGGTTCGCCTACTATGAGTCGTCGCTCGTCGTCGATTGGTTCACGCAGCGCTGGGGCTTGGAGAAAATGAAGCTGCTCCTCGCCGATCTCGCCCGTGGCGTGGAGATCAATGCCGCCTTCGCGACACACTTCGCACCCATCGAAATGCTCGACGCCGAGTTCGCCGTCCACGCGCAGAAAATCGCCAACGAAACCGGCCCGAAACTCGACTGGGCCAGGCCGAAGCCGACCGACTTCGCGAGTGCCGATGGCGTTAGTAACTTCATCGTAAAACATCCGGACAACTATCTCGCGCTCAACGAACTGGCGGAACGACTCCTCAGGGAAAAGAAGTGGGAAGACGCGAAAAAGCCGCTCCAAAAACTGATCGATCTTTACCCCAATCCGTCCGGTGCCGAAAGCGCCTACTCCATGCTCGCGCATGTCCACCGCGAACTCGGCGAGACCGACGCCGAAGTCGCGATGCTGAACAAAGTTGCGGAGTTGAACAGCGACGCGACCGACGCTTACGAACGCCTCATGCAAATCGCTGCGACACGCAAAGACTGGCCAGTCGTGATCGCTAACAGCGCACGCTTTGCCGCGGTGAATCCGCTCAGCCTCGTGCCGCACCGCTTTGCGGCCGAAGCGCGCGAGGCGCTCGGCGAAAAACCCGCGGCGATTACCGCCTGCCGCACCCTCCTCCGCCTGGGACCGCCAGACCCGGTGGACATTCACTACCGTCTCGCGCAGCTTCTTTTTGCCACGGGTGATCCGGGTGCGAAACGCGAAGTCCTGCTCGCGCTGGAAGACGCTCCGCGCTTTCGCGACGCCCATCGGCTGTTGTTGGAAATCGAAGAATCATCCGCGAAAAAACCATGAAGCGACTCCATATCCTGCTCCTGCTCCTGGTCTTCGCCGCGAGCCTCAGTTTCGCCCAGCGCCGCAGCCGGCGCTTCAGCGAGGGACCCATTTACTTTACCGAGGGCGGCCAGCAAGTGGACGAGCGCACCGTGAAAACTGCGCGCGAGATCGCCTCGCACAGCACCGACACTCCCGAGTGGAAAAACCCGCCGGAATTTTCCCGCGACGTGTTCACCTTTGTCCGCATCATCCGCGACCGCGATCCCGAAGGTCCCTACAGTTCCGGCAGTTGGATCACCGACTTTCCCGACAGCGATCTCAACCTCTCCTTTCGGCTCCAGCAAATGACCTCCATCAAGGTCGATCCCAAGGGGCGCGTCATGCGGCTCACGGACAAGGATTTGTGCCGCTATCCATTCATCTACATGGTCGAACCGGGGGCGCTCCTGCTCCACGACGAAGAGGTTCCCATCCTGCGCCAATACTTGCTCCATGGCGGCTTCCTCATGGCCGACGATTTTTGGGGCGAATGGCAGTGGGAATGTTTCGCCGAGCAGATCAGGAAGGTCTTTCCCAATCGCGAGTTCGTCGAACTGCCGATGGACCATCCGATCTTCAGTTGCGTCTTCCCGCTCAACGTCGAGAAAAACAAGCTGCAGGTTCCCAACGAGCGACTCGGCGCGAACAGCCGATACACCGGCGTGACGTGGGAAACGCATCCGCAGAAAAATGGCGGCGCCGAAGAATGCACCGAGATGCACGTCCGCGCGCTCCTCGACGACAAGGGACGCATCATGATCCTCGCCACGCACAACACCGACAACGGCGACGGCTGGGAACGCGAAGGCGAGGACGACTGGTTCTTTCACGAGTTCTCGGAAAAACGCGCCTTTCCGCTCGGGATCAACATCATCTTCTACGCGATGACGCACTGAGGAAGGAACCGCACCGCAACTTCAGAACGATTCATTTTTCAAAGCCGCCGCCGCTCCATTCACCACCCTCCACAGCCATGCAAACCATAGTAGCTCTTGTCGATTTCTCCGACTCCACGACCCCGGTCATCGAGCAGGCGACCAAACTCGCCGGCGCCTTTCAAGGACGGCTCATCCTCCTCCACGCCGTGCCTGCTCAGGCCTCCGTCGTCGAAATCGGCCTCGCCTCGCCGACGGTCATGCTGGATCCATCGGAGAGTAAAATCGAAGCGGATTACAATACTCTGCTCGACCTCCGCGACTCGCTGGCGAAATCCGGCGTTCAGGTCTTGGTCCAGCAGTTGGAGCATTCCAATGTCGCGCGACTGCTCGAACAATCGCAGAACCTTCAAGCCGACGTCATCGTCATGGGTTCCCATCATCATGGTGCGTTATACGAACTCGTGGTCGGAACATTCACCGGCGATGTCTTAAAGCGCGCGAAGTGTCCGGTGCTCGTCGTCCCGGTTCCCAACGTCAAGCCGGCCTGACGCGCTGGTCCGCGATCCCGGTCCCGCGTTCATGGCACTCGTCGGCCAATCCAACACGCTTCCCATCGTCCGGCAGGCTCCGCCCGGGATGTATCTGGACGGCGGCACCCACGGAGAGATTTTGCTGCCGGGACGCTACGTTCCGCCCGGCGCGATGCCTGGAGGGCAGATCGAAGTCTTCGTGTATCGCGATTCCGAAGACCGCCTCGTCGCTACGACCGAGAAGCCTCTCGCCGTCGTGGGAGAGTGCGCATTCCTCCGCGTCATCTCGGTCAAACCGAACGTCGGCGCGTTTCTGAGTTGGGGATTGGAAAAGGATCTCCTCCTCCCCTTGCGCGAACAGACCCGCACGCTCCGGCCACTCGACTGGGTGGTCGTGCATATCGCTCTCGATACCAAGTCGGATCGCATCATCGCCAGCGCCCGGCTCAACCGCTGGCTGAATCGCACGCCGCCCACTTACGCCGCCGGACAACCCGTGAAACTGCTCATCGAAGGCGAGACCCCACTCGGCTTTCGCGCCATCGTGAATCACGCCCACCACGGCCTGCTCTATCACTCCGATCTCACGCTCCCGCTGACCATCGGCCAGACGCTCGACGGTTACGTGCGAACGGTCCGCCCCGACGGAAAAATCGATCTCGGACTCGAACCCGTCGGCTATCGCCGCATCGCCCCGCTCACCGAACAAATCATCGAGAAGCTGCAAGCCGCCGACGGCCACCTGCCGTATCACGACAAGAGTGAACCGGAAGAAATCCGCGCCGCTTTTGGCGTGAGCAAAAAGGCTTTCAAGCAAGCGATCGGCGCGCTCTACCGCGACCACCTTATCCGCATCGAGCCCGACGGCATCCGGCTCGCGAAGACTCGCCCGGAGCGTCGCGAGAGGCTAATATAATTCGCATGTGTGCAGTGCTCGAACTCAACCAAACTCACATCCGCCCCGGCCAATTCCTTGCGATCTGGGGGCGTGCCGGCGCGCTTCGACTCGTCTGGGCCGGCTTCGCGCGCAAAGAAAGTCTCGGCTGGTGGAAGCGGCAGGGTGGCGAGCTCGTCGATGTCCCCGCGCATCGTTTTGCCGAGCGCTCCGACCGTGACCGGCAGCTTCGATGGGATGATCTTCCGGCTGGACACGTCGTTCGCGGCGTCATCGACCCGCATGGCGGAAAACCGCTTTTGAAAATCGTGACGAGAGCCTCCACGCCCGAGGAACTCGTACGCTACGAACACCCGCGCATGCCGCTCCTCGAACTCCCCCTGATCAGCGCGGAGATCATTCCGCCGCTCCCGACGGAAGCTCCGGCGCAAGCGGAATTGTTCTGAACAAGCGCGGTCTTTCGCATGGAGACGCGGACGTGAAAGGCTGGCGCCCACCGCCGATTTGCGCTTGCTTGGCGGCGTTCTTTTCATGACCAAACCGCCTCCCCTTCCCGACGCCGACGCCAAAACCTTCGATCAACTCCAGGCGGCGCGTCCGCGCATTCTCGCCGAGCTGGGAAAAGCGATCGTCGGCCAGCAGGAGGTCATCGAGGAAATCCTCATCGCGCTGTTCGCCGGCGGGCACTGTCTCATCACCGGCGCGCCCGGTCTCGCCAAGACGCTCCTCGTCAAAAGTATCGCGCAGATTTTCCACCTCGAATTTCGCCGCATCCAGTTCACGCCCGACCTCATGCCGACCGACATCACCGGCGTGGAAATCTTGCAGGACACGGACAACGGACGGGCGCTCGTCTTTGTGCCGGGGCCGATCTTCGGCAATATGGTGCTCGCCGACGAAATCAACCGCACACCGCCGAAGACCCAGGCCGCGCTGCTCGAAGCGATGCAGGAACATCAAGTCACCGCGTCGGGCCGGCGCTACGTTCTGCCCGAGCCATTCTTCGTTCTCGCCACGCAAAACCCGATCGAAATGGAAGGCACGTATCCCCTGCCCGAGGCGCAGCTCGATCGGTTTATGTTCAATGTGATAATCGACTACCTGCCGGAGAACGACGTGGTCGCCGTCGTCCAGCGCACCACCTCCGCCGCCGCCGAGCCTATTC
>JBBSDS010000349.1:0-5368 GCA_038240495.1 Chthoniobacterales bacterium | reverse complement strand
GTTCGCGCCGATATTTTGGGGTGAAGACCAGCAGCAGCAGGATCGAAAGAAGCTGCATCGCATTGGTGTATTTCGCGAGAAATCCGCAGCCGATCAGTGCGCCGGTAGCGGGCCACCAGCCGCTGAGCGCGGGACTTTTTTCCAGGGCCAGCCAGAAGGTGTAGAGCGCCGCCATCCAGAAAAAAATGGAAAGCGGATCGATGGTCATCACGAGTCCGCCGACTTGGAAAATAGGGATGAAGTTGAGCGCGAAGACCGTCCAGATGGCGACCGTTTCATCGTAAAGCCGGCGCGCGAACCGGAACATGAGCAGGCTGGTGCCGAGCGCGAGCAGCGGGCTGAGGACGCGGACGCCAAAAGCGTTTTCGCCGAAGACGTGTGTGCTCAACCACATCGCGAGGGCGATGCCGGGGCCTTTGCTGAAGTAGCTCAGATCAAGATGTTGCGACCATTGAAAGTAATAGGTCTCGTCGGGCGAGAGCTCGAGCTGCGTGATGTAGAGGAGCCGGAAGACGGTGAGCGCACCGAGGAAAAAGAAGAGCAGGCGGCGCGGGTTCATGCGGCGAGGAGACTGGGATGCTGGTCGTGAATCGCGGGAAGAAGCCGGCGCCCTTGCGTTCGCCAGAGCCACTCCAGTACGCAAAGCAGGAGCAGGGTGGAGCCGAGACTGAGGAAGATCGACGTCACGATGTCACTCGGCCAATGCGAGCCCGTATAAATGCGCGAGTAGCCGACGAGCAGCGCGGGGATGAATGCCAGCCAGCCACGCCTTCGGTAAAAACACGCGGCGACAAGCGCGACCGCGGTTGTATTCACGGTGTGCGCCGATGGAAAAGAGCGGCCCTCCACGTCTGTGAGCCCCGCATTCTGCGAATACTTGATCTTCGGCGGCTGCGCCAAAGCGAGGAGCCGCGGGGTGGCTTTTGCGAGGTCCACCTGGCGCACGTCATTGATCGCCTGATGCGGGCGCGGCCGATCGACTCGATGCTTCAGCGTCCGCGCGATCAGTCCGTCATTGATGCCGACAATCATCGCGGCCGAAAGGACGAACGCCCGCCCCCGGAATCCGCCGCGCCAGAGTAGGAGCGCGATCGCCACGACCATCAGCGGAATCCACGCGTCGAAGCTGGAAAGCAAGGCCATGAATCGATCCATGGCTGGGCTCGTCCATTCGCGGTTGATAAGAAAAAGGAGCTTTTGGTCCATGCCTGAATCACTGAGCCTCGCGAGGTTATGAGGATGAACTCTCACACCGCAAATCATTTGGCCGAGCCGTTGGTCGTAAACCCGCGCCCGCGACGCGGGAAATTTTTTAGGCGCATGCTGAGCTGTATCCTTCTTTCTCTCCTGGCGGTGATCTCTTCTGGACTGGCCGAGGAGGCCCCGGATCCGCACGATATTTTAAAAGGGGTCCGTCGCAACCAGGCGGCGCAGAATCAATCTCTCCGCGGCTCCTTGCGCATGGGCGGCAAGACCATCCCATTTCGCCTCGTCTCGGAGGGCGGCACCATTCGCTACGAATTCAGCGACCCGCCCCAAACCATCCAACTCAAGCTGGGAGAAAAAGACTCCCGGCTCGAAGAGATCAGCGGCGGCAAGACGGAGAAGGTGACACCGCGGCGCTACGACGACCGCGTGCGCGGCACCGACATCAGCTACGAAGACCTTTCGCTCCGCTTCCTCTACTGGCCCGACGCGGTCGTGCGCGGAGAGCAGACCATGCTCCTGCAAAAATGCTGGATCATCCGCGTCGAGCCCGGCAAGAGCGGTTCGCAGTACCGCAAGGTCGATCTTTGGATCAGTAAAAAAACCGGCGCGCTCATGCAGGCGGAAGCCTTCGACGGAAACGACAAACTCGCCCGCAAGTTCAAAGTCATCAGCGGACAGCCGATCGGCGATGGGCTCTGGATTTTGAAAGAAATGCGGATCGAGTCGTTTGAGGGACGCTCGCAAGACCGCACTCCGACTTATCTGGAGATCGACAAGGCGGAGGCCAAGCCGTGAGGCGGGCGAGGGGACTTGCTTTTTGAGAGCATCGACCAAAATTCATTTCCAGAATCGCGTGTCATCCTGAGCGGAGTTCCGTCGCGGGCGAAGGCGGGACGGAACGCAGTCGAAGGATCCCGGTTCTTTCGTGCGACGTTGTCCGTGTCTGCGCGGGGTCCTTCGACTGCGCTGCGCCCGCCTTTCCGCCTCCGCTCCGCTCAGGATGACCCCGAGATTTTAGCTGTTCAGGGTTACGGGCAGACCGCGACCCGGCCCCATTCTTCCATCCACTCGCGGTGAACCTTTGGCGAGATTTCCGACGGCTTGATCTCGCTGCGACCGCCCCAAAAAACATTCGTGTAGCTGACTGGCATGCCGACGCTGGCGAGGTGTGCGTCGATTGCCGCCTTGTGGGCGAAGACGCGGTCTTTCTCGGTGCCGTGACACACGGCCATGACGTTGACGTTGTTGAATTCCGGGCCGCCTTCGCGCCAGTAGCAATGCGTGAGAATGTCGTGCCGGCCGGCCTCGCCGCCGGCTTCGATCTCACGGCCCGCGGGCACCCGCCAGTGGAAGAGTGCGTTGAAGCGGGTGACGCGCACGCCGGTTTGCGAGGGTTTGACGTGTTCGAGAAACGTCGAGAAACGCCCGATGACTTTGCGGCGATTCAGGTCTTCAGCGACCCGGCAGAAAGTCTCGAGATCGACGCCCGCCTCGGCGGCGCGCGTCGCCCACAGGCCGGTGCGGATTTCATCGAGCGTCAGTTCACGCTTGAGCGCGAGGAGGATTTCCCATTCGAGGTCGGTGAGTTCGACGACACCGACCTTGATCATCTGCGCGGGCGAGTCCGACTTGTCGCCGGGCTCGATGGTCTTGCGCCGCACGTGACCGACGCCGAGTGCGAAGATGCCGCGCGCGGGCATCAGTTTGAAATGCGTCGCCCCGGTATGGCGCATGAGGACTTGGCAATGCTCGGGCATCGAAGTGCCGACGGGAGTTTTTAAAGTCGTCCACAAGCGGTACTCGCTGCCGGTCGTCTGCGAGTCGGTCGAGCGCACCACGACATGCCCGCTGAACGGATCTTTTTGAAACATGAAATCGAACGCGTCGTTCAGTTTTTCCTCGGGCACTTTCCACGCGACGAGCGCACCCTCGGCGAGATTGCTGGCGACGAGCGTTTGCCGGACGCGGCGGATGGTGCCGGCGGCGAGCATCGTCTTGATGCGCTCGAGCACCGTGTCGAGCGGGACGCCGCTGCGCCCGGCGATTTCGCCGAAAGGTTCGCGGACGAAGCCCTGAATCTTGTCCTCCGAAACGGCGAGGATTTGCGAGTTGAGAGGGTCGGTGTGTTCGATGGACATGATGAAGGGCTTGATTTTATGCGGCTCGCGGCGCGGCACAACGCGGATTGTGCGGATCGTTGATCGTGGGTTGGTGGGGATTTTTAGACGGAATTACGGAATTTTACGGAGTTACGGAATTGGGACTTTTTTTAACCGGCACAGCTCATTGAATTCCGTCATTTGGCAAAATTCCGTAATTCCGTTTCACTCATTCCTTCCGGCTCAGAAACTCGGCTCGGACAAAGGCCAGAGCGTCCTCGTGGGTAGTTAGACTTTTCTCGAGCTGGCGGGATTGGACGGCTTCGAGGATTTCGGTGAAGCGTGGGCTGGGCACGAGGCCAAGTGCGATGAGGTCGCGGCCGGTCACGAGCGGCGGCGGGATGAGCGGTTCGCTCGCGAACTCTTCGCGTTTGGCTTTGAGGAACTCGAAGTTGTCGAGCATGCCGTGACTGCTCGTGCAATCGACGCGGTGCAACTCCAATTCATCGTCGAGATGAGGGCGCGCGAGGAAGCGTTTGAGTTTCGCGACGCGCATTTGCTGGACGTCTTTGAAGACCATGTGGTTGGCGACGATCTCGACGGTGGCATCGATCTCCGCGCGCGAGAATCGCAGCCGCGTCATGATGGTTTCCGTCATCCCGGCGCCAACGCTGTCGTGACCGCTGAAGCGAATGCGGCCATCGGGATCGGTGGCAAATGTCGGGGGTTTCCCGATGTCGTGGAAAAGCACTGAAAAGACCAGCGGGACGGAAACCTGTGCGGGGAGCAGCCCGAGCATGATGCGCGTGTGGACAAAAACGTCGCCCTCCGGATGGAACTGAGGCGGCTGCTCGCAACCCTTGAGCGCTTCGATTTCGGGGAGAATTTCGCGGAGCAAGCCGCTTTCATCGAGCAGATCAAAACCACGGACGCGCCGCGGCGAGAGAAAGATTTTCACCAACTCTTCGCGGATCCGCTCGGCACTGACTTCGTGAATATGTGGCGCATGCTCGCAGACCGCGCGCCAAGTCGCCGGATCGATGTCGAAAGCGAGCGCGGTGGAAAAACGCACAGCGCGCAGCATGCGCAGCCGGTCTTCGCGAAAACGATCCTCGGGTCGTCCGATCGCCCGCAGCATGCGCGCGGCAAGGTCGCGCTGGCCGCCGACGTAGTCGATGAGAGTTTCGGAAACTGGATCGAAGAAGAGGCCATTGATCGTGAAGTCCCGCCGCTGGGCATCCTGTTCGGGCGTGGAGAAGGTGACGGTTTCGGGACGGCGTCCATCGAGGTAGAGCCCATCAGCCCGGAACGACGCGACTTGAAATTCTGCGCCAGCTTCGAGCACGGAGATCACGCCGAAGTGCGCGCCCACGGCTACCGTCCGCGGAAACAGCTTTCGCACTTGTTCGGGCGGGGTGTCGGTGGCGATGTCGTAGTCATGCGGCGTCGCTCCGAGGAGCTTGTCCCGAACACAGCCGCCGGCGTAGAACGCGGTGAAACCGGCGTTTTGGAGCCGCTGGACAATCGAGCGGGCGGAATCTGCGAGGAGATCGGACACGGTGAAACTATACGCGCCGGGCCGGTCGGCTGTCACTTCGCGCAGCGCGATTCGTAATGGCCCATGCGCGACGCGGGGAAAAAAAAGCCCGGCAGATTATGCCGGGCTTTTTTGACAGTGGTTGAGAACTCAGGATTACTTCGCCGGTTCTACTGGAGTCTCCGCGGGAGGCGCGGAACCCGCTGGCAAGTTTTGCTGAATGTTGTATTTGCCGATGATCGCCTTCGCGTCTTCGTCGGTCTTTCCGAGGATGATCAAGTCCATAACCAACGCTTGGAGCTTGGCTTGAAGATCGACGGATTGTTTGGCCATGGGCTCACGGTTCTTGAAGGCCTCGACGAGTTGAGCTTTGCCTTCGCGGAGGCTCGTCCGCTGTTTGAAGACGCTCATCGTCTGGTTGATCATCACAACAGCTAATGCCGCGGTGAGCAGAGCGAAGGGGAGGTGGATGGATGGGGTGGCCGCTTCAGCCGAACTGTAAGGGGCTTGGCTTGGGGAATCC
>JBBSDS010000348.1:0-5397 GCA_038240495.1 Chthoniobacterales bacterium | reverse complement strand
TGTAGCGGAAGCTCTGCGGGAAATCACCGACGCGGTCGTGCACCTTTGTCTGCAAATGATAAAGCATGCCGAGCGCGTGCTGCTTCACGTCGTCGAAAATGATGCTGCGCTGGGTGGGGCAGAGATCGACGATGCTCTTGCGCGACGCACCGGGCTCGCTGGCTTCGAGGGCGTCGCGCACACGCTGCGGGAGCTGGCAGAGCGGATAATCCTGCACCGGCCAATTCACAAACGCCGCTTCCGTTCCCGGCGCGAAGCCGAAGTGCCAGCGATCGACGAGCCGGCGATGCGTGTAGATGCTCCATCCCGCCGGCGCGTAGATGCCATCGGTGCCCGCCCAGTCCACCCACGGCGGCGTGCTGTCGAGCGCGGCGTAGGTGCGTGAGTCGTAGGTCGGTGGCTTGGAAATCGTCGCATCGCGGCCTGCTTCGCGCAGCACGAGGCACCATGTGAGTGGGTTCATTTCCTGCCGCCCATCTTCGTCGAAAGATTCCGGCGCACTCGGTTCGTGAAAGCGCGCTTTCAAGTCCGGCCCGGCGCCGTACTTTGCACCGCTCAAGCGAATGACATCGCCCCAATCGGACGAATCGATCGTCAGTCGCGCACGCACCGCGAATTCTCCCGGCGAGCCATCGGCACGCTCGAAAATCACGCCCGTCACGCGCTGCCCGGCGAGTTCCACTTTCATCGGCTGCCAGCCGCGTTCGATGCGAATCTGCCGCGTGCCTTTGTCACCGTACGGCGCGAGCAAGTCTTCGAAAATCTTCGCCGCAGCCGCCGGCTCGATCGTCTCCGTCCCGCACCAGGAATTCCCCGGCGAAGCGACGCCGTAGCGCTCGCTGTTGTGCGCACGGATGCGCCGGATCGTTTCGAGAAACAACCCCGAGCGTGGAAAGTTGGCGCGCTTTCCACGCACCATCGTCCACTCATCGGGACAGCCAACGCCCTCGGCACTGAATTGCCCGCCGAACCACTCGATGTCATTCACGAGCACGATCTGCTTCACCCCAAGCCGCGCCGCCTGCACCGCCGCCGCACAGGCCGATTCACTGCCGCCAACGATCAGAAGGTCCGTGGAGATCTTTTCTACCGCCGCGGCTGACACCGCAAAAAACGCCGCGGTGGCAGTGAGCAGAACGCACCACACGAAAGGCCGAGAACGCATCATCGGAAAAACGAGTGCGGTCCAAAAATCACGCCGCGGGCATTCCTTCGACAACGACCTCCGACTTGATCGAGTTGGCAATGAAACACTCCTCATGCGCGCGATGATGCAGCCGCGCGAGGTCTGCCGGCGCGGGCTGTTTCGCGCCGCCCCACACAATGCGCGGACGCAACGTGATCGCACTCACCCACATCCGGCCCGCTTCGTTCTTCGCCATCACCCCGACCGAATCATCCCGATATTCATCGACCTCAAACCCTTCGCGCGACGCGAGCCAAAGAAACGTCAGCATGTGGCAGCTCGCGACCGACGCCACAAAGGCTTCCTCGGGATCGACGTTTGCCGCATTTGACCATGGCGCGGGCACGACCGACGGCGACGGTGAAGCCGGCACGGTCAAGCCGCCGTCAAACGTCCAGGTGTGCTCGCGGGAAAACCGACCTTTTACAAAATCGGGACCGGTGCGTGACCAATGAATGGAAGCGTGATGTTCAGACATGGAGTGAGGAGTGGAGTGAAGTAACTCTGGTCAAGATTTCAAACGGCGAGCACTTTCCGAAAGACCTTCTTCGTGAACTCATCTCGGCACAAACGTCGCGCGCAGGCTCGCCAGCGAAGCGCTTTCGCCTGCATCCAGCCAGCGCTCCATGGCCAGCCGCGCGGCGGGCCATTCGTGGTCGAGCATCGAGAGCCAGTCCGTGTCGCGGTTCCGGCCTTTCACGACCATGTGCTGACGGAATGTGCCCTCGAAGCGAAAGCCGAGACGCAGCGCGGCGCGGTGGCTGCGCTCGTTGGCCGCATGGCATTTCCACTCGATGCGCCGGTAGCCGAGGTCGTCGAAACAATGTCGCAGCAGGAGATAGCTCGCCTCGGTATTCGCCTTGGTGCGTTGCGCCGCGGGCGCGTACCAGATGAAGCCGAGTTCCGCTACACCGTGCTCGGCAGCGATCCGCATGAGCGAGATCATGCCCACTCGGCGGCGCGTCTCGTTTTGCCAAACGGTGAATGGAATGGTGTCTGGTTTGGCCTGCCAGTCGCGGCAGAGGTCGCGCATCTCTGCCACATCTGCGAAAGGCCCAAACGGCAGGTAACGCCATAGTTCGCGCGCTTCCTCGGTTTCGTGGGAATTGGTGAACAGTTCATCGATGTCGCGCTCGATATCGAGTGGACGTAGCGTGATGTGGCGCCCCGCGAATTCACGCGCCTGGGGCTGCGGCCAGCTATCGCTCGGAAAAACCGGTGGCTTTTCGGACGCCGAATCGGAGTGAGCGGTGGTATTCATGGGAGAGCCGCTTTTCTCACCAATCCGACGCTCAGGCAACTTCCTTGGAAAACGGGTTGTGGCTCGATTTGGGCCCGGACGTTGTAGAGGCGGCTCTGTCCGCAGGACGTGCCGCCTTTGCACACCAGAGGTGGCACGTCGCCAAAGCGCGACAGAGCCACCTCTACACCGGCAAATTGAGCCACTACCGGAAAACGCGCTTGTTCACGACGCGGACTGGTTGAGTTTTCCGAGCCACATATTTCCCTCGCCAAGAAACCGCCTTGCGCCTGAATTTCATGGATCGAATTCTTTTCACCCTGCTCAATCGCCACGGGCAAACGACCGCCGCCATGACCATCGCCGGGCTCGCAACACGCATTGCCGCGTAGCCGCGAATGAAGCCGCCCGCCGCTTTCACCAATAGCGCATGAGAACGCAGCTCCCCCAGTGCTGCATCAGCGTCACGCTGTTGACCGCGAGTCTTTCCGCGCGTGCGGCAGACGCCCCGCTCACGCCCGAGACGCGGGAGTTTTTCGAGCAAAAGATCCGACCCGTGCTCGTGGCCGAATGCTACGAGTGCCACAACGCGAAAAAGCACAAGGGCGGACTGCGGCTCGACTACCGCGGAGGATGGCAAAAAGGCGGTGACTCGGGCGACGCCATCGTGCCGGGCGACGCGGCAAAGAGTCTTTTCATCCAGTCGATCAAGCACGAAGACCCGGACCTGAAGATGCCGGACAAAGCGCCGAAGCTGGACGACGCGATCATTGCAGATTTCGAGAAATGGATCGCGATGGGCGCGCCCGACCCACGCGATGAGCCGCCCGCAGAACAAGCATCCAAGCCGACCTGGGCCGATCTGCTCGCCACGCGGCGGCTCTGGTGGTCACTACAACCGGTGAAGAAACCTGCGGTGCCCGCGGTCAAACAATCGGCATGGTCGGATCATCCCGTGGATCGCTTTCTCCTGGCAAAAATGGAGGCGAAAGGACTCACGCCCGCAACCGATGCCGATCCACGAACGTTGATCCGGCGTCTTACATTTGCCCTCACCGGCCTGCCGCCCACACCGGAGGAAGTCGAGGCCTTCGTCGC
The DNA here is from genome assembly GCA_038240495.1 of Chthoniobacterales bacterium. GTDB lineage: Bacteria > Verrucomicrobiota > Verrucomicrobiia > Chthoniobacterales > Chthoniobacteraceae > Chthoniobacter. The sequence goes on along the minus strand of JBBSDS010000348.1, from coordinate 1,873 downwards.
CGAATCAACCAGCAATCCGAAGTCGGCAGTCAGCAACGCTACAGATCGCCTGCTCGCCTCGCCACGCTTCGGCGAGCACTGGGCGCGGCATTGGATGGACCTCATGCGCTACGCGGAGACGCATGGCAGCGAAGGCGACCCGGAGATTCCGCAGGCGTGGCGTTACCGCGATTACTTGATCCGCGCGTTCAATGCCGACGTGCCAACGGATCAAATCATCCGCGAGCATCTCGCCGGCGATCTTTTGCCGCAGCCGCGGATGAATCCCGCGGGCTTCAACGAATCGATCCTCGGCACGGCACAGTTCCGACTCGTCGAGCACGGCTTCCAGCCGGTCGATACGCTCGATGATCAGGTGAGAACCGTGGACAACCAGATCGACGTCGTGAGCAAGGCATTTCAAGGGCTGACGGTTTCGTGCGCACGCTGCCACGACCACAAGTTCGACGCGATCAGCCAGCGCGATTGGACCGCGATGTACGGCATCTTCGCGAGCTGCCGGCCCGCTCAGGTGACGATTGACGCGCCCGAGGTGCTGGCGACGAACCGCGCGCCACTGGAACGATTGCACGCTCGCATCAAGACCGCGCTCGCCGACGCGTGGCAGGACGCCACGAAGAACATCGGCGAGCGGCTTCGGGAAGCGCCCGCGCGCGCCACGCAAGCGACCGCCGACGCGACCCGCATTCATGAATTGGAGCAAAAAATCGCAGACCTCGAATGGCACGCGCGACAGACGATTCAACCGGCGAGCGAAACCGCGCGACCCGCCAAGAATGCGCCCGCACCTTTCGCCGCCTGGAGCTTCGACAAAGACGCGAGCGACTCGCTGGGCCACATGAATGGACATCTCGAAGGCAACGCCGAAATCAAAAACGGACGCCTGCACCTCGACGGACAGGGCGCGTATCTTTTCACCGACCCGGTGCCGGTGCCGCTACCTGAGAAGACTCTCGAAGCCTGGGTCGCGCTCACAAATCTCGACCAGCGCGGCGGCGGCGTGGTCAGCCTGGAGACGACGAAAAAACATGGCTTCGACGCGATCGTTTTCGCGGAGAAGGAATCGAAGCGCTGGGTCGCCGGGAGCAACTACTTTGCGCGAAGCCAAATCTCAGACGGCCCGCTGGAAACAGCCGGACCGGAGGAATTCGTGCATGTCGCGATCACGTATCGCACCGACGGCACGATCGCGGTTTACCGCAACGGCGTGCCGTATGGAGCACCCTATGCGAAAGGCGAACCGCTCGCTTTCGGCGCGGGCGAAGCGCGCGTGCTGCTCGGCTTGCGCCACAAAGGTGCGGGCAGCGGTTTCCTGGCTGGCGATATCGAAGAAGCGCGGCTCTACGATCGCGCGCTCACCGCGGAAGAAATCGCGGCGTCCTTCCGCGCCGGACCGGGACCGGTCATCACGCCCGAGCAAGTGCTGGCCGCGCTCACGCCCGCGCAGCAGGAAGAACGCACGCGGTTGACCGGCGAAATCGAACGACTGCGCGCGCACGGCGAAACATCCGCAGATGTCAGCGAATCATGGACGAAAGCGCTCAAGGAAGCAGCCGACGACGCCACGAGCCCGCTGTATTTGTGGGCGAGCCTCGGCGCGGTGAGCGACGCGGATTTTCCCGCCGCCTGGAAAAAGCTCACCGACGCGCTGCGCACGAAACTGGCCGATGCGCAGCACTTCAATCGCGAAAATTTTCGGCCGGCATGGGACCTGACCGGTGACGATTATTCCAAATGGTTTCCCTACGGCGCAGGTCTTGCCAGACACTCGCTGCGCGCCGGGGAATTCACGATCGAGCCAGAGGGCGAGCGCGTGCTCGATGGGCTCGCTCCAGCCGGCGCATTCAGCGCGCCATTTTCCACCAAGCACAGC
>JBBSDS010000347.1:0-5410 GCA_038240495.1 Chthoniobacterales bacterium | reverse complement strand
GTGGAAGTGATCTCCGTGACGCCGGAAATTTGCGCGAGCCGCTTTTCCAAAGGCGCGGCGAGCGATGAGGCGACCGTCTCCGGGTCCGCGCCAGGGAGGCTCGCATTGACCGAAACCACCGGATAATCGACGCGCGGCACCGGTGCGACCGGCAGGAAATGATACGCGACGATGCCGAGCAGAAACAGTCCCGCCGCCAGCAGCGTCGTCCCGACAGGCCGGTGGATAAAGGGTTCGCAGACGTTCATGGCACGACGGCGTCTTCCGCTCGGCGCCCTTCAAACTCAGTCTCCTCGAGGCCCGGCAGGCCGGCGGCGGCACGCTTGCGGCGCGCCCATTTACTGAGGCGGTCGAGGTAGAGATAGATGACGGGCGTGGTGTAGAGCGTGATGAATTGCGAGAGCAGCAAGCCGCCGACGATGGCGATTCCCATCGGCTTGCGCAGCTCGGAGCCGGTGCCGCTTTGCAGTGCCAGCGGCAGCGCGCCGAAGAGCGCGGCGAAGGTCGTCATCATGATCGGACGGAAGCGCAGCAGGCACGCCTGATAGATCGATTGCTCGGGCGGGAGCTTATCGTTACGCTCGGCGTCGAGGGCGAAGTCAATCATCATGATCGCATTTTTTTTCACGATGCCGATGAGCAGGATGATGCCGATGAGCGCGATGAGCGACATGTCGGTGCGGCAGATGATCAGCGCGAGCAGCGCGCCGACGCCGGCGGACGGCAGACTCGAGAGGATCGTGATCGGGTGGATATAGCTCTCGTAAAGGACGCCGAGCACGATGTAGATGACGAGCACCGCCGCGAGCAGCAGGAACGGTTCGCTTTTCAACGAGGAGCGAAACTCGGCGGCGCTGCCCGAGAAATTTGTCTCGATGGTTTCCGGCAGGCCGATCTCCTGCTGCGCTTTCTGGATCGCATTCACCGCGTGTCCGAGAGAACTGCCGGGGCTCAAATTGAACGAGAGCGTGACGGCCGGGAACTGGCCCTGGTGGTTGATCGCGAGCGGCGCGGTCACGGTCTTGAGCTGTGCAAAAGTGCTCAGCGGCACCGCCTGGCCGGTCGAGGATTTGACGTAGATTTTCCGCAAGGCCTGCGGGGTGAGTTGAAAGCTCGGCTCCGCTTCGAGGATCACGCGGTATTGGTTGAGTTGCGTGAAGATGATGGAGACCTGCCGCTGGCCAAAAGCGTCGTAGAGCGTGTCGTTGATCGCCTGCATCGTGACGCCGTAACGCGAAGCCTGTTCGCGATCGACATCCACGCTGAGTTGCAGCCCGCCCGATTGCTGATCGCTGGCGACGTCGGCCAGTTCAGGCAGTTGGCGCAGCTTTTCGAGAAGCTCAGGCGCCCAGTCGGCCAGCTCCGCCTCATCGGCGTCCTGGAGCGTGTATTGGTATTGCGTCCGGCTGACACGGCTGTCGATCTGCACGTCTTGCACGGCTTGCATGAAAAGCGAGATGCCCTCGATGTTGCGCGTCGCGATTCTCAGGCGGTCGATGATCTCGCTCGCGCTGGCTTTGCGTTCGTCGCGCGGTTTCAGCGCGATGTTGAGCCGTCCGGTGTTCACCGTGGCATTGACCGTCCCTGTGCCGACGAACGACGCGACGCTGACCACGTCGGGATCCTGGCGCACGATTTCCGCCACGGCTTGCTGGCGCGCGGACATGGCCCGGAATGAAATCGATTGCGCCGAATCGGTGACACCAACAATCAGCCCCGTGTCTTGCTGCGGCAGCAATCCTTTCGGCACGATGATGTAGAGCAGGATCGTGAGGACAAGCGTCGCGACCGCGACCATGAGCGTGAAGAACTGGTGCCGCAGCACCCACTTCAGCCCGCTGTCGTAGGCATTCAGCAGCCATTCCCAGCCGCGTTCCGTCATTTGGAAAAAGCGCCCGTGCTTTTCCTCGCGCGCCGGTTTCAAGAGCCGCGCGCACATCATCGGCGTGAGGGTGAGCGAGACAAATGCGGACATCGCGACGGCGACGCTGAGCGTGATCGCAAACTCGCGGAAGAGCCGCCCGACGATACCGGTCATGAAAAGCAGCGGAATGAAAACGGCGATGAGCGAGACCGTGAGCGAGATGATCGTGAAACCGATTTCGCGCGCGCCGGTGAGCGCGGCTTGCATCGGAGTTTCGCCCTTCTCGATGTGGCGCACGATGTTCTCGATCATCACGATCGCATCATCGACGACGAAGCCCGTCGCGATGGTCAGTGCCATGAGCGAGAGATTGTCGAGACTGAAGCCAACGATCTTCATCACGCCAAACGTGCCGATGATCGCGAGCGGCAGCGCGATGCTCGGGATGACCGTCGCCCAGAATTTTTTCAGGAACACGAAGATCACCATGACGACCAGAGCAATGGTCAGCAGCAGCGTGAACTGCACATCTTTCACCGACGCGCGAATCGTTGCGGTGCGATCGGTGAGAAGGTCCACTTTGATCGACGGCGGCAGCGCGGCGCGCAACTTCGGGAGCAGCGCTTTCACTCGGTCGGCCGTCTCGATGATGTTCGCGCCAGGTTGACGCTGGATGTCGAGGACAACGGCAGGCTTTCCACCGACCCACGCAGCGAGGCGGACGTTCTCGACGTTGTCGATGACTTCGCCGAGATCGCCGAGCCGTACGGGCGCGCCGTTGCGGTAGGCGACGACGATGTTTCGAAATTCCTCGGCGGTGAAAATCTGATCATTCGCTCCGATCGCGTAGGATTGCCGCGCGCCGTCGAAGCTGCCTTTGGGTTGATTGAGATTGTTGGCCGTGAGCGCAGTCCGCACGTCTTCGAAGCCCAGCCCGAGCGATGAGATGGCGGCAGGGTTGATCCGCACGCGGACCGCTGGCTTTTGATTGCCCTCGATAGTAACGAGACCGACGCCCGTCACCTCGCTGAGCTTTTGCGCGAGCACGGTGTCGGCGAGGTCGTTCACCTTTTCCAGCGGGAGCGAATCGGACGTGAGCGCGAGCGTGAGAATCGGTTGATCCGCAGGGTTGACCTTCGAGTAGGTCGGCGGATTTGGCATCGTTTTCGGCAGCACGCCGCCGGCGGCGTTCATGGCGGCTTGCACGTCCTGTGCGGCACCGTCGATGTCGCGGTCGAGATTGAATTGCAGCGTGATGGCCGTGTTCGCGAACGAACTGACCGAAGTCATCATCGCCAGTCCGCTGATTTGTCCGAACTGCCGTTCGAGGGGCGTCGTGACCGATGAAGCCATCACGTCCGGGCTCGCGCCGGGATATTGTGCAGTGACTTGAATGGTCGGGAAATCGACAGCCGGAAGCGCGGAGATGGGCAGGAGCGAATAGCCGAGCAGTCCCATCATGATCACGCCCGCCATGAGCAACGAGGTGGCGACGGGCCGCTTGATGAAAGGCTCGGAAATATTCATGCGCGCGGAGCGGCTCCCGCGGCCTACTTCGGCCGGTTCCCGGCGCGCGCGGCGGGTGCTGCGCCGGGTTTTGCGTTGGGGTCGGAAAGCTTCACGTGCGAGCCGGGCTGGAGTTTATACTGGCCATCCACAACGACGCGCTCGCCGACTTCGAGATGCTCCTCAATCAAAGCTTCCCCGCGCTCGATCTGCGCGACTTTCACGGGACGAATCTCCACGGTGTCGTCGGCCTTGATGACGAAGGCGAACGCACCTTGCGGTCCACGCTGAATGACCGAAGCCGGCACGACGATGCCATCCTTTTGTACGGTGAGCAGCAGCCGCGCATTCACAAATTGACCCGGCCAAAGTTGGAGGTTTTCGTTCGGGAAAGTGGCTTTGAGCCGGATCGTGCCCGTGGTGCTGTCGATCTGATTGTCGATGACCGTGAGATGGCCAGTGTCGAGGATCGTCTTGTTGTCGCGATCCACGGCGAGGACGGTCAGACCTTCGTCGGGCTTGGTCTGCCGGGTGATGGCGCCGAGATTTTGCTCCGGCAGCGTGAAGAGCAGGGAGATCGGCCGAAGCTGCGTGAGCACGACCAGACCGATAAGGTCATTGGCGCGGACGACATTTCCCTGATCGATCTGCCGCATGCCCGCCCGTCCATCGATGGGCGCGGCGACGCGCGTGTAATCCAGTTGCACCTTCGCGCTTTGAACCGCGGCGGCGTCGGTCCGGACGGCTGCTTCGAATTGGCTGACCAGCGCCTTTTGCGTCTCGTATTGCTGCGAAGAAATGACCTTCTTTGTGCTCAAATCCAAATAGCGGGCGAGGTCGAGTTGGGCGTTGGCAAGTAGCGCTTCGTCCTGACCTTTCTTCGCGACCGCCTGGTCGTATTGGGCTTTGAAAGTCGCGTCATCGATTTGCACCATGAGGTCGCCAGCCTTCACCTCCTGCCCCTCGGTGAAGGCCACTTTCTTAATCTCACCATCGACGCGCGCGCGGACGGTTACGGTGTTGAGGGCCTGGATGGTGCCGAGTCCGTCGAGGTAAATCGGCACGTCCTTTTTCTCGGCAGTCCCGGCGATGACGGGGACGGGGAACTGTCCGGGTGATTCTTTTAGCGCTCCCTGTTTTTGATTGCCGGTTCGATGCGCCACAAGCCACCAGCCAGCCATCGCGAGCAAGGCCAAGCCAATCGCGGCGCCCAACAAACCGGGGTTGGTGCGGCGCCTTTCTCCGCTGCGCTCGGGCGGCGCTTTTGCTCCCAAAGCCGGGCTGGCATGCTCATCGCGCGAGACATGCTCGCCGGTTTGGGGATCAATTTGCATGCGCGCGTGGAGAGAGAACCAAAGCGGAAAGGCTGCGTAGCCGCAGATAATGCCGGCTGAAATCTTGTTTGATCAAACGGTTCATTGCGCGGGAGTGTTCAATGGGATGCACTGTGATGCAGGAAATACAATCACGCTATTTAGCATCTCGTAGAGAGAATGATGCGCAGTGTCGGCGCGGTGGCGCCTGTCGGTAAGGCCAGCGCGCCCATTTGACTCCCGCCGATGCACCGCGATGATGGCGGCCTTCGATGAAGACTATCCTCCGCGTTTTTGCCTACGTCCGCCGCTATCCGTGGATGGCGGTCGGGATGCTGGCTTGCGCGATTTTCGGGACGTTGATGGTCGTCGTTTTCCCCAAAGTGACGCAGGTGGTCATCGACGATGTGCGGCAGGGGCGTGGCGAGCGGCTGCTGCCGTTGGTCCTCGCGGCAGCGGGGTCGTTTTTTCTGCGCGATCTTTGTAACGCGTTCCGCATCGTGCTGAACAATACCTTTGAGCAAAAGGTCATCTTCGATCTGCGGAGCGATCTGTATGCGCACATCCAGCAACTGCCGCTGACGTGGTTCGACAATCGGGCGACGGGCGACATCATGACCCGGCTGCTCGAAGACGTGACCGCGGTGGAGCGCGTGCTCATCGATGGCATCGAGCAGGGCATCATTGCACTGCTCCAGATCGTCATCGTCGGCGCGATGCTCTTTCT
>JBBSDS010000346.1:0-5417 GCA_038240495.1 Chthoniobacterales bacterium | reverse complement strand
GCGGCACGTCCTGCGGACAGAGCCGCCTCCACAAACGCTTGTCTTTCAAACTGTGCCAATAACCTGCATTCAAAGCACGGCTAGGAGAATTACAAACGACGGACGAAAAGAGGCTTGTCGCTGCCGGGGCTTTTCGGCAGACAACTTCTCCCCCCGCGGAATGCCCGGCGTAAGCGTCGGCGCGCGGCGGTCAAGCACTACCGAACATCTCATGAGCACCCATACCCTCCCCAAATTGCACAACGCCATGTGGCCCGGCCTCGTCGGCAAAGGCGACGGCCCCGATCAGGAATCACCGATCAGTCTCGAGCACATGCTCGACCTCACCGCCGCCGCGAACGTCAACGGCCAGAAGTTCGAGGGCATCGACTACTTCCTCTTCCTCCCGCACACGAATCCCGAGGCGAGCGACGACGAGCTGAAGATGATCGCCGACCTCATCGCGGGCAAAGGCTTCAACGTCGGCTCGCTGGTCGCGCCGGTGTGGGCCGGCACGGTCGGCGATTCCGCGATGGGCGACGCGGCGCAGCGGGAAAAATTCCTGAGCGCCGTGAAAATGGCCTGCCGCATCGCGGGCATCTTCAACAAACACGGCGTGCGCAAATACGGCGTCATCCGCATCGACTCCGCGGAGTTCGGCGTGAACAAGTGGGGCGAGAATCCCACGGCGAACACCGCGAAGATCGCCGAGACCTTCCGCGAAGCTGGCAAGATCGCCGAGCAGCACGGCGAGCGACTGGCGGCGGAAGGCGAGATTTGCTGGGCGGGCATGCATTCGTGGAAAGACGTGCTCGACCTGCTCGAAGCCGTCGGGATGCCGAAGACCGTCGGCTTCCAGGCCGACCTCGCACACACCTACCTCTACACGCTCGGCTACAACGCCCCCGAGCACGCGCTCGTGAAGGAAGGTTACACCGACGCCGAGTTCTGGCCCGCTTACGAAAAGATGACCGACAAGCTTCGCCCGTGGACAATCGACTTCCACGTCGCGCAAAACGACGGCGAAGTCCACGGCGCCGGCGCGCACGACAAGACCGGCAAGCACTGCCCGGCTGACGATCCCAATGGCAAACTCGATATCGTGAAGTGCGCCGGCTACTGGCTGAAAGACGCTGCCACCCGCGGCATCCAGCACATCTGCTGGGACGGCTGCATGTTCCCGAACGCAAAGCTCGAACAGGCGCAGACCTGGAACGCGATCCTCGACGTGATGCTTAAAGTCCGCTCCGCCCACGGCTGGTGATCTGAGCGAATTACCGCGGGGTTGCCGAACGATACCTCCCCGGCGCGGTGGGCGGACGATTCACTGAGAACCGTCATGATTCTCCGCTGCCCGCTTTCCCTCATCGCTTTCGCCGGTCTGGTTTCTTTCGCCTGGGGCGCGGACCCGGCGGTTAGCCATGTGGAGAAAACGCGAGAGAGCTATCTCAGCGGAGGACGCCGGATTTCCGTCGAGACCTTTGCGCCGAAGGCGCCGGGACGCTACCCCGCCGTGCTCGTGCTCCACAGTTCCGCCGGCACGCTCTTTGGCAAAAAAGACCTCGAGCAGTTTTCCCAAGCCCTCGCCGAACGCGGGATCATCGCCTTCTTCCCACGCTACTACGACCGCACTGGCACCATCTTCGCCGGGGACGACGGCATCACGAAACATCTTCACGAATGGGAAGACACCGTGACCGACGGCCTGAACTTCGTCTCCGCCCATCCCCGGGTGCGGCGGCAATCCATCGGACTCTTCGGCTACTCGCTCGGCGCCTTCCTCGCCGTTAGCGTCGCCGCGCGCGACCCGCGGGTGAACGCCGTAGCCGAACTCGCCGGCGGCATCTTCACCTATCTCGGCGGCAAGCTCCAGCGCGTGCCGCCCACGCTCATCATCTATGGCACCGCCGACCAGCGCGTCGATCCCAGCTACGCCCGCGAACTGGAACGCGTGGCCCGCCAGCACGGCGTCCGGCCGCTGGTGAAAACCTACCCCGGCGAAGGCCACGTCCTCTCGAAGCCCGCCCTAACCGACGCCTCCCAGCGGGCCCTAGATTTTCTGACCGCGCAACTAAGCCGCCGACACTGAAGTCTTCGAACGAAGGAAATTAGTTGGCCGGCAGATGATATTTCGCGGCTCGCAACTCCAAAGTGATCGCCCCATGCATCTGAGATCCTGTAAGCCCCGGAACGTTGGCCCAATGAAGCAGGGCAGATTTAGTGAGGAAGGTTTCAACGTCGTGCGTGGCTGGCGCAATCATGATCTTGGGCAGCCCGATGTGACGTAACCACGCGCGCATGCCATAACCCATTTTATAACCAGTACTGAAGACCGCCTTGTCCTTTGCAAGGTCAGTTAGTTTGAGGTTAGCAACATTGGTTTCATCGAAACCAAACCCGAGAATCGCGAGGAAATCCGCATTAGAAATCGCATCGTGTGCCTGATTGAATCTGGGATCATCAGGCTTTCGCCCAATGATCTCGATTCCCCGTGAGGCTCCTTCAATCTGGAAAGGTTCATTCGAAGCACCGTAAGATCGCTCTCCAGACGGAGTGTCAATTTTTCCGAGCTGTCCATAAACGTGAATAACATCTACTGACTCATCCAGTCCCGCCCTAGCTTCTTCTCCGCTGATTTTATAGGCCGCCGAAAATGCACGCCACAACGAGTACTCCAGCGAAAGATCATAGTTGAAGGTGACGATTTGACGCCGTTTTGAATGTTTAGAGGAGCGCGGCCAACGGTGGTGAAGCGTGCGGGGTCGTCAGGCAAGTCGCCTTTGAGGTCGTGACGCAGGAGGGGTTGTCTTGCGCGCGTTTCTTTGCTGCAATATGCACCCACTTTTAAAAACCACTCAACATTCCCACCACTCATGGCTAAAAAATCCCTCAACATCGGCATCGTCGGCTACGGATTCATGGGCCGCACTCACGCCAACGGTTATCACAACGCGGCGAAGTTTTTCGACACGCCGCTCGTTCCGGTGCTCAAGGCCGCGTGCGGGCGCGACGCGACCAAGCTCAAGGCGTACGCGGACAACTGGGGCTTTGAATCGACCGAGACCGATTGGAAAAAGCTCATCGAGCGCAAGGACATCGATGCCATCGACATCGTCACGCCCAACGACTCCCACGCCGAGATCGCCATCGCGGCGGCGCGCGCGGGCAAGATGGTGCTGTGCGAAAAGCCGCTGTCGCTCGACGGCGCGCAGGGCGAAGAGATGGTCCGCGAAATCGAAAAGGCCGGCGTCCCGAATACTGTCTGGTACAACTACCGCCGCATTCCCGCTGTCACGCTCGCGAAACAAATCATCGACTCCGGCAAGCTCGGGAAAATCTTCCATTACCGCGCGAACTTCCTTCAGGACTGGACGATTAGCGCCGATCTCCCGCAAGGCGGCGCTGGCCTCTGGCGTCTCGATGCGAAAGCTGCCGGCAGCGGTGTGACTGGCGATCTTCTCGCACATTGCATCGACACCGCGCTGTGGCTCAATGGCTCGATCGTCGATGTCAGCGCGATGACAGAGACGTTCATCAAGCAGCGCACGCACACGGCGACGGGCAAGGTCGAGGAAGTGAAGATCGACGACGCTTGCACCTTCCACGGGCACTTTGCCAATGGATCGCTCGCGCTCTTCGAGTCCACCCGCTACGCCCGAGGGCACAAGGCGCTCTACACGCTGGAGATCAACGGCGCGGATGCCTCGATCAAGTGGGACCTTCACGACTTGCACCGCCTCCAGTTCTTCGATTACAGCGACGAAGGCATCGTCCGCGGATGGCGCTCGGTCCATGTCACCGACGGCGATCAGCCTTACATGAAAAACTGGTGGGTGCCTGGTCTCCAGATTGGCTACGCCGAAAGCTTTACGCACCAGGTCGCCGACTTCCTCAAAGCCGCTGGCGAAGGCAAACCCTGCCCGCCGACTTTCCGCGACGCGCTCGAGACGCAATACGTCTGCGACGCCGTCCTCGCTTCCGCTCGCGAAGGCGCTTGGAAGCAGGTCAAGAAGCTGAGCTAAGAGACCCTAACATTCCCATTGCGAGTCATTCTGAGCGGAGTTCCGAGCGGGCGCAGGCGGTGCGGAACGCAGTCGAAGAATCCCGGCGCTTGGCGGAGGTGAGAACGGCACTGTTGCCGGGAGGCAAATGCTGCTTTCATCGTCGCATGATTTCCTCCGCCCGCTATTTTCTCCGACGGTTGCTGCAGTCGGCCGCGCTGCTTTTTTCTGTCTCAACGGTATGTTTGATCGCTTCCGCTGCTGACTATTTTCCACCACCGGATAGCGAAGGTGGCTGGCGCACGCTGACGACGCCGGAGGAAATCCGCGCAAAAGCCGGTATGGATTCCGGCTGGTTGGATGCGGCGTATAACGTCACCGAACGCAGCACCGGAAATGGCGGGCTGCTCGTAGTCCGGCATGGATACCTCGTCTTCGAGAAGTATTTCGGCCGCGCGAGTCGTAATGCGAATCCGGACATGGCTTCGACGGGCAAATGTTTCACGAGCATCGCTTGCGGTATCATGCTCAAGGAGTTCAGGGACAAGATCCCCGACGGCCTCGACACCAAAGTTTTTACCGAAAAGTATCTACCTGAGGCCTTCCCGCTCGACGATCCGCGCAAGGCGGCGATTAAGCTCGGGCAACTGCTCTGTATGTCGGCGGGTTGTTGGGGCGAGGGGCAAACACCGGTGGGCGTGGTGATGGGAAAGGCGCAGCCGCTCAAGCCAGTGAAAGGCCAGGACATTCACGATCTCGATTTGTCGTCGTTGCGCGTGCCGCTGTGGACTGACCCGGGCGCGGGCTATTCGTATTCTTCCCCGGCACCGCATATTGCGTCGATCGTGCTGCGGCATGTCACCGGCATGGAGCTGCAGGACTACATTCGCGAGCGATTCGCGAAGCCGCAGGGTTGGGGACCGTGGGGCTATTGTCTGCACCGCGGCGACTTCGACATGCCGCATGCCAACGGCGCGGGCAGCACGGCGTTGCACGCGACCGACGCGCTGCGTTTTGCCTACTGCCTGCTGCACGAGGGTAAGTGGAAAAACCAGCAGCTCATACCGCCGGATTACATCAAGCTCTGCCAGCAGATGTCGCCCTACAATCCGCACACGCCCTTCAGCTTGCAGTTCGAGCAGAACTCCGATGGGCACGTCTTCGGCGCGCCGAGTGATGCGTTTTGGAAATCGGGCGCGGGGGGCTTTTGCCTCTATGTCGTACCGTCGCTGGATCTTGTTATCTACAAGCTCGGTGGCAAGGACGGCCAATACGATCCCGCGCTCACTGGCCTACCGCAGCCCGAGCAAAAACACGACCGCGACAACTGGCAGCCGCTCCCGCGCACGCCCTTCGACGAAGGTGGCTCCGGTGGAGACTCGCTGTGGCGGGTTTTGCAGTTCGTCTCGGCGGCGGTCCGAGACTGAGGGTCGCCGT
>JBBSDS010000345.1:0-5425 GCA_038240495.1 Chthoniobacterales bacterium | reverse complement strand
TCCGTGAACTGCATCGTTCCTGCTTAAGGGGTGGACCGGAAGCCACGCGGTGCGCGCGGCATTGCAGCCGCAGGCTGCCCTTCCCGCGATGTCATCCTGAGCTTGTCGAAGGACCTCCATCTATTTGCGGGCGGCGGTGCGGAGCCGCCTGATTGCTCAAGCTCCGCGCCACCTCCGCCCACGAAAAGCTCGCCTAAAGACCAGCCGCCATTTGTCCCGTACGCCGCCGCCTCGGAGGTCCTTCGGCAAGCTCAGGATGACGTTTGGAAGGTGGCCTGCGTCCACACGGGGCGTGGACTTTCGGGACATACTCTAAGAGATTGACAAGGATGAAGACAAACTACCTCATTAGGTGTCTGGAGCTGGCCGGACGCCATTCCTGGAGCGTCCTCCTTTTTTCAGACCTGTGCTCGCAGGCAACCGCCCAGGAAGAAAGAACCACCCACCATGTATGCACCAATGCGGCTCACGAGCCCACTTCCTTCGCTAAGAAACCTCATTGGCCGACCGCTTTTTCGGCGCAGTTTTCTTCTCCTTGCCCTGGCGCTCGCTGAGTTTGCGCTTGCGCCGATTGGGCGAGCAGCCCTCCCACCCCCGGTACCGGACGGAGGCTATCCCAACGCCAACACCGCGGAGGGTGATTTTGCCCTCGCCAGCGTCACCACCGGCTTTAACAGTACGGCGATCGGCTACAAAGCGCTCTACGCTTTCCAATATGGCGGCAACAACACGGCCCTCGGGACGCAGGCGCTGGTGAGCAACATCAACGGCAGCAACAACACCGCCAGCGGTTTTGACGCGCTCTTCAATAACGATGCCGATAACAACACGGCCTACGGGTTTCAGGCGCTCTACAACAACAGAACTGGCACTAGCAACACGGCTACCGGTTATCAGGCGCTCTATGCTAACAATACCTATTTCAACACGGCCAATGGTTTTCAGGCGCTCTATGGCAACAGTACCGGCGCCTACAACACGGCCAATGGTGCTCAGGCGCTCTTTAACAACGACGCGGGCAATTACAACACGGCCACTGGTTATCAGACGCTCTATAACAACAATGCCGATAACAGCACGGCCCACGGTTTTCAGGCGCTCTACAACAACACCACCGGTGTCAATAACACCGCCAGCGGTTTTGCGGCGCTTTTTGCGAATACGAGCGGCGGCCATAACACCGCAAGCGGTTTCGAGACACTATTTAAGAACATCACTGGCTCCTACAACGTCGCTACGGGTGGTATTGCCCTTTTTAGCAACACGACCGGCGGCAGCAACACCGCCAACGGATACCAGGCGCTTCATTACAACAACGACGGCTCCTCCAATACGGCCAGCGGTTTAAATGCCCTCTATAGCAACACCAGCGGCAACTACAATACCGCTGTCGGTCAACAAGCGCTCGGGTATAACACCACGGCAAGCTACAATACGGCCATCGGTTATCGGGCGCTCCTCTACAGTACCACCGGCACCGCCAACACGGCCAGCGGTGCGTTTGCGCTCAATAGCAGCACTACCGGCGACAGCAATACGGCGAACGGTTATCAATCGCTTTATAGCAACACCACCGGATTCAACAACACGGCGAACGGCGTCAATGCGCTCCAACGCAATACGGGCGGCTCCTGGAACGCGGCCAACGGGGTTAATGCGCTCTACTCAAATAAATCCGGTAACTACAACACGGCCAACGGCGGCCAGGCACTGAACGGGAATACGACGGGCGCCCAGAACACGGCCAGCGGGATTAACGCGGCTTTAAGAAACACCACCGGCGGGAACAATACGGTCGTGGGTGCTAATGCGCTCTTCAACAACACGACCGGCGGCAGTAATATCGCGCTGGGCGCTTCCGCCGGGATCAATCTCACCACGGGCAGTAACAATATCGAGATTGGGAATGCGGGCGTAGCGGGCGAATCCAGTAGCATCCACATTGGCACGGTTGGGATGCACACGAGCACCTTTGTCGCCGGGATCAGTGGGATGATGGTGCCTGGCGGGGTGGGCGTGATTGTGGATGGTAGCGGGCATCTCGGCACAGTGGTCTCCTCGGCGCGTTTCAAGGACGAGATCCAGGCGATGGACAAGGCCAGCGAAGCGATTCTCGCGCTCCAGCCGGTGACCTTTCGCTACAAGCACGAGCTGGACCCCGAGGGAATCCGGCAGTTCGGCCTGGTGGCCGAGCAGGTGGAGAAGGTGAACCCCGACCTGGTGGCGCGCGACGCCGACGGGAAAGTCTATACCGTGCGCTACGAGGCGGTGAACGCGATGTTGCTCAACGAGTTCCTCAAAGAGCACCGCAAGGTCGAGGAATTGGACCGCACGGGGCGGGAACAGGCAGCTTCTATCGCCAAAGTAAGATCGGCTGTGGCGAAGCAGGAAGCGACGATCGCTGAGCAACGGAAGGAAATCCAAGCTCTCGCTGCCAATCTGCAAGCGCAGACATTGCTGATCCAACGCGTGAGCGCGCAGCTCGAATTCAGCAAACCGACCCCACGAACGGTCGCCAGCGGTCAGTGAGAGGGCGTTTCACCTCGTTCGCGCGGAGCACAAATTCCCTCGCTCTGTGCCGTTTCTGGATGGCCAGGGCCGATCGCTCTTTGCAGGTGTTCATCGCGCGTCCGGCAAACGACTGTGGTTCGGCAAAAAAGCGGAGCCTCTTCTCGTAGAGCGTCGCACCGCCGCTCAAGCTTACCGCGTCACCAGTCTAGCCGAACTTTTTTCGGCGGGGCTCTGCGTCTGGAGTCGCAGCGGTTCGGTTGTCTGAAGGTTGATTGAGCTCACCAGCCGGATGCGGCAAGTCGTCCTACTGCTCAGTTCACTCCTCACGCCGCCTTTCCAGTTCGGCAGCGAGCTTCGGACCGATGCTGCGCGGCCCGAGTGGGCGACCTTCGACGGTTGCCACGGGCATGACGCCGATCCAACTGTTGGTCAGGAAAATCTCGTCGGCGTTGACTACGTCTTCGCGGCGGAGGCGGCGCTCTTCGACCTTGCGCCGCTTGATCACCCATTCACGAATCACACCCGCACGCGCGCCGCTGGTTCGCGGCGGCGTGACGAGCCGATCGGCGCGCAGAACGAAGACGTTGGCCATGCTCGCGGAGACGAGTTCGGCGCGGTCGTTGAACAGAAGTGTTTCGTCGAAGCTGCGGCGGCTCGCCTGGGCGAGGGCATCGCAATTGAACCAATAGTTGGCGGTCTTCAAGCCGCCGAATGGGGCGCGGTAGCTTTCGTCGTGGAGGGTGACTTCCCAAGCGTCGTCGGGTTTCGGCGGGGTGCGATCTTCGAGCAGGACGAAGATGCGCGGCTGCCCGGCTGGGGCGGTCGGAGCGCCGTCGCCGGCGGTGACGTAGATGCGGGCGAAGCCGCTTTGTGTGGGGTCATGAAACAAACCGGCGGCCGCTGAGAGCGCGGTTTCCTCGATGCGGAATTCCCGATCCGCGCACGCCTGGACAAGCTTTGCGAGATGTTGCTCGAAGAACTCCGCGACTCCACGCGTGACGCGCAGGCTTTCAAAGACGGACATGCCGTAGCGGAAGCCGCGGTCGGAAAGCGGCAGGCTCTCGCAAGGCTCAAAGTGCTCGCCATTCCAGATCCAGGATTTCATTGGCGGTGCTGGAGATGAGAGGCGGGCGTTGGGATTTGCCGAGGTCCCTCGACTTCGCTCGGGATGACGGAGCGGGCGGAGTAAATTATGAAATCGTCAGTTCGCGCGTGATGCCGAAACGTTCGATGCGTTTGCGCAGCGTGGCGCGGGTGATGCCGAGGAGCTTGGCGGCGCGTACCTGGTTGCCTTTCGTGGCCTTCATCGCATAGAGCGTGAACTCGCGTTCGAGCCACGGGAGGAGCTGGACATCGGGATCGACTTGCGCGGCTTGGAGCAGCACCTCGATCGCACCCTCGGTGGTCATCGGTTCGGCGGAGACGGGGCCGTGGAGTGTCGGGATCTGCTCGACTGTTTGATCGCTGCCCAGCGGAATGTCTTTCGGCGTGAGCAAGTCGGAAGTGGCGAAGACGCACGCGCGCTGGATGGCATTGCCGAGTTCGCGGACGTTGCCGGGCCATGAGTATCCTTCGAGGACGCGCACGGCTTCCTCGGAAAGTTGCAAGCGCGGGAGCAGCTTTTGTGTCGCGACTTTTTGCAGGAAGTATTCCGCGAGGAGGCGGACGTCTTCGACGCGCTGGCGGAGCGGCGGGAGCTGGATGCGGACGACATTCAGGCGGTAGAAAAGATCTTCGCGGAAGGTCTTCTTCGAGACCTCCTGATCGAGATTCTTGTTCGTCGCGGCGACGATGCGCACGTTGGTCTTCAGGACGTCATTGCCGCCCACGCGGGAGAATTCGCCTTCCTGCAATACGCGCAAAATCTTGCCCTGGAGTGCCAGCGGCATGTCGCCGATTTCGTCGAGGAAGAGCGTGCCGCCATTGCTTTGCTCGAAGCGCCCGACGCGCGTGCCCGTGGCGCCGGTGAAAGAACCCTTTTCGTGGCCGAAGAGTTCGCTTTCGAGGAGTTGTTCGGGAATGGCCGCGCAGTTGATCGCGACGAAACTTTTCGTGCTCCGCTCGCTGTAGTGATGGATGGCGCGGGCGACGAGTTCTTTGCCGGTGCCGCTTTCGCCGGTGATCATGACCGGTGCGTCGCTGTGCGAGACGCGACCGATCATCTTGAAGACCTGCTGCATGGCCGCCGACTTGCCGACGATCGAGTCCTGATGCTCCTCGACGGTGAGCTGTGGTTTGAATGTCGTGGCCGCCTTCATCTCGGCCTGCGCTTTGAGCGCGGCATCGACAACGACCTTGAGATTGAAGGGCAGCGTTTCTTTTCGGATGAAATCGAACGCGCCCAGTTTCATCGACTCGATGACCGATTGCGTGGTGCCGAAAGCGCTCGTCAGGACGACGATGGCACTCGGATCCCGCTGCCGCACTTTGACGAGAAGATCGAGGCCGCCGAGCGGCGTGAGATGCGTCTCGGCGATCAGCAAGTCCGGGGATTCGCGGCAGAAAATCTTGAAGCCGACGTCGCTGGTGGTCGCGGTCAGAACGCGCGTCGTCGGGGTGCCGAGCTGATGCTGGACCCAGTCGAGGAAGTCCGTCTCGGGATCGACGACAAGAATGGTTTGGAGTTTTTCCATTAAGGGGATCAAAGGCCACCGAAGCGGCGCTGGCGTTTATTGAACTCGGCGATGGCATCGCGCAAGTCCTGCTTGCCAAAGTCCGGCCACAGCTTTTGCGTGACGTAGATTTCGGTGTAGCTGAGTTGCCAGAGGAGGAAGTTCGAGAGACGAAGTTCGCCAGAGGTGCGGATCAAGAGGTCGGGGTCGGGATAGTCTCGGGTATAAAGGCGCTGGCTGAAAATTTCTTCGGTCACTGATTCGGGATCGATACGTTCGGCGGATGCGTCGCGGCAGAGCTC
>JBBSDS010000344.1:0-5426 GCA_038240495.1 Chthoniobacterales bacterium | reverse complement strand
CGATACGTGGCCGCTCGGGGGCAGGCAATTTGCCGGCCAATAGCAAGCCCCTCAAATTAAGGACCGGATAAACATGTAGAAGCTTGCAGCAACGGCCTTCAGGACAGGGGTTCAACTCCCCTCGCCTCCACGCCGGAGTCGAAAGCACGTAGGCGGGCCACCGCGCCTCTCCCACCGCGAGACTCCGACTAGTCGCGCCAACCCTCCGCTCAATCCAATGTCCGACTCGGTTCCGAGCGGTGGCTGGTAGATGCGCAACGCCGCGTTCGGGGTGGCGGGGCTGCTGGTGATTTTCAGCGTGTGTTTCGTATTCGGCAGGCCGCTCGCGAGGGTGATGACGTTTTCGATAGCCGTGTCTTGCGCGCCTGGTGACGCAAATTCATCCACGAAGCGCGGCTCGACTTTCCACTTCACGGCGAACTGTTCCGGCGCCGGCTTGATGCCCGCGAGGGCCGTGGCGTAGGCCACATTCCAGTTCTCCGGCGCGATGACGACGCGACCGGACTTTGAGACAAACCATGCATCGCTGCGGCCCTCCCCATCCGGGCCGGTCTTCGAGCCGGTGAAGGCAAAGGTGAACAGCTTTTCGTTCGCAGCATCCTTGCGCGCATCGAGCGTCCGGTCCTCCACAAGCAATGGCTTCTCCGAGCTGATCGGCGCGATGACCGGCCACTTCCCTCCGGCTTCGTCACGGCCTGCGTGAAGCCGTAAAGCTCCGGCCACTCCGAAGGCTTCCGCCCGTCGATGCGCACAGCGGCGGGCGCGGCGAGTCTGTCCTGGTTAGCTGGACATGATTTGGAAAGGCGCAAGGTCCTCGTCGAAGGCTTGATATTTCGGTGCGTCTGCGCCCCATTTATCAACTCCAATGATGACTTCACCTATCGCCTCCCGGCGCTCGCTGCCGGCACTCGCGTTCACCGCATTATTACTCGTCGCAACACTCCCGCTCCCCGCCGAGGCGGTGCGCGCCACGCCGGCCGATGCGTTGGTCGATTCCATCGGCGTCAACATTCACTTGCACTACAACGACACGATGTACGGCGACTTTCCCAAGGTGAAGAGCGCGCTCACGGAGGCCGGCGTGCGGCATGTGCGCGACGGGCTCGTGGACAGCGACTGGCAGCCGTTCTTCGAGCGGGTCAATGAACTCGCCGCGGCGGGCATTCGCTTCACCTTCATCACCAGCCTGAAGCACGAATGCATCGTGCCGGCAGCGGAGAAAATGCGCGGCGCGATCGAAGCCTTCGAGGGGCCGAACGAGGTGAACCTCAACAAGTGGACCGTGGAAAATGCGCGCATTTATCAGCGCGATCTTTGGCAGACGGTAAAAGAAAGCAGCTTCGCGAAAATTCCGGTCGTCGCACTGTCGGTCACCGACTTCAAACGGGCGAAGGAGCTCGGCGACATCAGCGCGTGGTGCGACTTCGGAAATGTGCATCCGTATCCCGGCGGCTGGGAGCCCGAGAATGGCGCAAACTGGATGCGCGCCGACCTCGCCTCCGGCATCGAAACGGCGCGGGCGAACTGCGGCGCAAAACCGATCATGATCACCGAGACCGGCTACCAAAATGCGACCGGCCACGAGGGAGGGCACGTCGCCGTGAGCGAAGGCGCGGCGGGCATTTATCTGCCGCGCCTTTTCCTCAACGCCTACCGCAACGGCATCGTGCGGACATTTTGGTATGAGTTCATCAACAGCCGCAACAGCGCGACCGACCCGGAGGGCAATTTCGGCCTCTACAAAAACGACGGTGTCACGCAAAAGCCCGCCGGCCGCGCGCTCGCGCACATGATCGCGCTGCTCGCCGATCCCGGCTCGGAGTTCAAGCCGGGCGCGCTAGATTTCACCATCTCCGATCCGAAAGCGCAGGCCGTCCTTTTCCAAAAGCGCAACGGGGAATTCTGGCTCGCGCTCTGGCTGAAAACCGGGCTCTGGGACGGCTCGCGCCCGTATGGCCAGAAGCAGGAAGTCGATCCCAAGGACAGCGAATGCACGGTGACGGTGAACGGCGATTTCGCGTCCGTCACCGCGCACGAGCAACTTGACGCCGAGACGCCGTCGAAGCGAGCCATCGCAAATCCGAAAGGCTTCCCGCTCACCCTCAGCGAGCGCGTTCTCTTCCTACAAATCACCCCGGCTGCTTCGAAATGATCGCCTTGAAGAAGCTCCCTCCCTCGCTCTCCATTCTGCCTGCGGCGACGGTTGCCACGCTGTTCGTGCTCGGCTCTGTTTGCGGACAAGGCGCCAGCCCGGCGGCAACGGTGGCCGCGCCCACGGCCAACGCCCCAGAGCCACGCGCCCGCACCCGGCTCGCCGAATATCGCGCGGAGCTCGCCGAGTTCCGCAAGACCTTCGGCGGCGTGCGCGATTTGCCCGATGTGCGCTTCTTCCTGTTCGGCATGGGGCAGCGAGCGAAGTTCATCTACCGCGACGGCAAACTCCTCAATGCCACCACGGGCACGATCATGCGTGAGTGGCCGCTCGGCGCGGACACGATCGTGCCGCCGGATTACGAAGTGGCGCTGCAAACCGCGAGCGGCGCGACCGTCACGATCCGCGAAGATGAGGAGGCCGTGTGGATCGAGGAAGGCGGCAAACGCACCGCGCTCGACGGGACGCGGCACGCGGTGAAGCTGCCCGCGTTTGCGGGGAAACAGTTCCCGCGCGTGCTGCGCGTGCTCCACCAGGAGCTGCTCGTGAACGTCACGCCCGCCGGGCCGGTGCCGAATTTCTTTGTCTATCAAAAGCCGTGGTATCGCGACGGCGCGATGATGGCGCTCGCCTTCAAAGAGACCGGCAACCTCGACGTAATCCGCGACTGGATTCTCGGGCTGCGCGAAGTCTATGACCGCAACAACCAGGGCGAAACGGAGGCCGACAACCTCGGCCAGGCGCTCTTCCTCATCTCGCTCGCCGCCGACAAAACGCACCCGCTCGTGGAGCGCGTGCTCGCGGAAATCCCACGCTTCGAGGTCCCCGGCGAGGGCGGCAAATCCATCAAAGGCCGCTCCGATTTTAACGAGCATCCGGCCTATCAAACCAAGTGGCTCAAATACGGCCTGCGCGCTCTCGGCCTGCCTGATTCCTACACCGTGCCGCGCGTCGTGGACGGCTACTCGGCGCTCTTCTGGATGGATCTCAAGGACACCTACACGCCCGGCAAAGACAGCGACGACCGCGGTGCCTACCCCTATCTCGGCTGGGCGTGCGACCACTTTTACGGCACCAGGAAAAGCCCCATCGGCAACCGCGACTACCCACTTACCTGGGAGCAAAACGCGAGTCAGGCTAGCTACGACGGACTCAAGTTACTCGACCCAATCTATGTGCAGCAAAAGCTCTCCGCCCCGCACACCTGGCACGCCGCCGAGGCCTTTCTCTACACGCTCTCCCTCGATGCCGGATGAAAAGGCGGCTCTCAATCTCCAATACAGACTGCTTCGACGTCCGGTTTTTGAACCGGCTCGCCGCGCTCATCGTGCTGCTGCTCACCGCCGGTGGACCTCTCTCCGCGAGGGATTTTTTTCTCGATGCCGAACGCGGCAACGATGCCGCCGAAGGCAGCCGGGATCACCCGTGGCGCACGATCGCACGGGCCAATTCGAACGACTTCGCCCCCGGCGATGGCCTCCGCTTTCATGGCGGGCAGACGTTTCCCGGAAATCTCGCGCTCGATGCCCACGACGCCGGCACCGCTGAACGGCCAGTCACCATCGGCTCTTACGGCGAAGGCCGGGCGCGGATCGACGCCGGACTCGGCGCCGGGATTTTCGTGCGCGATGCAGGTGGAATCGTGGTGCGCGATCTGGTGGTAATCGGCGCTGGCCCTGGGCGAAATGTCGGCAGCGGCGTGCGCTTTGAAAACACCCGTGACGACGGTTCGAAGCTCGAAGGCATCCGAGTGCTCGATGTCGAGTGCAGCGGTTTCGGGGGACGCATTTCGGAAAAGATGAGCGAGTTCAAGATTCCGTTTTACGACTTTGGCGAAGGGATTTTTGTCGGGTGCAAGGCGGAGGATCAGACCCGGAGCGGCTTTCACGATGTGCTCATCGAGCGCTGCATGACTTTCGACAACTCCTTCTGCGGCATCGCCGTCGGAGGGCGCGAGACCGCCGATTTTCGCGCCGATGCCGGGGAGCAAACGCGCTACACCAATGCGGACGTGCGCATTCTCCGCTGCTCGGCGCACGACAATCCCGGCGACCCGCGCTTCACGCAAAACCACTCGGGCAGCGGCATCTTCGTCCAGGATGTGGACGGGGCGCTCGTGGATCACTGCCTCGCCTGGAACAACGGGGTCCGCTGCGCCGCGACCTCCGGCGGGCCGTGCGGAATCTGGGCTGCGCTCGGACGACGCGTCGTCATCCAGTGGTGCGAATCGTGGGACAACCGCACCGCGTCGCTCGACGGCGATGGCTTCGATTTCGACGGCGGCGTGTGCGATTCCACGCTGCAATACTGCTACACGCACGGCAATGACGGTGCCGGCATCCTCATCTACAGCTACGCCGGTTCCCCCGGATTCCACGGCAGAAACATCATCCGCTTCAACGTCTCGATCGACGACGCCCGGCTGAAATCTTACGGCGGCATCACCGTCGGTAACGACGGTGGACGTTTCAGCGGCGTCGAGATTCTCCACAACACCGTGGTCAATTCCGGCGACGGCCGCTCCGTCGTTCGGCTCGTCGGCGGCGAGAGTGCGCGTGGCGTGCATTTCTCCGGGAATCTTTTCCTCGCGAGAAATGGGGCGCTGCTCATGGCTGGCGACGCCCAACCCGGGCTCACCTGTCGCCGAAACGCCTGGTGGTCCGTCGGGGCGCCCGCGCGCTTCCGGTGGGCTGGCGCCGACCACGCCGCGCTCGCCGGCTGGCGCGCCGCCGCGAAAATGGAAGCCGGCGAACCAGCCGATATCGAAACCGATCCACGCATCGTCCTGCCCGAGCAGGCCCCGGCTTATGCGGAGGATTTTGCCCGCACCAAACGCCAGGATTTCCGCCCGACTACCAGTTCACCGTTGCGCCACGCCATCCGAATGAATGCGCATGCCGGTCCTAACGATTTCAGTGGCACGCCGCTTTCGTCAGCGGGCGAGCTTGGAACGATTGGCGCCCTGCAAAATGCCGCAGAATGAAGCGCCCGTTTGGCTGGCGCAATGATCGCCATACGCACCGCTCTCTTCCAAATTCAACTCGCCGATGTGCTCTCCGGCTTCTCGGGCAGCGCTTGGCAGCGCTCTTCGCGAGCCAGATTCCCCTTGCAAATCATCTTGCCTCATCCTATTTTTCGTCCTCCCAAAAATGGGGGCGTACTGGTCTCGACTGATGACTCGAGCTACAGGCGGCATGTCGAGGAAGCCTGGTTGGCCTCGTTAAAACCTCTGGGCAACAAAAATAAACGCCAACGATTACGAAGATCTGGCTCT
>JBBSDS010000343.1:0-5429 GCA_038240495.1 Chthoniobacterales bacterium | reverse complement strand
TGAGACTCGTCGCGAGGCAGTGGGAGAGGTCGAGCAGATGAATGCCCGGATCGATGAGGCAGCCTCCCCCCGCTTTGATCGGATCAAACTTCCAGCCTTTCTCCATGCCCGGCGAACCGCCGTGCCCGAGCAGCATATTCACACTGACCAGCGGGCCAAAGAGGCCGGCCCGGGCGTCGCCGAGCGCGGCGGCGATGCCGGGAAAAAAACGGTAGTTGAAGCCGACGAAAAGCCGGCCCTCGGTGCCAGCATGAGCGGCGAGCCCTTCAGCCTCAGAGAGCGAGCGACCGAAGGGCTTTTCCATCAAGACGCGCACACCCCAGCCGAGAACCTCCGCACAAAGCTGCGCAGCGGTATCGTGCGGCGTAGCGATGATCACCCAATCAGGGCCATAGGCTCGCACTTCGTCGAGCGAGCCGCACCACGTTCCACCGACTGTTGCGACCTTCGGCTTTTCGCCCGCGGCGAACGGATCAAAGACGGCGAAGCTGGTCACGAGATGATCCTCATCGCGCAAACGAACGATCGCCCGCACGCGTTCGCGGCCGATGAGCCCGTATCCGAGCACCGCGACTTTCATCGCTCGATCCTCCTCAACAAGCAGCGGTCGTCGGGCAAAGCTTCGGGTTTCAACCATTCGAGCCACGCATCGCGCACGTGGACGAATCGGCCGGAAAAGCCACATGCTTCCGCGCGCAGAAAGCTCGCGATGAATTCCACCGGTTCTTCCATCGCGACCGTCGTCTTCACCTCCGCTCCTGCTGCGCGGACGCGCGCGAGCATGTCCGTATCCATCGCGCCGGGTGCGAGACAGACCGTGAGAAAATCGCCCTTTCCGCGCAGCTCGACATCGAGATTTTCCGTCGCGCGAACGATCGCCGTCTTCGACAGCGAGTAGCCGGAAAACAGCGGATACGCGTAAGCTGCGCCACCGCCCGCAACGGTAACGATGCGCCCGAAACGCGCTTCGATCATCCGCGAAAGCAGCGCACGGACGACAGCTAAATTGCCGAGCACATTGGTCTCAAACGTCCGCGCCCAATCGGTGAGATCACCGTCCAAAATCCCCCCCGGCTCGCCAACCGTGCCCGCGGCGCAGACGACAGCGAGACGGCGAAACGGATGCGCTTCGATCCAGTGCCGCACAGCATCTTCCGTCGCAACGAGGTTCGCCAGTTCGACCACCAGACTTTCGGCGCGCCCACCCGCTGCACGCACGGCGTCGCGCGTCGCGACCGCATTTTCCGTTCGCGCAATGCACAGCACCGGCAATCCATCTGCGGCACACCGTTGCGCGACCGCTCGACCCAATCCACGCCCCGCTCCAGTGACGATGACGGCGTCGGGAAGACTCATGGTTTGGACGCGGCGAAGAAGAGATCAGACCCGCGCAGTTGTTGCCGGATACTGGCGAGGTGCGGACCAAGAAAACCCGCGAGCAGGTGCGATTCAGTCGTCGTAAATTCGGGCACCAATCCCACCCGCTCCGCGAGATGGCAGATGCTCGTCGGACTGAAATAGTGCAAATGCTCGAGCTTCAGCGAGTGCTGAAAGCGCCCGAAAATATCCAACTCCAGCGCGCGCAGATTCGGCGTCCGCAACACGCACAGCCCACCCGGCGCGAGCAATCCCGCGACGACTTTCATGAACGCCTCGGGATCTTCAATGTGCTCGATCGTGTCAAAGAGCGTGACCACATCGAACGTTGCTTTCGTCTGTCCCGCGAATTGCTCCAGCGTCCCGACAAAGGTCGGAAAGCCGAACACGTCCTGCCCCGCCTTCGCGGCAAAGGCACTCACGTCTTCACCCTCGTGAAGCCAGCCTTGCTCCTCCGCCGCAGCTCGGAAAAATCCGTAGCCCGAGCCCACGTCGAGCAATCGCGTGCCGGGGCCGGTCGGGCGGCCGATGAACTGCGCAATGGCCGCGACGCGCCGCACGTAGCGACGCGATTTTTCCATGCGCCAATCGGCTTGCGCGAGGTAGTTGCCGTAACCAAGGCCATGCGTCTTTCCTTCAAAATATTCCTCCTCATAAACGGGCGGACGAGCCCGCTCCCGCGTGGCGCGCTGGACGAGGACTCCGTGCTCGATGGCCGCGGGCCCGATCACCTCCACGCCCATCTCCTGACCAACGCCCCGCACCCACAGCCGGTCTGCTTTCATTCCGAAAATATCAAGCGCGGCATAATCGCTCGACGTCAGCGATTCGCGCGTTTCGCTCATGCCGTAGAAAGCATGCGTGCCCGTCCGTAGCGCCGAAATTTTTTCCTCTGCGCTGCACTTCAGGAAGGACCGGGGCGCGGCGGCGAGCACGCTTTCCACCCATCTCTGACCGCGCGCCTCGTCAAAGTGCAACAAGCGGCGCACAGCATTGTCCCAGTGGTCGATGGTGTCCGCGAAAACCACCCACCCACCGACGCTGCACTCCACCCGATCTTCGACTCTGGACCACGTGTAGTTCATGAAGTGCGGGACTGCGCCGTGGAGTCGTAGAGCGCGTTGAAGACGAGGCTGAAGGTGAAGTAGAGCGCCGCGAGCAGGCACAGACCCACGCCCGCGACAGCGCGGTAGGATGCCGGTCCGATTTCCGGCGGGAGCTTGTGACCGAGCTTCACATATTCCGAAATCAGTCCCCCGCCCGCCAGCCCGCCAGCCAGCAGCATCGCGCCGGTCGCGAGGGTCGCGCGATTGAAGCAAAACCAACCGTGCCAGCGATGCGCTTCGTGGCGTTCGGGATCGTAGAGCACCTTGGCGAGAATACCCGTGAGGAGCGCTTGAAAACCAACCACGCCGACGAGCAGAAACAGCAGCATCCAGTGCAGCGAAAACCCGATGCCGGCGACGACCATCGGACCATTGGCAAGCGCGAGGCCGGCGGTCAGTCCGAACACCGCGAGAACGAGTCCCGGCCAGAATAGAAAAAAGTCCGCGCCGTAGGTGAACATCGCTTGCACGCTGATCCACGCGGCGTGCCAGGGCGCCCACCAGCCAATGCGCTTCAGATTGCTCACGCGGCCATCGCGGTCCTTGTAAAAATGAACCGGCACCTCAGACGTGCGCAATCGGAGGTGATCCGATTTGATGATCATCTCGGAGGCGTACTGCCACGACTGCGAGCGCATGCGCATCCGCTCGAACGCATCACGGGTGACCCCGCGCATCCCGCAATGAATGTCGGAGAACCGAGTGCCGTAGATCAGATTGAGCAGCCACGTCGTGATCGGCGTCCCGAAGTAGCGGTGGAGTTTCGGCATCGCGTCGGCCTCGATGCTCCCCTTGAAACGTGAACCCATGATGAACTCGTCGCCTTGCTGGAAGCGTTCAATCCACGGACGTAGGTCGCGAAAATCGTACGTCAGATCCGCATCACCCATCACGATCCACTTCCCGCGGATGAACGGGATTGCATCAATGTAAGCGCGACCGAGCCCACGCTTTGACACCTGCAAAACTTCCGCGCCGTGCTCAACGGCGATCTCCGGCGTGCCATCGGTCGAGCTGTCCACGATCAGAATCTGGCCGGGCACGCCGGCTTTCGCCAGGCCTTCGCGGCACCAGTCCACAAACTCGCCAATCGTCACCGCTTCATTCATCGAGGGGATGACAATCGAAAGCTCGACGGGCCCGGGCGTGACACTCGGCGGAAGCAGATGGCGGATGGCGTCAGACATTCGCGACCTCCCCGCGCATCGCCGCAATCGCATCGCGCACCGCTTCAGCCGACGTGCGCCCAGCGCGCCAGCCGAACGCCTTGATCTTCGTAACATCGAAGAGCACCACCGGCACGTCGCCCTTCCATCCGCGATCACCGCCAGTGAAGTCGTAGCGCACACTCCCCGGCGCTAGTCCGCTGACCGCAACCGCGATGTCCGCGATTTCGCGGACCGTGATGTAGTCGTCGGTGGCAACGTTAAATAAATCGAAGCGCGCGTCGCTTTTCTCCGCCGCGAGGAAGACCGCGGCGAGCACGTCATCGACGTGGATGTAAGACTTGCGTTGCGAGCCATCGCCGAGAATGCGGAGCTGCGTCGGATCGGCTTTGAGGCGCCGGACAAAATCGTAGCCAACGCCATGCGTCTGGCGCGGGCCGACCACATTTGCGAAACGAAACGCGCGGCCTTCCATGTCAAACATGTGGCAGTAAGCGGAGATCAGCGCCTCGCAGGCGAGCTTGCTCGCGGCGTAAGGCGAGATGGGAAAGCACGGACCGTAGCTCTCGGCAAAGGCGACGCCGGGGTTCTCGCCGTACACGCCGCTGCCCGACGTGTAGAGGATGCGTCGCACCCCGTTGATGCGCATCGCTTCGACCACATTTTGCCCGAGGAAGGTTCCTTCCCAAAAGTCGATGTCCGGCTGCGTCGCCGCTTTGGAAATATCCGGATTCGCGGCGAGGTGAAAGACCGTGTCGCAGCCGTGCATCGCCGCCGTCACCGCCTTCGCATCCTTTAGGTCCTGTCGCACAATTTTCAGCCGTGGATCATCGAGCAATCCGGCGAGATACGATTCCTGTCCCGAGCTGAAGTTGTCGTAAATGACGAGGCGCTGCACCGAGGGCATGGCGAGCAACCGGCGCGTGAGGTGGCTGCCGATGAAGCCTGCTCCACCCGAGATGAAAACGTTATGAAAGTCGGAGGGATTCATGACCGATAACCGCTCGCGCGGTAGATGTTTTCGACGATCCGGAGCGTGGCCAGACCTTCGCGCAGACCGGGCTGCGGCGTGCGCTGGAGGCGAATGTCTTCGAGAAATTCCGCCATCTCCAGCCGCCATGAATCGTCGCCGCGCGGATACTCAAAGATTGTCGTCTCGGGCGGCCCCATCTCCGGCAGCATCTTGTAAAAGGCCAACCGCTCGATGCCGTAGCTGCCGCCCAATCCTTCGATGTGCAGTTTCCCGGTGCGTCCGTAAATTTCGAGCGAGAAAAGATTTTTCCATTCCGTGCAGCTCACCTGCAACCAGGCCGTCTGGCCGCTCGCGGTTCGCAGGTTGAGAAAGGCGTTGTCGTCCACCGGCATCGGCCAGAAGAACGTCGCCGCGTGTCCCTCGATGCTCGTGAAATCTCCGAGGAACCACTGCGCAAGGTCGATGAGATGCACGCCCTGATCGATGAGTTCGCCGCCACCGGAGATCGCAGGATCAGCGCGCCATTCCTTTTCGTAGCCCACGCGTCCGCCGTGACCGTAGCGCCCGCGGAGGAACATCAGGTCCCCTATTGCGCCCGCGTCGATAAGCTCTCGCGCCTTGCGCAACGCGGGATGAAAGCGGTGATTGTAGCCGATGCGGATGCAGACGCCGCGCTCCGCAGCTTCGGCGGCAAGCGTTTCGAGTTCGTCCGCACAGATCGCGCCGGGCTTTTCGATGAGGACGTGTTTGCCGGCACGCACGGCTTCGAGCGCGAGCGGTGCCAGCGCCTGATTGGCCGTTGCCACG
>JBBSDS010000342.1:0-5430 GCA_038240495.1 Chthoniobacterales bacterium | reverse complement strand
CTCCTCATCCTTCCGTGGCTCATGGCTACAGCATTCGCAGCCGCTGCGAGTAATGAAATCAAAGACCCCTCGATCAGCGGCGGAGTCGCCGACGGCAAGCTGCGGCTAACCATCGAAGGCGTGCTCGACGGGCGGCCGGCCGACAAGGAAAAGCTCATCTTTTCGACCACACTCCAGCATTCGATCAAAGCCACGCGCGACAAACTCACGCACCACTTCGCGGTCACGCTCGACATTCTCCAAGGCGAACCGAAAGAGCTGCCGCTGACGATTTCCGGTGACGGAGAAATCAAGCAGGTGACCGGCGAAGCGCTTCAGGACTGGAGCATCCGGCAGGAGCCCGGCGGCGCGCGCACGCTTATCCTGCGACCGAAGAAAGGCGACAAGCCGCTCACGCAACTCACCGTCATCATCATCGCTGAGCGCGACTTGAGAGGCTGGAGGAACCCGCTCCCGATGCTCGCGCTGACGCCACCGCAGCCGGTGCTCTTCAGCGGCTTCGTGAAAGTGGAGATCACCCCCGACCTCGACATCCTGCCCGACGCGCCGACCGGCCTGCTGCCCGTCGAGGCGAAGTTTTTGCCCGAAGCGCTCCGCGGCGAAATCAAGCCCGACGAACCGGAGCCGCTCGCCTTTCAATTCCACGGCTCCGCGTACACTCTGCCGCTCAAGATCACCGTCGCGGATCCCGAGACGCGCCAGGTCGTGCTGCGCGACTTCAAACTCGCCGGCAGGCTCACCGAGCAAAACGCCGCCTTCATCCTCACCGCGACCGCGCGCGTGACGAACCCAAAGGGCGGCTCGCTGAGCGTGCTCTCCGGCGGCCTCGCGCTGACCGAACTCCCACAACATCCCGACTGGCGCGTCACGTCCGACCGCGGGCGATACCTGCTCGTGTTCGACAAGCCGGGCGACTTCCCGCTGTCGTTCAAATTCAACGCCGTGGTCCGGCAGGACGGCGTTTGGAACGCGGTCGATTTCCGCGTCGCGCCGAGCCCGCTGCAGCCGATCGTCCTGCAAGGGCTCGCTGCCGACACGCAGTTTCAATTTGCCGGCGCCGCGCGTCCGGAGCGCACGGGTGCTGACTTCGCGAGCTTTCTCCCGCCCGACGGCGCGGTGAAACTCTCGTGGAAAACCGCCGCGCCGGAAGCGGAGGGCAAACTTTTCTACGCCGCGGAAATGCTCTCGCAGATCAGCGTCGGCCCGGGCCTCATGCGGCAGGTCGCGCTGCTCGATTGCAAGGTGATGCAGGGCGAACTCGACCGCGTGACGCTGCTGCTGCGCGGGGCCGGTGAAGTCACGCGCGTGCAGGGCGAGCAAGTGCTGGCGTGGAAAGTCGAGCCGGGCGCGAACGCCGCGGAGCGCCGGCTCGTCGTGCAATTCAATCAGCCGCAGAAAAATCAATTCGCGCTGCAAGTGCAGACGCAGACGCCGATCGGCGCGTTTCCGCAGACCGTCGATGCGATGCAGTTGCGGCCCGAAGGAGCGACGCGTTTTGCCGGGTACTTCCGCATTGTCAATGAAGGCGCGGTGCGGCTCGAAGTGGTGCAGGCGCGCGCGCTGTCGCAAGTTTCGCCCGAGCAGTTTCCCGAGAGCGATGCGACGAAAGCGGCGTTCCGCGCGGGCGGCGAGCAGCGTTTCGCGTATCGTTTTTCCGGCGCGGATTTCGCGCTGAAGATTCAGGCCGATCAAATCCTGCCCGAGCTGACGGTCTCGCAAGTGCTCGCGTATCATCACGCTGAAAACGAGCTGGGCATCGAGGCCGAAATCGAGGTCGATGTCCGCGAAGCCCCGCTGCGAGAGCTTCTGCTGCGCGTGCCGCGCGGTTACGCCGTGGCGAAACTGAACGTCGCGGGTCTCAGCGATTACTTTCTCCGCGACCTCGAAGACCCGACCGAATCCGAGCTGCGGCTCGTCTATGCGCAACCGGTCTCGGGCCGGCAGGTCGTCCAGCTTCGCCTCGAAAAGAACGCCGCGCTCGGCGCCGCGGACTGGCCGCTGCCGCGCATCGAAGTGATGAAAGCAAAGTCGGTGCGCGGTCACATCGCGGTGTCCGCCGACGCGGGATTTCGCCTCACCGCCGAGCGCACCCAGGCGCTCACGGAAATCGCGACCGCCTTTTTCCCGCGGAAGGTTGCGGGCATCCAGGCGGCCTTCCGCCTTAGCGAATCGGCGTGGCAGGCGACGATGCACGTCGAGCGTTTGCCGCAGTCCATTCAGGCCGATGCGTTCCACCTTTTCTCGATCGGCGAAGGCGTCGCGTATGGCAGCAGCGTGATGAATTACGTCGTCTCCGGCGCGCCCGTCGCGGCATTCAAGGTCGAGCTGTCCGGCGAGTATTTTAACATCGAGTTCACCGGCAAAGACATCCGCAATTGGCAGAAGACCGACGGCGGATTCGTGGTGCAATTGCACACCCCGGTGTCCGGCGCTTACACGCTGCTCGCGACTTACGAGCGGCCGTTCAAGGCGCAGGGCGAGACGCTCACCTTCACCGGTGCCCGCCCGCTCGACGCGCAGTCCGAGCAAGGCCACACGATCGTCATCAGCGCGTATCAGTTCCAAGTAAAGCCGGTCGATGTGTCGCCCGGACTGCTGCCGTTGGAGACCGGCGAAGTACCGCCGGAATATCGCCTCTTCTTCGATGCGCCGATCCTCGCCGCGTATCGCTACTCGGCGCGCCCGTTCAATCTGAAGCTCGCGCTCAGCCCGCTCACACAGGGCGATTCGCTCAGCCAGGTCGTCGATCGCGCGTCGCTCACCACGCGAATTTCCAAGGAAGGGCAGGCGCTCACCGACGCGCATTATTTTGTGAAGAATCGCGGCAATGCGCACTTCGCGGTGACGCTGCCCGCGGGCACGGAGCTGTGGTCGGCGACGGTCAATGGCGCGGCCGTCGTGCCGGTGAAAGATGGCAATGCGAATCTCATCCCGCTGCCGCAGCAGGCCGATCCGAACGCGGTGCTCGCCATTGATTTGAAACTCGCGGAGCGCTCGAAAAATCCGACGCGCGTGAAGGTCGCGACGCCCATCGTCGGCGCGCCCGTGATGCTCGCGGAATGGAAGCTGGAGCCGGACACCGCGCAACGGCTCGTCTATCGCAGCGGCTCGCTCACACCGGTCGATGGCGTGCCGGACGTCTCCGGCTTCGCGACGCTCGGACGGATGTTTGGCGGCGAGGATGCGGGTCGCGCCTGGGGCACCGCAGCCGCCGCGCTCGTGCTGCTGGCGCTCGCCGTCGGGGTCTGGCGCAACGCGGCGCGCGAAGGCGCTTACAAATACAGTCTCCGCCACCTGTTCGGAACGCTGCTCGGCTGCGCGGCCTTTGCGCTCGCGGGTTTCGCGTTCATCCGCCTCGCCGATATGGTAGACAATTACAGTGCCGACTTGCCGCGAGACCTCACGTTCCTCGCGCCCGTGCAGCAGGCGGGCAGCGCGCTCGCCGTCGAAGTGACGAATGTCGAAGATGAAACGTCGGTACTGAGTTGGATCGGCTCCGCGTGGCCGGCGCTGTTCGCGCTGGCCGCGTGGGCGTATGCCTGGCTGGCGAGCAAGCCGGGCTGGACCATCGCCGGCTGGACGCTGCTCGTGTGGGCCGCGCTCCGTTTGCCAAATGGCGCGCTCGCGTTCCTCGTTGTCGTGGCAGCCTTCTTCGTCTTGCACCTCGCCATCCCCGCATTGCGACGGCTCTGGAAATCACCGCGCAAGCCCAGTCCCGCGATGCCACCGGGCGGCGGCGCTGCGGCTGCCGCCGCAGTCCTCCTCGCGCTCCTGGCGAATGTTGCATGCGCGCAGGATACGACGCCGCTTTTGCCGAAGGAGCCACCGGTCGCGGAGACGGTCACGCAGCAGATTCGCGTCGAGGAAAAGTTTGCGCTGGCGACGGCGAAGATCCACTGGCAGGCGGTGAAGGGACAGCGCCTGCCGCTGCTCTTCGATCCCGCCGTTTTGACCAAGGCCACCTACCCGGCGACGGCGTTGAAGCTTGTCCAGGCGGCCATTGGCGGGCGACGCGCGCAGCAGCTTCTTGCGCTCGAAAGCGGCGCGTTCGACATCGAAGTGCAGTATCAGATGCCCGTGACGAAGAAGGATTCCGAGAGCGGTTTCGCGCTGCCCGCGCAATTCGGGCTCGTGAATCAACTCACCCTCACGCTCGCGAATCTCGATGTGGATGTCGTCTCTCCGCAGGCCGTCTCCATCGAGCGCAAAGCCGCGGGCAAGGACACGCTCGCGACGCTCGTGCTCGCGCCGACCAATGAAGCGTGGATCGGCTGGAAACCACGCAGCCGCGATATCGCGCGCGAGAAAGCCGTCTTTTACGCCGAGCTCACGCAGCTCTATGCGCCGACTGCCGGCGTGATCGAGGGATTGCACCACGCCGCGATTCGACCCGCGCAAGGCGAGCTCGGCGAGTTGAGCTTCGACGTGCCGAAGGGCGCGACGATCACCGATGTGCTCGACGCCGCGACGATCACGGCAGCGAAAGAAAAAGCGCCCGCGTCCGTGGTCTCGCAATGGCGCTTCGATCCCGACACCGGCAAGCTGCGCGTGAATCTCACGCCACCGCAATCGCGTCCGTTTGTCCTGCTCATCCGCTCGCAAATCGCGACGGGACCGCTGCCGCTCGCGCAAGCGCTCGGGCTCATCTCCGTCGAAAACACGGCGGGCCAAATCGGCTTGCTCGGCATCGCGACCGGCAACGAAGTGCAACTCGACACCGTGACCTCCGAGACGCTCGCGCCGATCAATCTCGAGGATTTTCCCGGTGACGTGGCACCGCTGCTCAGCGCGCAAATTCCCGGCCTCACCGTGCGCCGCGCGTTCCGATATGCGGACGCAAAAGCGACGGCGGCGATCAAGGCGTCCGCGGTCGAACCGGACGTGCGCGTCGAATCGCAGGGCACCGTCTCGCTCGGCGAAGACCGCACCGTTCTCGCGGTCAATGCGACCGTCGAAATCACGCGCGCCGGCATCTTCCGGCTGAGCTTCGCGCTGCCCGCCGGAATGGATGTCGAGTCGATCGCCGGCAAGGCGCTGAGCCATTGGACGGAGCTGAAGACCGACGCGGGGCGCATCATCACGATGCACCTCCGCGGGCGGACGGAAGGCCAGCCGCAGTTCGACATCAGCCTCACCGGACCGGGCTTGAAGGCCGCGAAAGCGTGGGCCGCGCCGCAACTCGTCTTCCGCGAAGCCAGCAAGCAGCGCGGCGCTTTTGTCGTCGTGCCGGAGCAAGGCATGCGCCTGCAGGTCGTGACGCGCGAAGGCGTCACGCAGCTCGATCCGCAGAAGTCGGGCATCAAGCAAAAGGGCGTGCTGGCGTTCCGCATTTTGCAAACGCCGTGGAATCTCGCGCTCGATGTCGAGCAGGTGGACCCGTGGGTGCAGGTGATGAGCCTCCAGCACGCGACAGTCGGCGAGGCGCAGGTG
>JBBSDS010000341.1:0-5439 GCA_038240495.1 Chthoniobacterales bacterium | reverse complement strand
TCAGCGCCATCGCGATCATCACGCGCTGCTGCATGCCGCCGCTGAGTTGGTGCGGGTAATCGTGAAGCCGCTTCGCCGGATCGACGATGCCGACGAGGTCGAGATACTTGATGACTTCGGCGTCGATGTCGCGCACCTCTGGTCGGTGCAACTGGATGGCCTCCGCGATTTGGTTGCGAATGGTGAAGACGGGATTGAGCGAGGTGGACGGCTCCTGGAAAATGTACGCGATTTTGTTCCCGCGGATCTGCCGCAATTCGCGGGGCGACATGCTTAACACGTTCTTCCCCGCGAGCAGAATTTCGCCGGATCGATAGACCGCCGGTGGCTCGGGCAGCAGGCGCGTGAGGGCAAGTCCAGTCACACTTTTCCCGCTGCCGCTCTCGCCGACGATTGCCAGTGTCTCGCCTTTTTGCAGCGTGAAAGAGATGCCTTTGACGGCATCGACCGTGCCGGTTTCAGTCGCGAAGTGGATCGCGAGGTCGCGGATTTCGAGGAGAGGTTGATCAGCCATAGCGGTTTGGATTGGGACGGAATTACGGAAGTTTTCCAAATGACGGGATTGGGATTGGCGGCGAAATTCGGTTCTTCAATTCCATTAATTTGGTCGAATTCCGTAATCCCGTTTTTCGTTTTCATCCCCGTTTCGGATCGAAAGCGCGGCGCAGGGAATCGCCGAAGATATTGAGCGAGAGGACGAGGATGAAGAGTGCGGTGGCGGCGGCGCTGATATTCCACCAGACGGCAGGATCGCGGGCGAGTTCGCTGCGGCCGGAGTCGATCATCGCGCCCCAACTCGACGTGCCCACGGGCGCGCCGACGCCGAGGTAGCTGAGGACGGCTTCGGCGAGCACGATGCCGGAAAAGCCGAGGACGAAGCTGATCAGGACGAGGTGCATGACGTTCGGCAGGAGGTGTCGCACGACGATGTTCCGATGCGACTGCCCAAGCGCGCGCGCGGCGGCGACGTAAGGGCGCTCGGTTTGCCTCATCGTCTCGCCGCGGACGAGGCGACAGAGCGTCACCCAGCCGGTGACACCGAGTGCGATTGACATGGTGCCGAGACCTTTGCCGAGGACCAAGAGGATGGCCACGAGCAGGAGCACTTCGGGGATCGAGGCGAGTGTGCTGTAGAGATACTGCACCACATCATCGACCCAGCGGCGGAAGTAGCCGGCGAGGATGCCGAGCAGCGCGCCGAGCGGGACGTAGATGGCGCTGGTGAGCGCGCCGATGACGAGCGCAGTGCGGCAGGCTTTGAGCGTCTGCACGAACACGTCCTTGCCCAGCACGTCGGTGCCGAGGAGATGGCGGCCGATGAGTTTTTCGTGGCGTGGGGAGTTGAGGAGTTCGTCGGCCAGCGGAGCGCTGTAGGTTTTCTCCTGCGCCACGCCGGCCGTGAAGACGTCGAGGATGCTGCGTGTGCCATTGTCGCCGCCAGGGATGCGCAGCATTTCCAGCCCACCGATGAAGAGGTAGAGAAACACGACACCCAGCGCGATGAAGCCCCCACGGTCACGCTTCATGCGTTGCCACGCGCGTTGCCATCGTTCGTTGCGCGCGCCGCGACGGAGGAGCCAGAACACCAGCGCGAAGCCGCCGATGACCAGGAGGTCTTGCGTGATCCAGTGCTCCCACAGGCGATCGAGGTTTTCTTTCACGAGAGGCGGATGCGCGGATCGGCCAGCGCGTAGAGGATGTCGGTGACGATGAGGCTGAGGAGGTAGAGCGCGGAGCCGAGGAAGACGCTCACCATCACTATGGGCTGGTCGCCGGTCTGGATGGCCTGCACGAGCATGGAGCCGATGCCGGGGATGCCGAAGAGGCTCTCGATGAGCAGAGAGCCGAGGATGAGCTTCGGCAATTGCGCGACGACGAGCGTGATGAGCGCGATGAGACCATTCTTGAACACATGCACCGCGAGCACGCGTGAGGGGCTCACGCCTTTCGCGTACGCGGTGCGGACGTAGTCCTGCCCGATTTCCTCGAGGAAGATCGCGCGGTAGAGGCGCGCGTCGTAGCCGATGTTGATGAGCATGAAGATGACAATCGGCAGCAGGAGAAAGCGGAGCATCCCGGGCTCGTAAGCGAAGCCGTAGGCGGGGAAGTAGCGCAGGTTCAGCGCGAGGAACGCTTGCGCGAAGATGACATAGACCATCGTCGGCACGCTCATCAGCGCGACGCTGAACACGGTGAGGCCGCGATCGACCGGTGAGTTGCGCACGAAGACTTGAAAGAGCGCCAACCCGAGCGACGCGAGCAGCGCCGCGAGGAATCCCGGCACCGTGATGCACAGCGACGGGCCGACGCCTTGCAGGAAAGTCTCGCGCAGGTCGCGGCCGGTGACCCATGTGGTGCCGAAGTCGAAAGTAACGAGCTTCTTCACGTATTGCACGAACTGCACTGGCAACGGACGATCGAGACCGCGATTGTGGATCCACTCCTCGCGCGTCTGGCCGACGGCTTTTGGACCGAGCACGCGCGACGCTTTCTGGTCCGGCGTCATCATCATGTTGTCCAAAAAGAACGTGATCCCGATCACGCCGATGAGGATGAACACCGAGTAGATGAGGCGGCGGACGATGTAGTTAAACATGGTTGCGACGGTTCCAGCGCACCGCGTAGCCGAGGCCGCCGATCAGCAATCCTCCGAGCGCGAACAGCGGCCAGATCGGCTGGCGGTTCCACTCGGCACGCAGCTTCTCCCGCAGCACGGGATCGACCTGATGATACTTGTTGTTGCTGTATTCGATCATTCGGGAGTTGTGCGTCCAAGCCGCCCACGGCTGCGCGGCGAGGAAGGTCACTTTGTCAAATTGCCAGATCACCGGGCAATCCTCCGCGAGCATCGCGTTCATTTTCTCGATCAGCGCGAGGCGCTCGGGGCCGTTGTCCATCGTGGACATCTGCTCAAATGCGCGGTCGAACTCGGGCCGGCTGTAGCGGCAGTGGTTCGAGCCCTCGCGCGGCATGTTTTTGCTGTAAAAAAGCATGAAGAAGTTCTCCGGATCGGGGTAGTCGGCCGCCCAGCCGGAGCCGCTGGAAAGTTGGAAGTCGCCCGTCTCCAGTCGCTCGATCACGCGCGCGAAAGTGCTCTCCGCGATTTTGATTTTGATCCCGAGCCGCTCAAACATTCGCTGCTCATACTCGGCGCGCTGGCGCATCTCGGTGCCTTCGACGGCATCGTTGACCGTGATCACGAGTTGCTCGCCGGTTTTAGCGTCGCGCCCGCCCGGATAGCCGGCCTCGGCGAGCAGGCGCTTCGCCTTCTCGAGGTCGAAGGCGTTGGGGTCCACGTAGTCCGGGTTGTAGCCGTAGATGCCGCGCGGCACGAGCTGGTTCGAGACCGGCGCGACGCCGCTGTAAAAAATCTCCACATACGCCCGCATGTCGCACGCGCTTGCCAGCGCCTTGCGCAGCTTCACATTCTTTCCCACCACGGGGTCGTTCATGTTAAAGCAGTAGTAGAACGTGCTCGGGAAACCGATCCGCTCGAGCGTCATTCCGCGCGCTTTGTATTTCGGCTGGAGCTGACGGTCTGGTGTGACGACTGACGGGAACGCGTCCTTCGTCGCCGTGATGCTGTCGAGAAATCCCTGTCGCCCGAGCACGAAGCCGGGGATCAGCTCCGGCACGATCATGATGAAGAGCTCGTCGAAGAGCGGCAGCGGCTTGCCCGCATATTTTTTGCACACCTCCGCGCGCTCTGGCGGGAAGCCTTCTGTCGGGAATGTGTCCGTGTGGTAGCCCTCGAAACGCTCGTAACGGATCGCGCGCCGCGGGATGTATTCGCGCATGCGGAATGGCCCATGCCCGACCGCGTAGAAGCGGAAGCTCGGGCGCAGTTTTCCATCGTGCATCTGCCCGTCGTAATACTCCACCGCCTCCCGCGCGACCGGGCTCATCGTGTGCATCCCCAGCCAGTAGAGGATCTGTGGATACGGCCCTTTCAGGTGCAGCCGAAACGTGTGCGAATCGATCTGCTCGAACCCGCTCACCGGCGTCGCGTAATCGAACTTCCCCGTCTTCATCCCCATCTCCCGAGTCTCGTGCAGCCCGATGATCCGCTGTTCGAGCGGCGCGAAGAACGGCGATTCCACCTTCGGGTCCGCGATGCGCTGGAGCGCGTAGTGAACATCCGCCACCACTACCTCGCGTCCCTTCCCGCCCGTTCTCTCAAAACACGGATCGTCGTGGTAGTGGATGTCGCGCTTTAGCCGGCAGAGGTAGCTCACGGTCCCGTCCGGCTGGACCTCCTTCTTCGGCATCTCCTCGAGCATCGCCGCCCGCAGCGTGATCGGGTCCGTCTTCCGCGGATCGTATTCGAGCAGCTTGTCGTAAACGGGCTCGAGGATCTGCTGATCGATCGTCGTATAGACGAACTGTGGATCGAACGACTTCGGGTCTGCCGGCAGCCCCATGTAACGCACCGCCCACGGCGAGCCGTCTGGCCGCGTCTTGTGATACGGCGCAGGGTGCGGATTGTTGTCGCAACCGGCGAGGAAAAGCAGGCCGGAAAGGATGAAGGCAAAATGCAGAACGGGGACTGACCGATCGCGCCCCGGGAGCGCGGATGGAATCATGCCTCCTCCACCATCGCTCATCCCTTCTTCCGCTGGGCGGCGTTGATTTGGTCCCGCAATTCCGCCGCGCGCTCGTAGGCTTCGCTCGCGATGGCCTTGTCCATTTCGCGCTGCATTTTCTCGAGCTTCGTCAGCGGTTGCTTGGCGCGGATTTCGTCCAGCCATTCGCCGAGGAAGCCCAGCTCCGGGCTGTTCGCAGCGCCTTCGAGGTTTTCGATTTTTTCGTAGAAGGAGCGGATTTTTTCCATGCCTTCCTCGATCTTCTTCACTGCCGCCGCGAACTCCTCGCGCTCGATCTCGATGGAGGCGCGCGCGCGCGTATGCATCATCAGCACATACGGCGTGAATTGCTCGACCGATTGCGCCATCTCCGCGCGTTCCGCGTACTTCGCCACGAAGCCGAACATGTCGAGATTGCGCTGCGTATCGCGAATCACGCCGCGATAATCCGTGAGCTGAAAGAAACTGATGTAGCGGTGGTAATACTGAATGCCTTCCTGCTGCAGGTCGCCGATTTCGTCGGCATTGAGGATGAAGGTTTCGCTCTTTTTCTCCGCGCGTTTCGCCCGCGATTGGTGGAACTCGAGGAGCGACTCGCAGTTGTGTGGTTCCTGTCCGTCCGGACGGCCCTCAGTTTCCATCTGGATCAGTCCCAAATCGATGCGGAGCTGGATCTTCTCCTTGCCGTCGCTGCCGAGGATTTTGCGCACCTTGATCACGCCGGGTTCATGCGGCCAATCACGCAGCAAATCGTTCAAGTCGAGACTCATCTTGCGGGCAGTATCGAAACGGCATTTGGCTTTGTCAACGAACGCAACGAAGTGGCAGCGGCTCAGCCTGTGAACGAGCGTTGAAG
>JBBSDS010000340.1:0-5496 GCA_038240495.1 Chthoniobacterales bacterium | reverse complement strand
GGCGTGCCGAAGACCGGCCAGGAGAATTTCGGCGGCTGCATGGTCACGGCCACCGGCGTTGTCATTGCGGGCGGAACGCGCGACAAGAAACTGCGCGCCTTCGACGCCGAGACCGGCGCGGAACTGTGGAGCTATCAGCTCCCGCTGCACTCCACCGCCCCGCCCGCGAGCTACGAAATCAACGGCCGCCAATTCATCGTCGTCCCCGTCACTGGCGGTGGAAAACTCGGTGGCCCGACCGGCGACGCATGGATGGCGTTTACACTGCCGTAGAAATAGCATTCACCTCGTCGTTCCATGAAGCAGACGCTCGCGATCATCGAATAACTGCACGTCAGCGGCGTGATCGGACCGTATGCGGTCGGTGGAGCAGTGGCCGAAGATCGCGCGCGATTGGTCATGTTCGTCGAAGCCGGGATCGCCGACACGGATCGGCTGCGCGACAGCCTTGGCCGCCACTCGTAGCTTGATGCGTGGACGAAGTTCGAGAATCGTTTCCTTAAGCCGTGAGCACCGACATCCAACGAATCGTCCAGTCCAAGGAAGCCGAGCGCCGCCGGCTGCGCGCGCTGCCGTGGCTGGAGAAACTGGAGATGCTCGACAAGCTCCGCGACCGGCACCTCTTGCTCCGCCAAACGCGCCCGCGTTCAGAGACGGGGAAATAAGGTGTGAACCGAGGAACCATCCGCCCCGCCACCCGCATTACTGCGCGAGCGTTTGATCCCCGCCCTCTTGGTCGCCAATCATTCCCTCGCTGGCGGCAGTGGCTCAATTTCCAGATGTAGAGGCGGCTCTGTCGCGCTTTGGCGACGTGCCGCCTCTGGCTAGGCAAAGGCGGCACGTCCTGTGGA
This sequence comes from Chthoniobacterales bacterium, assembly GCA_038240495.1. GTDB lineage: Bacteria > Verrucomicrobiota > Verrucomicrobiia > Chthoniobacterales > Chthoniobacteraceae > Chthoniobacter. Next base: position 4,645 of record JBBSDS010000340.1, on the reverse strand, counting down.
CAGAGCCGCCTCTACAACGCGTTTCATCAATTTGAGCCACTACCTCCTTGGCGCGGAGTTGGACGCTTGTTACCTTCCTCGCCAAGTGACGCGGCATGTCTTCGGCCATACGCTGCGTCTTCCCCCCCCTCGTTTCACTCATGCGTTTCGCCTGCCCTCATTGCCAGATGCACCTCAAGGCCGATGCATCGATGGCTGGAGAGACCGCAAATTGTCCAGGATGCGGGCAGCGCGTGCATGTGCCGAAGGAAGCGTTTTTGCCGAAGGGTTCCGAGGCGGCGACGGAGGAAAGTAAACGGGGCGGCTGGCCCGAAACGGACCCGAGCAATGTCAGTGTGTGGGGCAGTCTCGCGCTCGGCCTTTTGGGGATGTCGGCTGCCGTCGGCGCGCTCCACTTCGTGCGTGAGTCCTTCGTCGGGCAGATTTTTTTCAGCGGCGGCTGGGTCAACTACACGGAGTTCACCCTCTTTTTTTGGGGGCTTGGGATGCTCTTTTTGAAAAACCGGAAGACCAAGCGGCAGCACGCGGCGCTCCTGCTTGATGTCCTGCCCAAGAGCATTCACGCGCAGATCAAGGAGGACAACGTCAAGCAGTTCATCTCCCATCTTTACCAACTGCCGGAACATCTGCGCGACAGCATGATGGTCAATCGCATCCGCAAGGCGCTCGAGCTTTTTGAAGTGCGGCCGAACAACGCCGAAGTCGCGTCGATCATGAATGCGCAATCCAATGTCGATGCCAATCGCATCGCGGGGAGTTACGCCTTGCTGAAGGTCTTCCTCTGGGCGCTGCCGATTCTTGGATTCATCGGCACCGTGCTCGGGTTGTCGTTTGCGATGGCGGGTTTCGGATCGACTGATCTCACCGACATCACGGCGCTGAAGGGCGCGGTCCGGGCGATCACGTCGGGCCTGTCGAGCGCCTTCAATACGACGCTCCTCGGCTTGCTGCTGAGCATGTTCCTCATCTTCCCGATGAGCGCGATCCAGAAGCGCGAGGAGGATTGCCTCACCGACATCGACGCGTTCTGCAATGAGAACGTGCTCCCGCGTTTGCAGCAAAGTGGAACCAGCACGGCGCTCGCGGCACCCGCTGGTCAGGCTTCCGGCGTTTCCGCGGAACTCGTGGCCGCACTGCGCGAGTTCGCCAGCGTCCAAAAGCAGTTCATGGAAGACATGCGGAAAATCGGGGAATCCGCGCAGGACGTAACGACCGTCGTGCGCTACGCGGCGCAGCAACTCGAGCAGCGGGCCAAGGATCACCAGCAGCAGGTCGAGGCAAAGTTTGGCAACGCGCTCGACGTCCTGACGACGAAGACCAGCGACTCCGTGGCGGCGAGCGCCCACGGCGTGGAGAAATATGTCCGCACTCTCGCGCACGGAATCGAGTCGCTGAATCAGGCTCTTGCGACTCTCGGAGAAAAGAAGATCGTTCTTCAAAGACCGCCGCGCCGCGGCTGGTTCTCTCGTCTCAAACACTGACTTATGGGCCAGGCCCGCACCCGCTCCGATCCGGAAATTTCGCTCTTTCCGTTTCTCAGCATCCTCGTCGCGATCATCGGCGCGCTCCTGCTGCTCATCCTCGTCCTCACCATCGCGCAAGGCATGCTCGGCGATCGCCGGGATGTGGATGAAGTGGCGCGGGCGAGCGAAGGCGACAAGTTGCGTCGGGAATTCGCCGACCGGGAGCGCGAGATGCAAGGGTGGTCGAAGGAGAAGGAAACTGGCGACGCCGTGAAACTCGAGCTCGGGACGAAGCGCGAGCGGTTCGTGGTGCTGACGAGGAAAATCGAAGGCACGGTCGAGGAAAAACGCCGCGTCGAATTCGAGCAGGCAAGGATGCAGAAGGAGCTGGAGAACATGCTCAACCAGATCGATCTCCTGAAAAGCGAGCAGCCCGCGCTGCGCGACGACGTGGAAAAACTCCAGGCGCAACTGGCCGGGCGCAAAGCCAACCTCGAAGCCAAGCCCAAGCTCGTCGTCCGCGGTTCCGGCTCCGGCGCGATGGCGGGAAATTCGTCGCTCTTTTTCGTCGAGTGCAATGCGAGTGGGCTCGTCATTTTCAACGCCCAGTCCGGACCCGTACGGGTGAGCGCGAGCAGCATCGGCCTCGATCCCGGCTACGACGATTTTCTGCACCACGTGGCTTCCCTACCGAAAGCCACTTTGATTTTTCTCCTGCGCGATGACGGTCTCGCCTCTTACAACCGCGCCGCGGGTTGGGCCGAGAGCCGCTTCAATGTGCGGCACGGAAAGCTCCCGCTGCCGGGTCAGGGCGAAGTGGACCTGAGCCTCTTTCAAACACCAAAATCCCCCTGACCATGCCTCGTCGTAAAACCGGACTTTTTAGCAGCAACCTCGACGCGCTGATGGACACGCTGACAAACGTCGTCGGTATCCTGATCATCGTGCTCATCCTCGTGGAAGTGGGCGTGGGACAATCGCTCAGAAAGATCGTCAGCGACCTCCCGCCCACCACTCCCGAAGAGCTGCAACTGCTGCACGACGACACGGCCAGTCAGCTCGCCGACTACGAAAAGCAACACGACCTCATCGACAAACAGCGCAACCGCGTGGCGGGCGATAAGGATGAACTGGCGCGCTTGAATCCACAGCTCACGACGCTCGAAACTTCTGCGGAACTCAGCGCCGTCCCCATCCTCGATATGGCGAGCATTCAGAACAAGAATTTGGACAACGGCTACGCGCTCGACAAACTGCGCAAGGAAACCGCCGCACTGCTCGCCGAGCAACAGCGACTGAAGGCGCTCCTCGACACGACACCGGTCGCCCCGCTGCCGGCGGACAAAATCGTGCGCATTCCGAACAGCCGCCCGCTGCCCGAGAACGCAAAGATGGAGCGCTACCTCGTCGCGGGCAACGAACTCTACGGCTACGATCTGGAAGGTGCGAAAAAACTCTTCCAGCAGGAGTTCCAGAATGCGCGCGGTCGGCTGGAAAAGGAGCGAAGCAGAGCGCCGGATGGCTCGACGCAGATCATCTACGATCAGGACAAAGTGGTGAAGTTTTTCGAGGAGCGCCAGCTCACTTCCCACGGACTCGGGCTGCGTGTTCCCTACAATCAAACGGGCACGCGTCTGAACCTCGAAGTCGGGCCGCGAACCGGCGCCGGCGAACCCATCGAGACCGCTGCGCAATTCAACTCTCATTTCCAAAACGATCTCCGACGCTACAAATCCTCCAACACGGTCGTTTGGTTCCACGTGGCTCGCGGTGCCTTCGATGCCTATCTCCGCGCTCGCGAACTCTGCGACGCCGTGGGCGTTTCGGTCGGATGGGAACTCATCAACTCTGCGAACGTCACGGAGCCGATCACTGAATTTGCGGTCAACCGAATGGTCGAGCCGGCGCCGCCGCCAGTCGCGCCGGTCGCGACTCCCGTTCCAAGAGCCACACCAATCCCCAAAGCCACGCCGCCTCCAACGCCACCGCCAGTCAAAATCGATCCGCCGAAGAAGCGTTTGGATTAGCAGCCTGTTAAAAAACCTGAGCCGCGCCAGTCATCCTGAGCGGAGCGCCGCGATGGGCGAAGGCGGCGCGGAGTCGAAGGATCGGGTCGCCAACGGTGCCCGAAGCAAGCAGCCAGCAGCTTTCGCGAAGAAGTCGCTGGTCAATTCCACGGGATCCTTCGACTGCGCTACGCCCGCCTTGCCACCTCCGCTCCGCTCAGGATGACTCCGAATTTGGAGGTTTTTCAGCAGGCTGTTATGCCAAACGCATTTGAAAAGCGGATGATGGAGGGCGGAGCTCCTGCGACGCCGAAACTTACCCGCGGAGGTCGGTGGTAATGGATCAGTTTGGGGGTTGTAGCGGCGTTCTGCGACCGCCGACTCAAGGCTGACCAGCACGTTCACGACGGTCATAGACCGCCGCTACAATTCGTCCTCGTCCTCGTCCTCGACCACGAAGCGCTAACCTACCGCTCCGCCGGCCGCGACTTCCGCCTGACCAATGTCTCGGGCAAGGTCGCGCGGGAAATCATTGCTTGAGCGGCGTCAGCGCTGGCAGCGCGGGCACCAACGAGTCGTGCGTCCGCCGATCGTGGCAGTCTTCAAAGGCAGGCCATCGCGCGGGCAGTGCCCGGCGTTTGTCCACCGTTGATGGTAAAACCAATCCTCCGGCGGATCGGAAAAATCGACGGCGACGGTCGCGAGCGCAACCGCGCAGACTTCGCGCGCCTCGCGCCAGAGCGCCTCGACACGCCGCGCCGACAGCTTGCCGCAGAGCACGCGCGGATCGATCCGCGCACGCCACAAAATCTCATCGGCCATCCAGTTACCAACGCCCGGGAACGCTGACTGCACCAGCAACGCCGCCTTCGCGGCGAGCCGTGTGCGCCGTTTCAAAAATGCCGCGACAAGCTCGACCGTGAACTCCGGCGAAGTGACGGCCGGCGGCAGTTTCGTCCACCACACCGGCGCCGCGCGACCTTCATGAAATTGCACCCGCCCAAACATCCGCGCGTCGGTCAGCACGAGTGCCTGCCGCTTTTGAAAGAGGGCGAGATGGTCGTGCTTGCCGGGTGCAAAATCCGGCGGCTCGGTGCGCAACTTTCCCGTCATGCCGAGATGCACACCGAGCCAGAGATTGTGCGAAAAGCGGAAGAGCATCTGCTTCGCCCGCGC
>JBBSDS010000339.1:0-5497 GCA_038240495.1 Chthoniobacterales bacterium | reverse complement strand
GAACAATCTCGAGCGCTCGCAGAAAGCGCTCCAAATCGTTGACGACAAACTCTCGAAGACAAAGATCGTCGCGCCTTTTGACTGCACCATCCTCACGCGGCCGGTCTCCGTCGGACAGGCGGTGTCCGGCTCGAGTGGTGTGAATAGCGGGACCGAAGTACTCACGATTGCAGACCTCGGCGAACTCATCATCAATGCGCACATCAACCAGGCCGACGTGACACGGCTGAGCGTCAACCAGCAAGTGCAGATCGAAGTCGAAGCCGTGGCCGGGCTGAAGCTCATTGGCCGGCTCGACCGCATCGCGCCCCAAGCCACGATTCGCAACGGCATCAAAGGTTTCGCCACGCGCGTCATCGTGAAGAACGACGAGAGTTCCGGCGTGCGTCCTGGGATGACCGCGAATCTCACCATTCCGTTGCAGTCCGCCGACAACGTGCTCGCCGTCCCGCTGGCCGCGGTCTTCACGGATCAAGGCGCGCGCTTCACCTACGTGCAGCAGGGCGGGAAATTTGCGCGCGTGCCGATCCGCATCGGAGTCACCGACTACGACTACGCGGAAGTGACGAGCGGATTGGAAGGCGGCGAGACGGTCTCGCTCGTGACGCCGGCAGAGGATGCAGGCAAGGTGCAGCAGGCATTCGGCGCGGCAGCCAAGGGCGCAAAAGGTGGCGAAAGCAAGGGCGCATCCAGCGGCCAGAGCGGATCACCCGCGGCCGGCAGCGGGACGTCGGGCGGCGCCCGCAGCGCGGGAGGCACTCGCGGGCCGTTGCGCCAATAATCTTTCGTCGAGATGGCTCTCATCGAACTTCGGAGCGTCAGCAAAATCTACCACCTCGGTGGCGAAGAAATCCGCGCGCTCGACAACGTGGACCTCGACATCGAAGGCGGCGAATTCATCTCGATCATCGGCCCGTCCGGCAGCGGCAAGTCCACGCTCATGCACATCCTCGGCTGCCTCGACTCGCCGAGCAAAGGCAGCATCAAGCTCGACGGCACCGAGATTTCCACCGCCTCGATGCGTCAACTGGCGCGGATTCGAAATCGCAAAATCGGGTTCGTGTTCCAGTTCTTCAATTTGCTGCCCAAGCTGAGCGTCCTGCAAAATGTCGAACTCCCGATGATCTACGCCGGCTGCAGCGCGCGGGAACGCCGCGAGCGAGCCATGGACGCGCTGCGACTCGTCGAGATGGAAAACCGTGCCAAGCACCGTCCGATGCAACTCTCCGGCGGCCAGCAACAGCGCGCCGCCATCGCGCGCGCCCTCGTCAACCAACCGAAGATCATCTTTGCCGACGAACCGACCGGCAATCTCGACTCGCGCACCGGCGAGACCATTCTGAATCTCTTCAACGAGTTGAGCCAGAAAGGCAGCACCATCGCACTCGTCACGCACGACCCGGAGATCGCGGCGGTGACTCCGAGGAGGATCGAAATCCGCGACGGCAAGATCGCGAAGAACGTGGATGCGAAGCTGGCGGGAACGTCCGCGGGCCGCAAATTTTCCATGCGCAGCACCCGCGAAGATCGCCTCGCGGAAGACGAAACTCCCGAGTCATGAATTGGTTCAGCGCCATCGTCGTCGGCTTCAAGGAGATTTGGGCGAACAAGTTCCGCTCTCTGCTTACCATGCTCGGCATCATCCTCGGGGTATCGAGTCTCGTGGCCATGTCGGCGCTCACCAAAGGCATGGAGAATGGGATGAAGGAAGCGCTCATCGCCATTGGCGGGCTGGAAAAAGTGCGCATCGAGGAGCAGGACATTCCCGTGTGGCAGCAGCATCTCGCCGACCAGGCTGTAGGCACGACGATGAACGATGTCCACGCGCTTCTGCACAGCGCGCCATTGGTCACGATGGTCGTCCCGGAGATGCGCTCACGGAACATCACCATGACCTACGGCAGCAAGAGCATTAACCCCTGGAACGTCGTCGGCACATGGCCCAACGCCGTCGAACTGAATCAGCATGTCGTCGCCTACGGACGCATGTTCAACGAACTGGACGACGAAAACGCACGCAACGTCTGCGTCATCGGCACCGCCGTTCGCGACGCGCTGTTCGGCGCGCCAGAGAAGGTCGGACGCGAGATCGATCCTGTGGGTGAATTTGTCAACGTGAACAACCAGCGATTCCGCATCATCGGGATGTTCGAGCACTACGAAAGCGAGCAGGATAAGAAGCTCCGCGAGCTGGCGGCGGCCAAGCCAGCCGAGGTGAAAGGCGGACCCGAGCGCAGCCGTGGCTGGGGCAGCAAGAACAGCGGCCGCAGCACCGGTGGCTGGGCCTTTGACCTGAAAAACAACACCGTTTACATCCCGCTCAACACGATGTGGCTCCGCTTCCGCGCGGCGACGAGCACGACGGGCGGCGGCTCCGGCAGCGGTCCGGTCACGGCGGGGAGCGGTGCCAATGCCAGCACGACATTGGTTAGCTCTGCTTTCGTCCCCGACCCGCGCCTCTCCACGCTCTCGATCAAAATCGCGGACATCGACAAAATGGACGACGCGCTGCAGCAGGCGAAGAACGTCCTGATGCACTCGCACAAAGGCATCGAAGATTTTTCCTTCCGCACGCAGGAAAATTGGTCCGAAGGGATCACGCAGGCGATTGGCAACGCACGGATGAGCGGTGGGATCATCTCCGCCATCAGCCTGCTCGTGGGCGGCATCGGCATCATGAATATCATGCTCGCGAGCATCACCGAGCGCGTGCGCGAGATTGGTATTCGCAAGGCAATTGGCGCGACCTTCTTCGATGTCTTCACGCAGATCCTCGTCGAGAGCGTCGTCATCGCGATCATCGGCGGGCTGGCCGGGTTATTGACGTCGAGCATGCTCGTAAAACTCCTCGTGACGATGTCGCCGAGCGAGAATACGCCCGTGATCACCTTGGAAAGCCTGATGCTCGCCTTCGGCTTCAGCGTCGCGGTCGGCATCCTCGCCGGTCTCTTCCCCGCGATCAAAGCGGCCAAGCTCAACCCGATCCAGGCACTGCGCTATGAGTAACACGGACACTCTTCTCCGTGTGCGTGCTGACCAAGCATGAGTGCAGTTAGTTTGCCTTGGACGAAGTTAAGCTGGACGCGGTGTTCTCCCCGCTCTGCGGCACACTCAGGAGACGCTTCGCCTCACTAAGGAGCCACTGCGCGTCGCGGAATGGCTCGTAGCCAATGTTCTGCCAGCGCACGAATCCGTCGCCATCCACGAGGAAAGTTCCGTGCAACGGGATGCGCTCGAAATCATCGAATGCGCGATAGGCTTTGAACACGTCGAAACCCGCGTCGGAAACGATGGGGAAGGGAAAGCCGTGGCCGCCCTTCGCCTGCTCAAAAGTCCGGTGCAGACCGTCGGATGAGTCCGTGCTGACAGCGACGATGGGAATGCCAGCCTCGGCAAACGGCTGGGTCATCGGCGCAAAAATATTCAACTGCTCCATGCATCCGGCGCACCCGCCACCGAGATAGAAAACGACGAGCACCGGCTTTCCGTGGAAGTCCGCGAGCGCATGCCATCGGCCTTCGCTGTCCGCGAGATTCCAGGAAGGTGCGGCAGAGGGATGCCAGCGGAATGGGCCGAGCGATTTCAATTCCGGTCGCACCCCAACATCGGCCGCGACCACCGCTGGCGCACGCCATTCAGCTGACAGCTTCGACTCCTCGATCAGCGGTGCGAGACGCTGGAAGACCGGCAGGTCGAGATCGAGATGCGCGGAGAGTTTGCGGAGCTTTTCAAAGGTCTCGCGAGCCGGTTGCTTTTGACCCGCACGCCACAAAATGTCCGTAAGATTTGCCAGTGGCTGGACTTGCTCGGGATCGACATTCGAGGCTTCGCGGCCCAGCTTCACAGCCTCATCCGGCTGGCCGATGGCGAGGGCAATGCGGGCGCGGCGCTCGGTGGAAAGATCGCGCGCGGCTTCGAGGAGCGGCTTCACGGCGTCCATCTTTTTTGCAGTCAGCGCCTCATAGATCTTCACCTCCGCAATCGCCGCCTCCGCCGTCGAAACACGGTAAGCGAAGCCACGCAGTTCCTTCAGCATCGCCTTATCGATCTCGTCGGGTGTTTTCTTTTCCTTCTTCGCTTTGGCCTCTGCAGCGTCGGCCGCCGCGACCCGCGCCTCGCGGGCCCGTTTGAGCAGGACTTCGAGTTTTGCCAGCTTTTCGGCGCCACCCTTTGCGTCGCCCGCACTGAAGTCAGCCACCCCAAATGCGCCGATGCGCTTGACTTCATCCACCGGATTTTCGTCAGGGGCGAGATACATCGTGTTTTCGAGCGCGAGCATTTCCTCCCACAGCTCGAAGCGGACGAGCGTGGCCAGCAAGCGCTCGCGACCCATGTTGTAAGCCTTGCTTTGATTCGGTCCGAGCCGTGGCAGCTCGATCATATTTTTTGCCAGTTCGATCGCATCATGAACCCGCCCGACGTATTCCAGATTCTTCACCAACCAGTCGTTGTTGTGCGCGTAGTTGTGGATTTGTTCCGGCATGATCCGCGCCGCCGCCATCGAGCTGTGATCCACACGCGTCGAAGCCTCCTGCTGCCACGCCGCGTCCGCATAGCGGTGCAGGTTGGAAAATGTGTGCCCCGACATGTGCCACATGTGGGCGATGCCCGGCGCCGCCTGTCCGCAATGCGCCGCCGCTGCAATCGCTCGCTTGTCGCCTTCCGCTCCGTTCCAGAGGTGGATCAGATAGTGATGAATCGGATGCATCGGATTCACCGCGAGCACCTCCTTCGCGAGCGCATCCACCGCCAGCCTGCTCGGTAGCGCCAGCCCGTGCTGCTTATTATCCCAGATTTGAAAAACAAGGAACGCCTTGGCTTCGAGATCGTCGGGAAATTCGTAATTCAATTCCTCCAGCGCCCGCACCAGCGCCCCACGCCGCGTAGTTTCCTCCTTCTTCGTCTCCGCGTAAAAATCCGCAAGGCTGCCAATCCACAACTGCTCGCGCCGACTCGCTTTCGCCTTTTTCGCGACGGCGAGCTTGATGAAATCGCCCGCCCGTTTCGGGTTGTTGATATTCGCCATCGCCATTCCCCAGTAGGCAATCGCGCAGTCCGCATCCAGCGCCGCCACCTGCCGAAACGAGCGTTCCGCTTCAAAGTACCAAAACCCGTGCAACTGCCCCACGCCTTGCGCGAAGAATTTCTGCGCGAGAGCATTTGCAGTCGTCACGGGAAAGCGCACTCCGCCCGTCCCCTCCATGAGCACTGCGGCCTGCCGGGGACCTTCATTGAAAGCTTCGCCATTGAGCGAATGGCCCGGCAGCGACCTGGCATCCGCCTTCACAGGCGCCTCCTCCGCAAAAACCTTGAGGGTGAAAACAGCGAGCAAGCAGGCTAGTGGGGGCAGACGCATAGTGGACGGGAACTGAAGCCCTTGACGCCCGGTCGTCAAGACCCCTCAGCTTCAAGAATCCGTCTTGCGTCGTTTTCTGAGAGGATGTCCCCAAAAGTCGAAAACGGGGTCATCCTGAGCGCAGCGCCAGGCGGCAAAGCG
>JBBSDS010000338.1:0-5539 GCA_038240495.1 Chthoniobacterales bacterium | reverse complement strand
TCGCCGTCCTCGCGCTCATCCCGCCAAAGACCGAGAGCGTCGTGATGATCCTCGCGCCGGCCGTCATCGGCTTCCTGCTGCTCATCGTGCCGTTCATCAACAGCAAGGGCGAGCGCGCCGCCTCGCGCCGCCCGTGGTCGATCGCCGCCGTCCTCATGGCCGTCATCACGATTGGCGCGCTCGGCATCGCGGGAAAGCGTTCGCGGTGGTCGCCAAACTTCGACGCGCAACCGCTCCCGCAGTCCGTCATCGGCGCGACCAGCGGCCCGGTCTTCGACGGCGCGAAACTCTTTCACGACAAAGCCTGCCTCAACTGCCATCTCATCGAAGACCACGGCGGCCGCCGCGGCCCCGACCTCACCCACATCGGCAGCCTGCTCACGAAGGACAACATCATCATCCGCATCGTGAATGGCGGGACCAACATGCCCGCCTTCGGCAGCACGCTGACCCCGCGCGAAATCGAAGACCTCACCGCCTTTCTCCAGTCGCGGGAAAACAAATAAGGTTTCCGCGCCATTGGGTTTGACGCATCGACCGCCAAGCCGAGCGGAAGTGGCGATCAGAAGCGCAGACGGAGCGCGCGGGCGTCAGCGGTGCGGAGCCTTTCTATCGTCGGCATTCGTATTCCCGCTGCCGTTCCAGCAGCGCCGGAACCCTTCACGGATGTAATGCGCAGGAAAGCGCCGCGCCAGCTTCGAGAACTAATCTGCTCTCGTAAGCCAAAGCACTCTCCGGGGCGCGGCGGCGCACAAAAACTAACAAACGACTAACTCCAACAACGCATCGCACATCACATGAATACTCCATCGTTCTTGAAAAAGACTTCACCCGCGCCCGGTGCCGCCGTCGCGAATCCCTCACCCGCGCTGCCGCGTATCGAGCCCGACTTTTCGTCGGAAAAATACACCGTCCCCGCGGCTCGCGGCGGCGTCCCGCGCCAGTGGGATCGCTCGGGGGAAAACCCCACCATCCGCGAGGTGCAGGATCGCGTGCAGCAGGCCGCCGGCTGGGTGCAGCCGCTGCGACAGCAGATGGCCCGCGTCATCGTCGGCCAGGAGCAGCTCATCGATCGGCTCATGGTCGGCCTGATTAGCAATGGCCACATCCTGCTCGAAGGCGTGCCCGGACTCGCCAAGACGCTCGCGCTCAAAACGCTCGCGTCGGCAGTGGGACTTAATTTTCAGCGCCTGCAATTCACGCCGGATATGTTGCCGGCGGACATCGTTGGGACGATGATCTACAACCCGCGCGACGGCACCTTCAGCACGAAGCACGGCCCGGTTTTCTCGAACCTCATCCTCGCCGATGAAATCAACCGCGCTCCCGCCAAGGTCCAGAGCGCCTTGCTCGAAGCCATGCAGGAGCGTCAGGTCACGCTCGGCGACGAAACTTACAAGCTGCCCGATCCGTTCCTCGTCATGGCTACGCAGAACCCGCTGGAGCAGGAAGGCACCTACCCGCTGCCCGAGGCGCAGGTGGATCGCTTCATGTTGAAGGTGATCGTTGGTTATCCTAACCGCACCGAAGAGCGCGCAATCCTCGATGCCATGGCCGTCACCGAGCCATCGCTCGACGTGCAGACCGTCGTCAGCGGCGAGGACATCATCAATGCGCGCCGCGTCGTCAGCAGCATCTACGTCGATGACAAGGTGAAGGACTACATCGTCGATATCGTCCTCGCGACGCGTGACGCGCGGCCTTACGGCATCGACCTTAACGGCTATGTCCAATACGGTGCCTCACCGCGCGCCACGATCGGCCTCACGCTCGCGGCCCGTGCGCATGCTTTCCTGCAAGGCCGCGGCTACGTCACGCCGCAGGATGTGAAGGATCTCGCCTACGACGTCCTGCGCCACCGCATCGCCGTCACCTACGAGGCCGAGGCGGAGAACATCGCGTCGGAAAACATCATCGCCGGCATCCTCGAAGGTCTGCCCGTGCCGTAAGCGCGCTCCATCATCCACCGTCAACTCACCTAGCTTATGACTTCCGAACAAACCCGCGACATCCTGAAAAAGGTGCGGCAGATCGAAATCCGCACCAACCGGCTCGTGACCGATTCGCTCGCCGGCCAATACCACAGCGTCTTCAAGGGCCGTGGCATGAACTTCGACTCGGTGCGCGAATACGTGCCCGGCGACGAGGTGCGCACGATCGACTGGAACGTGACCGCGCGGAGCGGGCATCCGTTTGTGAAGAAATTCAGCGAAGAACGCGAACTCACGCTACTGCTCATGGTGGACGTGAGCGCTTCCGGCGACTTCGGCTCGGGCGCGCAGAGCAAGCGCGAGTTGGCGGCGGAGATCGCGAGCGTGCTCGCCTTTTCCGCAGTGAAAAACAGCGACAAGGTCGGCCTGCTGCTTTTCACCGATCAAGTCGAACTCTACGTGCCGCCGCGCAAAGGCCGCCGCCACGTGCTGCGCATCGTGCGCGAAGTGCTCGGCTTTGAGCCCGCACATCACGGCACCAATGTCGTCCAGGCGCTCGACTTCGTGAACGACGTGATCAAGCGCCGCGCGATCGTCTTCCTGCTCACCCACTTCCACCCCGGCGGCATGCCGCCGGACCACCTGCGCCGTGCCATTCGCCAGACGAATCGCCGTCACGATCTCGTCGCCATGCCGATCGAAGACGCCCGCGAACAAACGCTGCCCGACCTCGGTATCATCGCCATCGAAGACGCCGAGACCGGCGAACTCGTGGAACTCGACACGCGCAACCCGCAAGTGCGCGAGCGCTTCGCCGAGCTCGCGCAGGAACGCGCCGCGCAACTCCGCCGCACCTTCAACGCCGAAGCCGTCGATTCGCTCCGCCTCAAAACCGATCAGCCCTACGTGGCCGGCCTCATGGCCTTCTTCAAAAACCGCACTCACAAACGCTCATGAAAAAATTCACCCATCGCAAAGTGGCCGCCCTGGTCGCGCTGGGCCTGCTCGCGCTGAATGCGCAGGCGGCTCCGCAGCCACCAGCCGCACCGCTCATTCAGCCCACTCCTCAGCAGCAAGCCGTGCCGCAGGAGGACATCCTCGACATCCGCGGACCGATCCACATTCCCGCCGCCTTTCCGTGGCTCGCCTGGACTGGCGGCGCGCTCGGTGCCGCCGCGCTCGGCTTCGGCTCATGGGCATGGATGCGGCGCCCGCGGCGGAAGCTGCCGTATGAAATCGCACTCGAAAAACTGGAGGCCACGCGTCCGCTCATGGAGGACGAAAGTGCGGAACCTTTCTCGCTCGCGGTCTCGGAAATCGTGCGGCTCTTCATCGAGGAATGCCTGCCGGTCCGCGCCGCGCATCGAACCACCAACGAGTTCCTGCACGATCTCGTGAATCTGCCGGACAGCCCGCTGGCGGCGCATCGCGAGACGCTCGCGGATTTCCTCGAACACTGCGACCTCGCGAAGTTCGCGAAGTGGTCGCTAACCGTCCCGCAGATGGAAGCGATGCTCGCCAGCGCGAGCGCCTTCGTCGTCGCGATCGGCAAACCCGCTGCTGCAAAAAAACAACCATCGACCCGCAAACCGGCTTCTGCACAGGCCGCGGAGGCCATCGCTGCCAACTCTTAACTCACCCACTGCCATGATCCGATTCCTTTATCCCTCCTTCCTCTGGCTGCTCGCCCTGTTGCCGCTGCTCGCGCTTTTGCGCGGTCGCCGCGGGCCGGTCGCCGCCGTGAAATACTCCAGCGCCGACATCGCCCGCCAGGTGGCGCGCGAGACGCGGAGCCGCGCGGGCCAATGGTTTGCGCCGCTCAGCCTGCTCGCGCTCGCCTTCGTCATCGTCGCGCTCGCCCGGCCGCAGTTTGGCCGCAGCGACTCCACGGTCGAGGCGAGCGGCGTGGACATGATCCTCGCACTCGACTGCTCGGGCTCGATGGAAGCGCTCGACTTCAAACTCGACGGCCAACCCGCGAGCCGCATCGACATCGTGAAATCCGTCGTCTCGAAGTTCATCGACGAACGACCCAATGACCGCATCGGCCTCGTTGGATTCGCCGGCGCGCCATATCTCGTCAGCCCGCTCACGCTCGATCACGATTGGCTTCAGCAAAACCTCGAGCGCGTGCAAATCGGCGCGGTGGAAGACGGCACTGCCATCGGCTCGGCGCTCGCCACGAGCGTCAATCGCCTGCGCGATCAGCCGGGCAAATCCAAAGTCGTGGTGCTGCTGACCGACGGCCAAAACAACATGGGCAAGATCATGCCCGAGACGGCCGCACAGGCCGCGAAGGCGCTTGGCGTCAAGGTTTACACCATCGGCGCGGGCGTGCGCGGCGAGGCTCCGATGCCGGTCACCGACGCCTTCGGCAACAAGCGTTTGGCTATGGCGAAGGTCGATGTCGATGAAGACACCCTAAAAAAGATTGCCGACGAAACCGGCGGAAAATTCTTCCGCGCGACCGACACCGAATCGCTAAAGCACATCTACGGCGAGATCGACCGGATGGAGAAGACCACGCGCCAGATGAAGAAGTTCGAGACGCACAGCGAACTCTTCGCCTTCGCCGTCATCCCCGCCCTCGGCCTGCTCGGCCTCGGCCTCGGTCTCGACCACACCCGCTTCCGCCGCCTGCCCTAAACCAAAAGCTCACGCTCACCCATTCCCATTATGCAATTCGCTCAACCTCTCTGGCTCATCGTCGGTGCCGCCGTGTGCGGCTACCTCATCTGGCAGTATCGTCGCTTCGATCTCCGGCAGCGTGCGACGCTGGCGCAATTCGCCGCGGTGCGGCTGCTCGACAAGCTCACGTCATCCGTCTCTGCGCCGCGCCGGCGCTGGAAGCGCGGGCTGTTTGCGCTTGGTGTCGGGCTGCTCTTTGTGGCGCTGGCGCGTCCGCAGGCGGGCTTTGAATGGCGCGAGACGCATCGCAAGGGACTGGAGCTGCTCTTCGCCGTGGACACCTCGAAAAGCATGCTCGCACAGGACGTGAAGCCGGATCGGCTGACCCGCGCGAAGCTCGCGGTGACCGATCTCGTCGCGAAGCTGAAGGGCGATGGCGTGGGGCTCGTCGCGTTTGCTGGCAACGCCTTTTTGCAGTGTCCGGTAACGCTGGACTACGATGCTTTCCGCGAGTCGCTCGACGCGCTCGATACCAATTCGATCCCGCGCGGCGGGACGGACATCGCGGCGGCGATTCGCGAGTCGGAGGCCGTGTTCAAGACGCGCACCGCGGCGGAGAAAATCCTGGTGCTCATCACCGATGGCGAAGACCTCGGCGGCGAGGGCATCACTGCGGCCGAGCAGGCGGCGAAGCAGGGGGTGAAAGTTTTTACGGTCGGAGTCGGCAGCACGACGGGCGAACTCGTGCCGATTCCGAGCGAGACTGGCGGCACCGACTTTGCCAAAGACGAAAACGGCCAGCTCGTGAAGTCGCACCTCGACGACGCGACGCTCAAGAAAATCGCGGAGACGACGGGCGGGATGTATCAGCCGCTCGGCGCGCAGGGCGAAGGGCTGGCGAAGATTTATGACGAAGGGCTGGCGCACTTCACCCGCGAGGATCTCAGCTCGCGTCAGGCGAAGGTGCCGCTGGAGAAATT
>JBBSDS010000337.1:0-5555 GCA_038240495.1 Chthoniobacterales bacterium | reverse complement strand
GCAGAGCCCCCGCTTTGTGACCGCCTCAGAATGACACGCAGGATCGAGTTTTTAGTCATCCTCGAAGGTGCGCGAGCAAGGTTTCCGCGCAAGCGCGGGCGAATGCGGGATCGTTGATCTCCGCGTCGAGTTCCACGACCGGGATGTCCTTCCGAAGATACTGCTTGATCGCGCTGAAGAGCGCCGCGTCGGCGCTCGCATCGTTGAATGGCTTGCCGGCGGCGCTGATCACGCTGATCGCCTTGAGCGGGAGGAGGACGGTCACGGGCGCGGTGTAGCGGTTGATTTTTTCTGCGAGGATGCGGCCCAGTTCGGTGCATTCCTCCGCGTTCGTGCGCATCAGCGTGACCTGCGGATTGTGATGGTAGAAAGAGCGTCCGGCGAACTTTGCGGGCACGGTTTGCGGCTCGCCGAAATTGACCATGTCGAGGCAGCCGGGGACGACGATCGCGGGCACGCCAGCTTTGGCAGCGGCATCGAGCCGCTCGGGACCGGCGCCGAGGATGCCGCCGACGAGTTCGTCCGCCCATTCGGTGGTCGTGATGTCGAGCACGCCCGCGACCATCCCGCTCTCGATGAGCGCTTCCATGGCGCGGCCGCCGGCGCCCGTCGAGTGGAAGACTAGCACCTCGTAGCCCGCCGCTTCGATGATGCGCTTTGCTTCGTTCACGCAATCCGTGGTGTTGCCAAACATGCTGGCGACGATGAGCGGCTTGTCTTCCGCCGGGCGTTGCCGGCGTTGCTCCGCGGCCTCGACCATGCCGCAGATTGCGCCCGCGGCGTTTTCAAAAATCGCCCGCGAGATGCGGTTGATGCCGGACACGTCCACGATCGCCGGCACCATGACGATGTCCTTCGTGCCGAGATACGGCGCGGTATTGCCGCTGGCCAGCGTGGACACCATGACCTTCGGAAACCCAATCGGCAGCGCGCGCATGGCCGACGTGGCGATGGCCGTCCCGCCGCCGCCGCCGAGCGAGATGATGCCCTGGATGCGCCCGCTCTCCGCGAGCCCGGCGGCATACTTCGCCGCCGCCCGCGCCATGAGTGACACGCTTTCGCCGCGGTCGCGCCGAGCGAGGACGGTGCGCCAATCCTCGCCGCCCGACGCGGCGACTTCCTCGACGCCGATGTCGGTCTGGATGGCCGATTCACCGAGGCTGCCGACGTGGATGAGCAGGGTCTCGTGGCCACGCGCGCGGATGGCATTCGCGACAAAAGCGTGCTCCGCGCCTTTGGTGTCAAATGTTCCGATGACGCAAATCGTGGGCATATAGTTTCAAGATAGAGACAAAGTTGCCCCGGAAACTCGTCGGATGTCATGCTTCACGGTGGGTGCTCACTTCATACAATCCATTGGCATACTCTTGTAGTACGCCATAGCTGTAGGAGAAATCGAATGCGGGTGACGCAGAGTCAGGTCATAGTTCGTACCCCTGATTCGGACGCGTTTCGCGCTGACAAATTCCGGGATATGAAGGTCAAACATCGCATGGTGGTTTGGGCACAAAACCAACATATTCGATTGAGCGTCGCATCCATTGTGGCCACCACCAAGAGGTTGGATGTGGTGAACTTCAACGTAATATCTGTCGCCCCCGAACTCGATTCTACAGTTACAAATTTGGCATCTATAGTCGTATTGCTTCTTCAATAGCCTTGTAGCGGGCGTATCGCGAATGATGCGACGCACCATTGTTTCAATTCGTTTCGGTGGCGCGTCGATATCTGGATCGCATAACAGCGCTTCGTGTTCGAGTGGATCATCACCGAACGCCTTCGCAGCAGCTAAAAGCCGTTCGGCTTCGGCTTCCGAAATGTCATAGATAGTCTTTGGAACACCACGGTGAAAAGCGGCTATCTTTGCTATCTCTGGATCGGCCGCTTTTAGCGCAATGAACTTAGCGTTAATAAGCTCGCGGTCTTTTAAATATAAATAGCCGTCGCGATTGCAGGATTGCCGCACCTTGGCTAGCCCGACAATTTCTTTCGTATCCGTTTGGTACGCAATCACTCTGTCGTTGCGCTTAAGTTTAGAAAGGTCGAACACATCTTCGCTACTGCCCCACATTTCATAGGCATGTTTAAAAAATAGGTGCCAATCACCTTCATGCTTGGTTTGTTTATTGCACTTATAGACCCACGACTTCATACGCAAGTTTCTGTCGGTTAAGTTGTATTCACGGCAGCTCTTCGATCACGATGTCCTTGTAGCGCGCCTCCGCTTTTCCGCCGCCGTGGATCTGCACGGCGATGCGGCCGGATTGTTCAATTTTTTCGTCGGGCTCGGTGTAATCGACGGTCTGCACGCCGTTGACCCAGAGCTGGATGTGCCGACCTTCGCAACGAATGCGGTATTCATTCCACTCATTGAGTTTCAGCGCCTTCTCGATCACTGCGGGTTCGGGCGCCGCGAGGACTATCCGGCGCCGCGATTCGTCGTAGAGCGCGCCGTAATATTTTTCGCCCATGTCGGCCTGGTAGCCGATCATTTCGTAATCCGGAATCTGTTTGCCTAAAACTTCCGCCGGGCCGCGCACGCTCCGGATTTGCACGCCGCCGTTGATCTGGCCCTCGGTGCCGGTGAGCTTGAATTGCAGGCGCAACTCGAAGTTCGCGTAGCTCTTCTTCGTGGCGAGGAATTCATTGTGCGGAACTTTCTCCGCCAGCGAACCGCCGACGAGGGCGCCATCTTCGATGCGCCAGGTTTTGGCCGTGTCGCCTTCCCATCCGTCGAAAGTCTTGCCGTCAAAAATGGCGACGGGTGCAGCGTGGGCGAGCGCGGCGGAAGCAAGCAGAGCGGGGAGAAGGAGAAATTTCATCACGCGAGAATGATGTGGTCGTCACACGATTGGCGAGGTTTTGCATCCCGTCGCGATCCCGCCGCATTTCAGACCGGGCTCGCGCGCGGATGCTTTGCCGGGCAACATCCTGACCTCTCCCCAAACGCTGAAATGAAATTCTCCGCCGTCCTTTTCCTCGCGTCCACGATCGCAGTTGCCTTAGCGGCCGAGGCACCGATTCCACCGACGCCGGACAAGCAGCCCGAACCACCCTTTGCGAAAACTCCTGACACAGCGGGCGTGCGAATGCTCGTGCCGGGGTTCACCGTGCGCGAGCTGCCGGTGAGGCTGACGAGTCTGAACAACATCGAGTATGCGCCGGATGGACGACTTTTTGCGGGTGGTTACGACGGACGCTTTCACCTGTTGCGCGATACGGATGGCGATGGGCTGGAGGACAAGGTGGACACCTTTTCCCCCGAGCCGAGCGCGAACTATCCGCTCGGAATGGTCGTGAAAGACGGGATGCCGTATGCGGTGCTCACCGACGAAGTGGTGCGCTGGCGCGACACGAATGGCGACGGCGTGCCGGACCTGCGCGAGACGGTGGTGAAAGGCTTCGACGACCCGGAACTGACCAAAGTGCCGTACCTCAATCACCGCCGCGTGGACAGCTCGATGGCGCTCGCCTTTTCGCCCGATGGCGGGCTCTTCGTGACGATGGGCAATGCGGGCTACAACAACGCCTACTGGCACGACAAGCAGGGCGTCGCGCACTACTCGCTCGGAGCGCGCCGGGGCTGTCTGTTGCGCTTCGGCGCGGATGGAAAAGTGGAGCAGTCCGTGTCGGGCCTGCGCTACATCATGTCGCTGCAATTCAACCGGCTCGGCGATCTCTTCGGCACCGACCAGGAGGGCGCGACGTGGGTGCCGAATGGCAATCCGTTCGACGAGCTGCTGCACATCGAAGTGGGCCGGCACTACGGCTTTCCGCCACGGCATCCGCGCTGGCTGCCGGACGTGGTGGACGAGCCGAGCGTCGCGGATTACGGCCCGCAGCACGAGAGCACCTGCGGCTTTCGTTTCAATGGGCCGGCGCCGGGCCGCGGACGTTTCGGGCCGGAGTTTTGGAGTGACGATGCGCTCGTCACGGGCGAGTCGCGCGGCAAGCTCTGGCGCACGAAACTCGCGAAGACAGCGGCGGGTTACGTCGCGCACACGGACCTCTTCGCGCGCATCGGATTGATGGCGGTGGATTGCGCAATCTCGCCGCAGGGCGACCTCGTCGTCTGCTGCCACACCGGCGCGCCCGATTGGGGCAATGGGCCGAAGGGCGAGGGGCGCATTTTTAAAATCAGCCACACCGACAAGGCCGCGCCGCAGCCCGTGCTGACGTGGCCAGTGAGCGAAACGGAAACGATGATCACCTTCGATCGCGAACTCGACGCTGCCGCGTGGGCGAATGCGGCCGCACGTTTGAAAATCGAATCCGGCCACTACGTCGAAGCTGCCGACCGGCTCGAAACCATCCGCCCAGGATACGCGGTGGTGAAGATGCAACAGCGCCAGCCGCGCTCCTCCATCGCGGTAAAGAGCGCGCGGATCGGCGCGGATGGGCGGAGTGTGATCGTCGAAACCGCGCCGCGCATTGCCGCGGTGACTTACGCGCTGAACGTCGCCGACAAGCTCGATCTCGCACACGACCTCTCCGGCGTCGCCGTCGATTGGAGTGCCGCGGCCGCCAGCGGCGCGCAGTGGAGCGGGTGGCTGCCGCATCCCGATTTCGCAGCCGCGCGCGAGTTCACGCGCAGCAGCGCAACGCACGACGCGTTTTGGAAAATCATCGCCAGCCCCGGCATGATCGATCTGCGCGGGCAGCTCGACCTTTGGCAGATGCTCATTCCTGCCACGCAGCCCTTGTCCAAACTCGACTACGAGCCAGAGCTTGAGACCGTTACCGTCGTTTTCAAGAGCGACGCCGCGCTCACGCTCGAAGTGCCCGGCGCACAAGTCGAGCGGGTGAATGAACACGAATCGCGCCTCACCGTCGCCGGGCCGCGTCCGAACCAGTGGTCGTCGTTTTCGCTTACCGTGGCGACGCCCGCGCAGTCGCTCGACGTTTCCTTTTTCACCACCCGCGATCCGCGCCCGCGAGCACTCCAGACGCGCCGCTTCCTCGTCCCCTTCGCCAGGCCCGGCGCACCCGACGATCTCACGCGCACGATTTCCGAAATCGCCGGTGGAAACTGGGAGGCGGGCCACGCGTTGTTCAAAGGCAAAGCCGCCTGCGCGACCTGTCATCAACTTCGCGGCGACGGGGTGAAAGTCGGACCCGAGTTGAGCAATCTGATTCACTCCGACTACGCGAGCCTCCTCAAAAACATCGCGGACCCGAATGCCTCCATCAATCCCGATGCGGTCGGCTACGTGGTCACGAACAAGGATGGCAGCGCCGTGATTGGCACCCGCTTCGGCGAGACCGCCGACGAATTGCAAATCGCCCAGCCCGGCGGTGTTGTGGCGAAGTTGAAAAAATCCGACATCGCCAGGACCGAACCCATGACCGTCTCCCTCATGCCGACCGGCCTCGACAAAGCGCTGTCCGCCGACGAACTGCGCGACCTCATGACCTACCTCCTGCTCGAAAACGCGCCGGCGCCAAACGAAAATCCGAAAGCAGAGACTGCGAAATAAGTCGGACGGAGAGGCCTGCGGCGGATTTTTTGGGAAGGGCGGTAGTGGCACAGTTTGCCGGTGTAGAGGCGGCTCTGT
>JBBSDS010000336.1:0-5645 GCA_038240495.1 Chthoniobacterales bacterium | reverse complement strand
TGTTGGAAGCAGAGCACGCGCGGCGGTTGGAGATCGCCGAGCCCGTCCTCTCGAACAAAAAGAACAACCCTATCGTGAAGGAAATCCGCCAAACAATTGACGTCTCGGACGGCATCGGCAGCCAGGTGTATTCCTCGCTCAACGGCGACGGCAGCCACATGTCACCGGCGGACTTGTCGTACAGCATTACGCCGACAAAACCAAACAGCACGCTTTGACACCACTCCGCCATCGTGAAGACCATTGAAGACCGACTTCGCACCGTTGTTTCCCTTCTCCCGCCGGCAGCGCAGCCGCGCTTCGCCGTTCCGCTGGCCGGCGGCGAGAGCGCGGACAGCCGACTCGTGGAAGCCGTGCAGGCTCTCGCCAAAGCCGAGGGCTTGATCTGCCACACGAAAGACGAGTTGGCGCGCGTGAGAGCAAGAATCCCAGCACCCGTCGCGCATGAGTCCTCGTCCGCGAACAATCCGCCCGTGCTAACAGAGCACATCACCGCCTGCGCCAATCCACAACAGCAGACCGCGCTTTGGCGCAGCCTTCACGCCGATGGGAGAAATCGCGGCGATGAAAGGAAGCTGACGTAGCGGCGCGGCGGATGCGGTGGTATCTAAGTCCGGTGGCGGAATATCTTGGAACGATCAGAAATTCACCTCACGGCTTGGCGGGTGGCACTTTCGCAGGCTGGGCCGATGCAGGCGCGATGCTGCGCAGCTCCGGCTGCGTGGTCGCGGTTTCGATGGCTTTGATCGCGTCCTCCACATCGCCGACTCGCTGCTTGTTGAGTTCGCCGGGAAACTCCTTGTTCTTCACCTGCTCGTTCAATTCGACGATCAGCTCCCGGAGCTGCGGGATCGCGGGCTGCGCGGCCTTTCCGTAGCCGACGAGCACTTTCATGATCTCGCCCGTCCGCTTCTCGCTGCCGTGTCCGCCCTGCGTTTTTGCGAGCGAGATGCCCGCCTCGATGCCCTCGACGAATTTGAATTTCGTCAGCGCTCGGAATCCGCCCATGCGGATTTCGTTGCCGAACATCGTGTCTGCCGGGCAGCGCGTTTTCACTGCGGCGAGGATGTCCGGGCCGAGCGCGATCACGTCCTCGAGTTTCAGTTTTTCCGCGAGCGTTCCCTTCAACGTCGCGCGCGCCATGCCGTCCGCGTTTTGCGCGATGGCGCGGATGGCGGGATACAGCAGCTTCGTATCAATGCCCTCGATATTTCCGCGCAGCAGCCCGCCGAAAAGCGCCGCCGCGAGCTGTCCGTGTGTGAGCTGCACCGGATCTTCCCACGTCACGGGTAGCGAAGGCTCTGCAGTGGTGACGACCGCGCGCAGCATGTCGCTGATGGCGGGCTTCGCCTTGTCGCCCATATTTTTTAGCGCCTCCGCCGCTTTCACGCGCAGCCAGCGATCCGAGTGTGTGAGCAAGCGCACGAGCACGGGTAGCGCCGCAGCATCCTTGATGGAGCCGAGTGTCTCCGCCGCGCCCTGTCGCTTCCACGCATCTTTGCCTTCGGCCATCGCGATCAGCTCCGGCACCATCGTTTTCGCCTCGGGCCGATCCGAGAGTTGCTCCGCCGCCATGCTCCGCACGACGGGCGACCAATCGCCGAGCGCGGCAATCAGCTCGGGCACCGTTTTCTTTTCTCGCTGCTCGTAGAAAAAGCCCGACGCCACGGCTTCCTTCACGTCTTTCGCGGTCAGCATGTTCTTTGGATTAGCGTCCTTGCCGGTGATCCAGAGCTTCTTCAGTGGCAGCGAGTAAGTCAGGACATAGCAGGCATTGGGATTCAGTCCGTAGTAGCCGCTCTTGCCGTAGTAAGTGTCGTCGTCCGTTTTGCCCGGCCCGTATTGTTCGCCACCATCGTAGGTGAACGACCCATCGCTGCGCCGCACGAGATCGAGGTGCCACGCCGCCTCGCGCACAAATGCCGCCGCCGCCACCGGTCCACCCGCATTCGCCCCGAGCGCACCCCACAGGTAGCTGAAGCCTTGCCCCGTGTGCCCATACTCGCGGTTCTGAAACGACGCCGTGACCATCTTCGCGTAATACTGTGTCTCGCGCGGCTTGATCGTCGTGACACCAAACATCACCGCTGCCATCGCGTTCTTGCCATTGTTGTCGTGGTTCGCCCACGGCATGTGCTCGCCGTAAGGCACCGCGCCCTTGTCCACAAAGTAGCCGAAAAATTTCGTCGCGCGCTCGATGGCCGCGTCCACTTCCGGGTCGGAGATGCCGCATCGTTTGCCTAGGATGATCGCCATGTTGCCGATGAGCCCCGCCGCATTCACCGGCCCATACGGCGGGATGGAGCCGTGCAATTTCCCATCCGCCGTGCGGTGCGAAATGCCGTGGCCGAACGTCCCATACATGCTCTGCCCCTGCGCGAGAAACGTCGTGTATTTCGCAATCGCAGGCAGCACCTCCTTGTCGCGCGTGACTTGGTAATACTCGCACAGGAAAACATTCTTGTAGCCCCAGTCCCACACGACCATGCCGTCGCGCAATTCGATCTTCATCGCCTGCGGAACAATCCTCATCGCCAGCTCCTTCAAGCGCGGCAGGTATTCGGGATTCCCCGTCGCCAGCAGGGCCAGCCCACTCACCGCGCCGTTCCAACTCGGCTCCAGCTTTTCCTTTTCGAGCGCCTTGCACGCACCGGCGAAAATGAGCGCCGACTTCGGGCAATCATACGGAGCCGTCGGGCTGTAGCTCCCCATCACGCGCAGCTTGAGTTGCACCTCCTCCGTCTTCCCCTCGCGCCAGCGCGTGAGCTTCAGCACGCCCGTCTTTTCCGCCTCGGTAATCGCACGGCCAAACGTCTGCCGCGCATCATCAGCGAAAAGTTTTCCGCCCACGCCGAGGATCACATCATCCATCTTCATCACACCATCCGCCGGCGAATCCTTGCCAACGTGCGTGACGAGAATTTGTCGGCTCGCCGTCGTCGTGCGCCCCTGCTGGCTCTCGCGGAAATTCGCCGGCCGCGTGTAAATCCACCCGCGCAGCCCCGTCGGCCCGAGGTTGTAAGTCAGCTTGCGATCCACAGATTGATCGACCGTGAGGTCAGGCGGAGTCTTCGGCGGCTCCGCAGCGATCAGCGGAGCGGCGGCGGCGATCAAGACGGTGGCGAGTGTGATGCGGATGCGGGTGATTTTCATGCAAAAGATGGGGAGCTAGGCGGACTCAAATTCGCCCGCAACACTAACCGCCAGCCATCGCCCGTCTTGGATCGGAAACGCACCCACGCATGAAACTCAGCACAGCCGTCGCCTCGCGCGGAGAGCATGAGCGAACGATGCGCAGAAACAGTCGCACGCTATTTGTAAGCCGCGACCGGCTTCGGAACGACGCCGATGGCCTGGTAGTCGAATCCAGTTTCGCGCGGTTTGTATTCGCCGACAATCTCCACACCGCGCGTGGGGGAAATGGCCACTTCCATGCCCATGCCCCAATAGGCGGCGTTGATAATCATGTGGCGCAGGTCGGCGCATTGCAGATCGGCGGCGCTGCCCATGGTGGTATGAAAGACGCGCGCGGATTTTCCGTGGCTGGTCTGCCAGTCTTTGAACCACGCGACGGGCAGCGGTTCTTTCTCGGGGTTCGGGGCATCATCATGCTGGCGTCCCAGGAGCGGCTGTCCCCAGACCAGGGCGGTGCAGCCTTCGGGCAGACTGCCTCCCTTCTTATAGGTGCGGTAAACGTCCGACGGTCCCCAGATGTCGGCGACGCCGGTCAGGATGGGATGGGTCTTCTGCGCCTCGACGATCATCCCGCGCGTCGAGTCGGCGTGGTAGTTGCCGTGATGCTCCATGAACGTCCCGCCGAGCACGTCGTTCCCCCAATTTACGTTCTTGCCGTTGATTTTGTAGGGCAGCGCGCCGTGAAAGCCGTGGTTGGCCGTGCGGATGGCAATAATGGGTTTTCCGGAGTCGATGTATTTCACGACGTTCTCTCGTTCCTCCATGGGCAGCGTGAGCAGGCGAGCGAAAAAGATGACGAGATCCGCGGAGGCGAGATGTTCCGTGCCGGGGATGTGGTGCGGTTTGAATTCTTTTCCCTTCTCGGGATAGACCGGCATCGTTGGGTCCACTTCGCCCTTTTCGTTCACGGCAAATAGAACGGTGCAGTCAAAGCCGTGGTGCATGCTCAGAATCTTCGCCAGCATCGGCATGGATTGTTCGCTGCGGTATTCCTGATCCGCAGCGATGAGCACGATGTGTTTCCCTTTGCCGGGGCCATCACCACCGGGATAGGTCAGCCATTGCGGGCTGTCGGGAACGGGGTGGGCGGATGCGGAGGAGAGCATCAGGACGACGGAGGAGAAAAGTCGGTGCAGGAATTTCGGCATGATCGGTTCGAGCATCTATTTCTTCGGCACTTCGTTCACGGTGTAATACGCCTGCGTGTGCAGCAGTCGCTCGCCGTCCTTGGACGCCATCGCGGCGAGGTCGAAGTCGTGGATGTGGCCCACTTCAAATTTTTCCAGATGCACCATCACGGAGAGTCCATCGGCGGCGGAGATGGCTTTGGTGACTCGCGCGGTGGTCTGATCCACTTCGGGGCTGCCGTAGGCACCCTGGTAGATGTGGGTGTAGGTGGTGATATTGTAGGTGTCGGTCTTCGCGGCGATTTGCGGATCGACTGGCTTGGTGAACGTGACGAGGAAGCCGTCTTTCTTGATGTTGATCTCCTTGATTTCAAAAGGCACCACGCCGCTCCAATCAATGCGCTGGATGGCGAAGGGCTCGGTGCCGCGCACGGGCCACTGGCGGTTCGTGGTAAAGCCGCCCGCGATGAGCTGCGCCTTCGGCGAAAACTCGACGTTCATGATGCCGGTCGCGAATCCTTCACGGAATGGATAACACGCGCCCTGCCACACGCCGTTCACTTGTTCGGTCGTCGCGCGCATGAGGATGCTGAGTGTGTAGTCGCCGAGAAAGAATTGGTTGTCGAAAGGGCCGAACTTACCGCCAGTCTGGTTGAGCCGGAAGCCGGAGATGGAGCGGCCCATTTTGATGTAAGGAAAACGCACGGCGGGCGGGACGAGTTCTTTCACGCGCTTCAGTTCATCCGTCATGCGCGAGTTGCTGTTGGGCGTGACCGTGGGCGCGGTGACGTTTGGTGCGAAGGGATACCAGTTGTAACTCGCGGGGTGTCCGAGAAAGCCGCCGGGCTTGAGATGTTTCAGCGAACAGCAGCCATTCCACGGGCCCTGGCTCTCGATGGCAAACATCGCGCCCTCGGCATTCGCGCCCACACCAGCGGGGCTGCGCAGCCCGCTGCACACGGGGATCATTTTTCCGTCGGGCGTGACTTTCACCGCCCAGCCTCGGAAAAGATTGTGCGACTCGTAGGAGCCGCTGAGTCCGAGCGCGACCCAGATGTTGCCCTCGGGATCGTGCTTGGATGCGAAGGCGAATTCATGCCCCTCGGCATAGCCCCAGTTGTTCGTCAGCGTGTCGTAGTTATCGGCGACTCCATCGCCATTCGTATCGGTGATGCGCGTGGTTTCGCCGAAGCTCGTGGCCGTCATTGCGCCGTCGCGCCACGACAGTGAGAAAATTTCATCCTTACCGCTGGCGAACAAATGATACTCCGGCTTCGGCGGCGATTCGAATGCGCCTTTGACGAAATAAATATCGCCGCGCCG
>JBBSDS010000335.1:0-5669 GCA_038240495.1 Chthoniobacterales bacterium | reverse complement strand
GCCACAGCGTTTCGACGCCCGCGAGTTGCTCCTTCGCGGGCGGCTCCGCCCACGCGCCGTCGCTCAGCAAGACGACGCGCCCGTGCGGGCGGCCTTCCGCGAGATTGCGCGCCAGCGCCAGCGCCGGACGGATGTCGGTGCTGCGCCCGGCGAGCTGCGCCAGCGCGAGCGCCCGTTGCAGCGAGCGCTTGCTGCTGGCCCAATTGCTCAACACCTGCGGCGGGTCCGCGGCGACGATCAGCGTCGCTTCGTCAAAGGCGCGCATCTGGCCGATGCGCTGCGCGGCGAGTTGCACGGCGCGCTGCCAGCGGCTCGGCGCGACGTCCGTGGCCTCCATGCTCGCCGAGGGATCGAGCACGAGCACGAGCGACGCCGGCTGGAGCGATTGCCACGACGCGAGCGGCTGCGCGAGCGCGAAGACCAGCACCGTGAGGAAGAGCAACTGGAGGAGGAGCGAGAGCCAGCGGCGGAGCTTGCGCCAGATCGAGGTGTTGTAAATCTGGGGCGCAAGCTGCTGCCAGAAAAGCGGCGTGCTCACGAGCCGCCGCCGCAGTCGTGTCTTGATGAGATAGAAAACGATGACCGGAAGCGCGAGGCCCAGTGCGCTCCAGGCGGCGGGAAGGAGGAAGCTCATTTCACAAAACCTCCCGCCATCAGCGAACGCGTGATCAACTCCGGAACGCCGAGATCGGTCGAGACCTGGAGCAGGGGAATCTGATACGCGCGGCAGTAGCGCAGGATCGATTCCTGATACTCCGCAAAACGCTCCCGATAGCGCCGCGCCATGCCGGCATCGACGATGACCTTTTCTACTGCACCCGTCTCGCAATCCTCGACCTCGTACTCACCCGGTTCGCCCGCTTCGGACTCCGCGGGATCGCGAATCTGAATGACAGCGAGTTCGTGCCGCGAATAGCGCAGCCGGTCCAGCGCACGCAACGCATCGCCGAGATCGGTGCCGAACAAATCGCCAACCCAGATGGCCATGCCGCGCCGCGGTTGCGTGGCCACCCAGCGACGCGCGGCGTCTTCGAGGCGCGCCGGCGCATCGGCGAGCGGGCAGCGCGCGAGATAGCGCAGGAGCTGGAGAAAGCGGTGGCGTCCCCGCGCCGACGGCCAGAGCTGGTAATCCTCCGCCCCGAGCGGCACGACCGCCGCGCGGTCGAGATTGGCGAGCGTGATGTAGGCGAGCCCCGCGATGAGTTGCCGCGCGTAATCGAATTTCACCGGCGCGCCCCAATCCATCGACCGCGTGCAATCGAGCAGCAGATGCACATGCAGGTCTTCCTCCTCGACGAAAAGCTTGAGCACAAGCTGCCGCCAGCGCGCGAAGGCATTCCAATCAATGTAGCGCCAGTCGTCGCCGGAAACGAACGGGCGGTATTCGGCAAACTCGACGCTCGCACCACGCTGCACGCTGCGCCGGTCCGAGCGCTGCCGGCTGCGCACGATCTGCCGCGCGAGCAGACTCAGCGATTCGAGCCGGCCGAGAAAGGCAGGATCGAAAAGCTCATCGACGCTCGTCGCGATCATGGGTTTCCCCTCCATTTCGTCCTCGTCCTCGAAACATCGCGGTTCATCTTGGAAAGGTTCGAGGACGAGAACGAAGGACGAGGACGATTACGAAATGAGATCGCGGCTATTCCTTGCTCCACATTTCTTTTTGCTGCGCGAAGACTTCCGCGAGCACGGCGTCGGAGTCGTGCCCATCGGCCTGCGCCTCGAAATTCAGCATGACCCGATGCCGCAGCACCGACAGCGCGCTGGCCAGCAGATCTTCGCCGGCCACATGAAAGCGGCCCTGCAAAATCGCGCGGATTTTCGCGGCGAGGATGCACGCCTGCCCGGCTCGCGGGCTGGCACCGTAGCGCACGTATTTCTTCACCAGCGCGGGCGCGGCGGCGGTGTCGGGATGGGTGGCCATGATCAGCTTCACCACGCGCTTGCGGATCGTCGGCGCGATCGGCACATCGCGAGCCACGCCACCCATCTCGACGAGGTCCGCGCCTTCAAAGACCGGTGCGACCGAAGGCATCGCGCGTTGCGTGGTCGTGTCGAGGATCGCATCGAATTCGCTCTCGCTCGGATAGCGCACCTTGAGCTTGAAAAAGAAGCGGTCGAGCTGCGCCTCGGGCAGCGGATAGGTGCCCTCCATCTCGAGCGGATTCTGCGTGGCGAGGACAAAAAACGGGCGCTCGAGTTGGCGCGTCTCGCCGCCGACGGTCACGCTCTGTTCCTGCATCGCTTCGAGCAGCGCGGACTGCGTCTTCGGTGTGGCGCGGTTGATTTCGTCGCCGAGCAGGAGGTTGCAAAAAATCGGCCCCGGCGAGAACTCGAAGCGCGAGTGACCGTGCCCATCGTCGATCAGAATCTTCGTCCCGATGAGGTCGGCGGGCATCAGATCGGGCGTGAACTGAATGCGCTGAAAACGCAAATGCAAAGCGCCGGCGAGCGAGCGCACCAGCAGTGTCTTGCCGAGTCCCGGCACGCCTTCGAGCAGGACGTGGCCGCCGGCGACCATGGCGATGATCGCATGCTCGACGATGTCCTCCTGGCCGATGATGACCTTGCCGACTTCGCTCTTGAGCCGCTGAAAACGCTGGCGAAATCGGTCGAGCTGCACGTCGAGGGCAGGGGTGGCGGGGGTGGTCATAATGCTGGAGGGGAAACGGAACCGGAGGGGCTGATCTTGCGCCGCGCCGCTATTTTTCCGCCGGGCGGATCATCTCGAAATACTTTCGGATGGCCTGCCGGTGCGCGAGCGGAATGCTCTCGTCTTCGATCGCTTCCCGCGAAAGTTTTTCGTACTCGCGAAAGCCCGCCGGACGCGCGCCGGACGCCATTTCGCGCGTGCGCTCGCTGGCCTTTTCCGTGGTGATTTCGGAATCGCCCGTCCCGAGCACGCCGGTGAGCTTTTCCTCGGTGCGACTGGACGCGAGCTTCGTCTCGGCGCCAAAACGATTCGGTTCGATTTCCGAGCCCGCGCCTTTTCCGGGCTCGTGTTGCGTCGCCAGTTTTGGCACGAGCGACAGCCCGCGCGCGAGGCTCTGGCCCGAGCCGAGACATTCCTTGCACTGGCCCATCTGGGAGAGTTGCAGCGCGAGCCGCTGCTTCTCGGCGTCCCGTTTGGCCTGACTGCCGAGGCTCTTTTTCCAGCCCTGCATTCCTTCGCCAGTCTGCGAAGCATCGCCGTCTTTCATCCCTTGCTCCATCTTGCGCAGTGCCTCGCTGGCGGCTTCCTGCCCGCGCTGCTGCAGGGTGTCCGCGGCTTTGGCGAAGCGCTGATGGTTCTCCAGTTTCTGCGCGGCCTCGGGGAGTTTCGCGTCCGGTTGGGAAAGTTTTTCCGCCAGTTCGGCGGCGAGCTTTTCGGCCTGCGCAAAGTCTTTCCTCCGCAGCGCCGCGGCCAGCGCGCCCATGCCTGGAATCGGCTCGAAGGCGCTCGCGAGTTCCGCAGCCGAAGGTTCGAGCGATTGCGCGTCGAGGCTCCTGCGCGTGGCTTCGAGCTTTTCCTCGAGGCGGCTGAGCGCCACCAGCGCCTCCTTCTCGTGGAGCCTGCCGGCGAGGATTTGCTCGCGCAGCGGTTTCAACTCGGCGAGCCGCTCGCGCAACTCCCGGTCGTCGAATTTTTTCTCCGCCTGCTCCCAGTCTTTAAAGACCTCTTCCAGCGCCTGAAACTGCGCCTGCTGAAACGGCGTCTGCCGTGGCTGCGCGCCGGCCTTCTCCACAAAATACGCGCTAATCAATACGGCGCAGAGCACGGCCAATGTGGCTGCCGCCAGACCGGTGAAGCGCGGCCAGCGGCGCGGCCAGCGCTCGTCCCACGAGCGATCCGCGAGGTCGTGGACGGTGTGCGCGAGCTGGCGGCGCCGCCATTCATCGCGCGGGTCGCCCGCCAATTCGTCCGCCGAAACCGCGGCATCCGCGAGGCCGAGCTGACGATCGAGCCGGAGCAAAACGCGCCGCCGATCCACCTGCCAGAAAAGCGCCGCGTCCGCCGCGAGGACGAGCAGCGCCGCCGCCAGCCCGACGCCCAGCGGCGCGCCCAGAGCCCATTCGGGACGCCAGAGGAGGGCCGCGGTCCAGGCCGTGGCACCCGCGAGCATTGCCCACACCATCACACCCAGCGTCGCGCGGAGACGTTCGAGTCGAGTCCGCCACACGGCTCGACGCAAATAGCTTTCGAGTGGTCCAGCAGCCGCGGGCGGAAGATTCGGCAAAGCCATAACGCTGAGTACTTGTCTCAATCAAACAGCGCCCCAGCGCAAGGGCACGATTGCGATCACGCTCCACGAAAATCAAAACCGAACTGCATGCCTCCACCGCAGACTTCAACGTACACTGTACCCGTGTCTATCTTTTGACTTATCTCCTTCCTCCTCATGAACCGCCGACACTTCCTCAAGACCACCCTCGCTGCTGCCCTCCTCCCCAGCCTCGCTTCCGCGCAAGACTCGAAACCGAAGAAACACATCCTGCTCCGCTCCTCGTGGCAGACGGTGAATATCGGCGACATCGCGCACACGCCGGGCATGCTCGCGCTCCTCGAAAAACATCTGCCCGAATACGGAGTTACGCTCTGGCCGAGCAGCGTCGAGAACGGCGTCGAGGAAATGCTGCTCAAGCGTTTTCCGAAACTGAAAATCCTCGGCAAAGAATCCGGGCTGAAAGCGGTATCATTCAAGACCCACGACTTCCTCCTGCACGGCTCGGGACCGGGCATCGTCGGGCAGCAGTCGATCATCGAGTGGACGGAAAAGACGGGGAAACCTTACGGCATCGGCGGCGTGACCTGGAGTGGCACCAAAGACAGCGACGGTGTGAAGGTCATCAGCGGCGCGAAGTTTGCGTTCTTCCGCGATTCGGTGTCGCTGGAACTCGCGAAGAAAATGGGCGCGACCTGCCCGATCATGGAATTCGGTCCGGACGCGACCTTTGCCTGCGACCTCATGAATGACGCACCCGCCGCCGCGTGGCTAAAGGAAGTCGGTCTCGAGGACGGCAAATTCATGTGCTGCATCCCGAAGCTGCGCAACTCGCCGTATTGGGAGATCAAAAAAGGCGTGGCCATTGACGCAAAGAAACACGCGCGCAACGAGGAGATGAAAGAGCACGACATCGGGCCGTTGCGCAACGCGGTCATCGCCGTCGTCCAGCAGACGCCGATGAAGGTCCTGCTCTGCCCCGAGGACGCGAGCCAGATGAAGCTCAACAAGGAGATGATCTACGACAAGCTGCCGGAGGACGTGAAAAAGAAGGTCGTCTGGCGGCAGGACTACTGGCTCACCGACTTCGCGCAGAGCGTCTACAACCGCTGCGCCGGCCTCTTCGGCAACGAACAACACAGCCCGATCATGTGCATCGGGCACGGCATTCCTGCCATCATCTGCCGCTTCCAGGAGCAGACGAGCAAAGGGTTCATGTGGAAAGACATCGGCCTGAGCGAATGGCTTTTCGACCACGATTTCGACGAACCAGCCAAGAGCCTCACGCCCGCCGTGCTCGCCATTGTCAACGACCAGGCCGGCGCGAGGGCCAAAGCGCACCTGCACGAAGACCACGAAACGGCAATCTACCTCCTCACTGGCGAGGGCGGAATGTGGTACGGCGACGATCTACAGGGACATATGATAAACCGCCCCGGCGATTACGTCTACATCCCCGCCAATGTC
>JBBSDS010000334.1:0-5683 GCA_038240495.1 Chthoniobacterales bacterium | reverse complement strand
GGTTTGAAGGAGACGCCGTGCGTTTTGCACCATTCCGCCGCATCAGTCTGACCGGCCTCCGCAGCCTTCTGAAACCAAGTCTTTGCGCTCGTGGCACTGGCCTTGGTACCGAGACCTTTCTCGAGGCACCGGGCGTAGTAAAACATGCTGTTCACGTCTCCTTTGAGGCTCGCTTCCTTCATTTTTTCGACCGCTTTCGCCGGATCTTTGGTGACTCCTTCACCATTCATGTAGAGCACGCCGAGGTTGCCGATGGCCTCGGCGCTCCCGCGCTCGGCAGCCTCGGAAAACAGCCGGAAAGCTTCACGGTCGTTGCGCGCCAGTCCGACGCCCCTGTGGTAGGAATCCGCGAGGCGGTTCTTGGCGCGGCCATTTCCCTGGTCGGACGCTTTTTGGAGCAGTGCGATTGCCCGCTTTTCGTCCTTTTCCGTGCCGTGGCCGAACAGGTAGCACTCGCCGAGAGCGGCCATGGCGCTGGGATCGTCTTTGTCGGCAGCGGCGTTGAGATAGTAAAAGGCTTTCGACAGGTCGGTCGGGATGCCGTCGCCATTCGAAAGCATGAGGCCGGCTTGTCTCATGGCCGCGGCGTCCCCATCGGCGGCAGCAGCACAAAACCACCCAAAGGACTCCGTCGAGTCGCTCTTCTGGAGTTCCTCACCGAGGATCATCATCGAGGCGTGGCTGCCGAGTCGTGTGGCCTCTTCGATCTCGCGCCGCATTTTGGCAAACTCATCCCGAGTCAGGCCGCCGGGTCGCTGGCGAAGGCGGTTGAGCAGGAGTTCGAGGCCCACTTTTCCGATGTCGAATTCCGGATATTCCCTGGCCAGTCGCAACCAGGCGGACAGTGCTTCGGGGGATTCCTGGCGGGCTTCCGACGCTTCCGCAGCCCGGCGGGCAGCGACGGCGAGATCGCGTCGCGTCGGTGGTGGGGTCGGGGTGGGTGCGGGTGTGGGCGTTGGGCGTGGTGGGGTGGGCGATGGAGGGACTGTCGGGCGTGGGGTTGCTGGGACTGGGCGAATCGTCGGAACCGGCGTAGGTTGCGGGGGCTGTGGGCGAATGGTGGGAGACGGCGTGACTGCTGGATGCAGCGGTTGTGCAGGAGGGCGAGTGAAATGGACGATAGCGACGCAACCGAATGCCGCGAGGAGCCCGGTGACAATCCACATCGTGTGCGAGCGCCGGCGCGGCGGCGGTGGAGTCGGTTTCCCGACCGCCGGTGAGGGGGCGCCTTGGGCTGAGGTGGGCGGCTCCTCGACCGGGGCAGGGGATGCGGGAGGTACGTGGCGGGCTGCCGCCGATGAGGCGGCCGAGTGCGCCTGGGATGCGCTCGATCCGGAGCGTTCGACGGGCGCATTTTTCACCTCGGGCGAGACCGCAAAAAGCTGAGCAAACTCCGCGGCGGAAGCGAACGATTCCGGCGTGAGGATGGCGCGCCGCAGGATATTGTTGGTCGCCTCGCTGAGAGCAGCGAGAGGCGTGTAGTGCCGCGAACTGGACGCCGCCGGGACGCCTCCGAGCAATTCGTAAACCAAGAGGCCGAACGACTGGATTGCTCCGGCACGTCCGTGGACGGGAGCCGCACCCTGCCGATCCAACCCGCGGACGATCGTCTGACCCGCCGCTCCCGCTTGCGAGACAAGGCTGCGCCACATCGCGAGCGGGTTGATCTTCACGACGTGTTCCGGCCACAGATTTACCGGCTGGTGCAGCAGGGCATCCCGACCGCTTTCCTCGTGCGGAAAGTGGACGAGCACATGATGGAGCGCGAGGTCGAGTGGATCGATGCCCGCGGCGAGCGCACGATCCAGTCCAGCTGCGGTCGCCGGGAGCAAATGAATGACTTCATC
Source organism: Chthoniobacterales bacterium (assembly GCA_038240495.1). Classification (GTDB taxonomy): domain Bacteria; phylum Verrucomicrobiota; class Verrucomicrobiia; order Chthoniobacterales; family Chthoniobacteraceae; genus Chthoniobacter. The sequence goes on along the minus strand of JBBSDS010000334.1, from coordinate 3,836 downwards.
CGCGGACAGTTCACGGCGGGCGCGCAGGAGTTCGAGCAGGGAAAAGCCATCGGTCCATTCGACCGTGAGAAAGGTCGTGCGCCCGCGCGCTTCCAGACCGAAGACCTTGAGCACGTGGGGGTGGCTCAGGCTGGCGAATTTTCGGGCGTCGAGTTCGATCTGCGCGGCGGTGCCGCTGTCGTGGAGCAACTCCCGGTGGAGGACGAGCAGCCGCACTTCGCGTTCGCTGGGGAGGTCGCGCGCGTGAAAATTTGTGCCGATTTCGCTGTCGCCGATTTGTTCCGTGAGCAGGTAGCGCCCGGCGATTGTCGCGCCCGTTTCGAAACGCGTTTCGTCGGGCACGGACGTGGGCTGGCTCGTTGCATGCGACCCATCCGCAGGCGCCGCTGCGACGTCCGCGGATTGGCCGACACAATTCAGGCAGTGCTCGATCTCCTTGCGCAAAGCGGCCGGCTTCTGCGGGCGCTCCGCGGGATCTTTCGCGAGCATCTTCCGCAAAAGCTGCACGAGAGGTTCGGGGGTGCCGGTCAGTTCGGCGAAGGGCGGCTCCTTGGAAAGATGCTGTCCGATGACGCGCGCGACTGAACCGACAAAGGGTGTCCGCCCGGTGAGCAAGTACCAAAGCGTGACGCCGAGTGAATAGATGTCGGAGCGAACGTCGATGTCGCGCTCTTCGAGTTGCTCCGGGCTGGCAAAATGCGGCGTCCCCAGGAAACCATCCATGGTCAACGACTCGCTGGACGTGCCGGGCTCGCCGGCGAAGGAAACTTTGGCGAGACCGAAATCGATCACCTTCACCACCAAGTCCTCGTCCTCGTGGACGACCATCAGGTTCGAGGGTTTGATGTCGCGATGGACGAGTTCATGGGTCTGTGCGGCATTGAGCGCACGCGCGACTTGCGCGGCGATTTTCAAGGCGAGCGCGGGGGCGAGCGAGCCCTGGCGTTTGACGAGCGCCTCGACGGTTTCGCCGTCAATGAATTCCATCGCGTAAAAATAGTTTTCCCCTTCCTCGCCGAGGTGAAAAACCGACGCGACGTTGCGATGCCGCAGCCGCGCGGCCGAGCGTGCTTCGCGCACGAAACGCTGCCGGGCGGTGTCGCTGTGCAGGTGAGTGGCATTGATGACTTTGAGCGCCACGGGGACGCGAAGCCGGGTGTCGAAGCCCTTGTAGGTGATGCCCATCGCGCCGCGCCCGAGTTCGTGGAGCGAGCCGTCGTCGCGGGTCAGCACTTCGTAGTGTTCAAAGGTGACAGGCTCAGGCATTGGGGCAGCTTCCGTGAATGCGGAGCCTATTACTTACGCTGAGTCGGTCCCCAATAGCCAACCCTCCGTTGAACTGGCAGGCGCCTACAGCGAAGCGCCGATGTAACTCGCGGAGTGCGTCTCAAAGCGCACGTCGTCTCCGGTGCGTGGTTCGCTTTGGATGTCGTAAACCTTGTTGCCGATGATCTTTTGCGCGTGGGTGTCGAAAAGCATGATCGCCTTGGCAGCTTTCTTATCGGTGTGATCGTCCTTCTCCGTGACGACGGCAATGATCCGCGGAAGTTTCCTGGGTGCCTTGGGCCGCGGTGCAGGCTCGGGCTCCGCTGCGGGTTCAGGCGTCGGACGTGGCTTTGCTTTGGCCACCGTTTCTTGCGCCGCCTTGGGTTTATGCTTCGGCTCGGGTTCCGGTGTCGGCGCGCTGGCGACCGACTTCTTGTGGAGGGGCTTTTTGTGTACGGGGGCAGCTTCCTTCTTGGAGGCATGTCGAGCCTGGAGCTTCGCCACGGCACGCCGCCCATTCTGCTCGGCGACCTGCCGCTGCCGCGCGGTCGCATCGTGCGTCGCGAGGATGACGACGGCCCGGACGATTCCCGAAAACTGAATGCCGGTGCCCTCCGCCGCGGCGGATTCGTCAAACAAATCTGAAAATCGCAATCCGCTCCCACCGCCCGCGCAACTGACGAAGAAGGCTGCGGTCGTGATCGCCGCGATGATGGGTGCGAACTTTCTCACGACAAAAACGAGGACTGGCGTGACGCCTTAAAACGGAATCGCCGTCCCAACGCCGTAATAAAGGCTGATGTTGTCGGTGGTGCCGTTCTGAATGCCGGCGAAGCTGATATTTACTGCTCCCAAACGCCACTGGGCTCCAAATGCATACGGCGTACGCGGGTCACGTCCGGCGATGGTGTTTCCTTTGGTGCCGACTTCACCGACCAGATAAAGACGATAGGGCAGTTGGAGTTCGCCGCCGCCATAGACGTTCAGAGAATCCTCTTCAGCAAAGCCATCGTGGAACCAAGTACCACGGATGCCCGCGTGGAAGCCAAAGGATTTGAAAAAGCCATCCTCGTCGATCGGAATGCGCTTGTAGGCCGCGAGGAATACGGTGGTCTGCTGAAGAGCATTGGTGCCGTACTTGCCGTAGGCGCCGACGCTGAGTTGCGGCCACCATTCGCGGTCGCGCAACAGACGGATACGGACAAGCGGTCCGCCGACGGCGAGGTCTTTGTCCACTGGAACATTGATGACGTTCGCGAGTGCGCCGATTTCCAGCCAGTCGGTCACTCCGTAGGCGGCCATCCAGCCATGGGCCACGACCTGGGTGTGATTCTCTGGATAGAAATTGCAGTATTGGAGAGTGAATTTGCCTTTTGGCAGCGTAGCGGAGGTCGGGTTGATGAACATGCCCGATGGGCCTTGGAGCGTAAGCAGCCCGCGACCGGCTTCGTAGGGCGCTTCTGGCTCGGGCACCACCGTCTCCTTCGCTTCCACTTCGTGTCCGGCACGGGCGCTAATGCCGCCAAAAGTGATGGCGATGGTCGTGAACACCAAAGCTTTCGTCAAACGGAAGAGGTGGGGGCGGAGACAGGAGATCATTGCTGCTTTCAAGCGATTTGCTTTGGGATTTGCAAACTGTTTTTTTCGGCGGTCGGGAGATGGAAGCTGTGTGCCGACCGCGATCGACGAAAAAGTGATCATTGCAAATACGTAGGACAGACAGCCAGACCGGCGAAAACTTGCCGGCCATGTTCAAATCGCAGCCGCGGCGGAGGCTACTCGATTGTCGTCGGGGGTAACGCTATCGCGTCTTTCTTTGCCTCGTTCATCGTTTTCACCGAACCGTTGGTGAAAATGATCATGTTCCCGTCGCCATGCATGTCGCCGCGTTCGATAAACCACGGATGATTTGGCCATTGCGTGGGCGAGGTCGGTTTGTCATCGAACGGCGAAGCAAAATAGTCAACGCGCGCGTGGGTGTTGTCGTCGTAGGGTGGATTGCCAATCTCCCTTTGAATCGTCGCACAGATCCAATTGAGCCTGCTGATCTTGTATGGAGCGAAGGCCTCGATCCAACTTTGCGCGTACTCTGGAGCGTCGATATCGTCCGTGCTGATTTGAGGCCAGGAACCGTGATCCGTAAGGTAGGCAGCGCCGGCGGCGTACAAACTGTGTAGATTACTGACGCACTTGGCGCGTTCCGCTCTTCCCTTCATGTAGGAAAAAGCTGGAAACGTCAGGCAAAGCAACATCGAAATGATCACCATCACCGTCATTAGCTCCATCAAGGTGAAGCCGCGGTCCGAAGATGAAGCCGGTACCTTAAAACGATTCATCAAAGAAACCGGAACCGCCAAAACTCCCGGTGCATGAACGCAACCAGCCAAAACCTAACGCGGTAGCAATACCGCCAGATTACGGAGCCGCCGCCGCAATCACGTTCGTCTCCCGGACGCCCGAAAGCGAATACTTGGTTTCAGCAGCGACGGTCGTATCAAGTCCAACCTTTCCAATACGCCTGTCATTGAAGACGATATCGATCGTCGCCGTGCCGGAAATGCGGTCTCCTT
>JBBSDS010000333.1:0-5695 GCA_038240495.1 Chthoniobacterales bacterium | reverse complement strand
TACTGCACATAGGCGCGATCAAAACGCACCCCGCGCGCGGCGAGGCGATCAAGGATAGGAGTCTTCGCCTGGGTGTCGCCGTAGCAGCCGACCGCCGTCCGCAAGTCGTCGGCCATGATGAAAAGCACGTTGAGCTTTGGCGCAGGCTCCGCCGCTTCGAGTGAAGCCGCGAGAAGGAACGAGAAGGCGACGAACTTAATGGGGTGCATGTCCACGGGCGGGGTTACCGACAAACATCTCGCTGCCTTTCATTTCGGCTTCAACGCTTTCCTCTTCGCCTGCTTCGCAGCTTTGTCTCCTTTGCCCGCAGCACTCATCGCGCTGGGGTTTTTTGTCGGCAGCCATTTCGCCAGTTCCGCCTTCTCGCCGCCATAGTGTGGATCGCTCGCGAGGTTCGTCCATTCGTGTGGGTCGGCTGCTTCGTCGTAGAGTTCCTCGCTCCCGTCGGCGTAGCGGATGTAACGCCAGCGCTCGGTGCGCACGGCGTGATTGCCATCGTGCATCGTGCTGACGGCGGGGCGATCCCACGCGGCTTGCGGATCGGCGAGCAGGGGCTGGATGCTCACACCTTCATTGTGCGGCGGGATCGCCAGGCCGCAGAGTTCGCAGAGCGTGGGATAGATGGACATGAAATCCACCGTGCGCGCGCACACGCCGCCGGGCTTCGTCACGCCGGGCACGCGCCAGAGCAGCGGCGCGCGCGTGGCTTCCTCCCAGAGCGTCGATTTGCGCCAGTGCTCCTTTTCGCCGTGATGCCAGCCGTGATCGCTCCACAGGCAGATGATGGTGTTGTCCTTGTAGGGTGAAGCGTCGAGCGCATCGAGCAGGCGGCCCACTTGCGCATCGGTGAAGGCGATGCATGCGAGATACGCGCGCACGCACTCGCGCCACTTTTGCAAATCACGAATCGCCGCAAACTCGCCCGCCTTCGCCATCTGCACACCCGCCTTCGGCAAGTCGGCGAGATCATCGGCCTTCACCTCGGGCAGCACGATTTTCTCCAGCGGGAAGAGGTCGAAATACTTTCGCGGCACGTTCCACGGCAGATGCGGACGATGAAATCCGCACGCGATGAAGAACGGTTTGTCGTGCGTCTTGCCGAGCTGCGCGACGCCGAAACTCGCGGTCTTGTAGTCCACGAGTTCTTCTTCCGGCGAGTCGAGCGGCGCGATGTCGTTGCTGCCAATGATGAACCCGCCGGGCGTCTTGCCGGGCTTGAGCGACCAGTCGTTCCGGTCGTTGTCCTTCTCCTCGCGCTCATTGTCCTTCGCGAATTCATCCCAGTCCTCGAGGCGCACTTTGCTGCCATGGAAAACTTTCCCCTGCCCCATCGTGCGATAGCCCTGCGCGTGCAGGTAGCCGGGCAGCGAAGGCCGGTCAGCAGGCACCGCCTCGCGCCAGTCGATGTTGTTCGTGATGACGCCCGTGGTGCTAGGCCGCAGGCCAGTGAGCAGCGCGGCGCGCGACGGATTGCACAGCGCGTATGCCGTGTAAGCGCGGGTGAATGCGACGCCCGACTTTGCGAGCCGGTCGAGGTTTGGCGTCTTCGCCTGCACGTCGCCCGAGTAACCGGTCCAGTCGCGCATGTCGTCGATGGCGATGAACAGGACGTTGGGCTCTTTCGTTTCAGCCGGATGCGCGGCGGTGCAAAGCGCAGTCGTGATTCCGAGAAAGAGCGCGAGAATTTTCATGGGCGGTGTTTGGTTGATTCGAGCGGGCCCGACTCGCCCATTGTCTTGAGCTGGCGATCGGTGATGAGCAGCGTCAGCGCATTCGCCTTCGCCTGGATGCGCGCGCTTTCCTTGCGCGCGTCGGACTTCGGATACTCGATGAGCAGGACCGGCTTCCTGACGGCGCTCATTTTTTGCAAGTGGTCGAGCACCTCGCTCGTGTGCGACCTCGGCTGGAGCTTGTCTCCCTCGGTGAACAAATCTTCGATGCCCATCGCGCTGATGGCTTCGAGGAAGTCCGCGTGCGCGAGGAGCTGCGAACCGTTCTGCGGGATGACGAGCGCCGCGGGTTGGGTCTTTCGCGCGCGAGCGGCGACGGCTTTCACCCAATCCACCATGTCGCGGCGATACGTCTGCTTCGACTCCGGGTTCACGCGGTCGTCGATGAACTCGCGGCCCTCCTGCTCGAACGTCTCGAACCCGTCCACGATGTCGAGATACACGCCATCGAAACCGCACGCCATCGCGTCGTCCACCGTGGCGAGGATGAGCGCCTGCCACTCGGGGCGCCAGTATTTCACGCGGTAGTTGCCCTTCCACGCGGGATTCTCCGCGCCGAGCCACACGGGCGCGGCGCGCGTCAGATTCTTGCGTGTGCCCCATTCCGTGCGCCAATACGGGCGGTAGTCTTCAGCTTCGCCGATGGAAATGTAGGCGACCACTTTTCGTCCCGGCTGCCCCGCGCAAATCGCATCGAGGTCCGCTCTCGCCCACGGCTCCCCGCTGCTGAACACGGCATCGAGCACCATCCAGTCTCGTCCGCACGCCGCGAGTCTCTCCACCGCCGCGGCTTTCGTTTTCGCGAACGAGTCCGCCTGCAAAATGTAGGCGAAGGACGCGAGCGCATCGTCCGCGCGCAGCGAGGGGAGCGCCTTCTCCCCATCGGCGCGGCGCGCGTTCTCGCTGATGCGCACCCGGTCGATGAGCACGGGACCGCGACCGGTCAGGCCGAGGCCGATGCGGTTCTTCATCGCGTCGGCGACTGTGGCGGTGGCGCGCAACTTCTCGCCGTCCACCTGCGCGACAAGTTCATTGCCGCTGACTTCGAGCAAGACGTCGTGCCATTCACCCGCAGCGCAGACGATCTCGCGCGAAGTGAGATCCTCGATGTGAAAGAAACTCGGATCGGCGAGCTGCTCGGCCGTCGCATTCGGCACCGGCTGCTTCGCTTTGCGCGCGGCTTTCATCGCCTCGCCGACGGCGTGCTTCGATTCGGGACCGCCGCGATGCTCGTCCCACGCCATGCGCTCGGGCGTGAGCGAGAAGCGGACGAGGTGCGTGTTGCCTTTGAACTCCTCCTTGTATCCGTCCACGCCGATAAACAGCGAACCGGGCGCGATGAACTTGACCGAGAATGCGATGGTAAGATCGTGCGCCTTCACCATGAACGCGCCGTGCGTCGAGCGCTCCTGTCCCGCCCGCGAGACCGCCTCCAGCGCGCCCTCGACGATGCTGAACGACGCCGCGCTCTCGAGCGTGCGGAAGGTCGCGGGAATCTCCGCAGCGGAGAAATCTTCCGCCACCAGCGTCTTGCCCGTCGTGGTGATGAGCGGCTGAAGGTCGGCACCGCGCGCGACGATTGCGCCGACGAGAAAGGCGAGTGTTCGCAGCTTCATTTCGTCGCGTCCGCAGGGGTGAGCGAAAAATTGCGGAAGCCGGCGGTGCCAGCCGTGAGAACGAAATTCACCTCGGCCTTGTCGCGCTCGAAGATGGCGTCGGTGGCGGCGATGGGCGCGTCGTCGAACTGGCCGTCGAGCATGATGCCATTGAATTTCAGCGTGAGGGTGTGCCACGCGTCGGGCGCGGATTTGAGCGGCACTTTTTTCAGGATGCGGTTCTTCTCGCCGGTCACGTCGCTGATGATGAACTGGTCGGGCGCGATGTCGGCGCGCAGGAGCATTTCGCCATCGGCGGCGCGCAGGCGGAGCATGAGGTGGCTGTCGGCGGCGAGCTTCATTTCGCAGCTCAGCGTGCCGCTGCGGAAGACGGCGGGACCGCGCATCATGGCGTCCTTGTTCTCGGAATTCAGCGAGGCCCAGAGCGCACCGTCCTTCGCTGCCCACTGGCCGCGCTGGGTTTTCCACGGCTTGCCGGGCAGCGCAGCGAAAGACTCGCGCACCGCGCCTTTCACCACGGCGTCGGCGGGCGTTTGCAGCGGCGGCGCGCCCTGGTTTTTCTTGCGTTCGTTCTTGGGTTTCTTCGGCTTTGCATCGGCGGGCGGGGCCATGCCGAAGCGCTTGGCGCCGGCTTGAATCGGCTCGGGCATTTCGGCGAGCCACGCGTCGTGCAGCTTCGTCAGTGCGGCGACTTTGTCCGGCATTTGCGCGGCGAGGTCGTTCTTTTCGGATACGTCTTTGCCGAGGTCGAACAAACTCACGCGCGCCTTTTCGCCGACGACTTTCCAATCGCCGGAGCGCACGGCCCACCAACCTTCCTCGCTGCCGGAGGACCAGAAAAAATTGCGCGCCGGCGCGGGCGTTTCGCCGCGCAGGATGGGCAGCAGATTGATGCCGTCGAGCGGCTTTTCCGTCGGCGCAGCCAGGCTGCTGGCGGCGAGCGCGGTGGGCAGGATGTCGAGTGAGCTGACGACGGCCTGTGTCTCGCCGGGCTTCAGCTTGCCGGGCCAGCACACGAGGAAGGGCACGCGGATGCCGCCCTCGTAGTCCTGATGTTTGCCGCCGCGCAGGGGCGTGTTGTCGGCGGTCTCCGCGAGCGGGCCGCCGTTGTCGCTGATGAAAAAGAGCAGCGTGTTTTCCCACACGCCCTGCTTTTTCAGCGTGTCCACGACGAGGCCGATGGCGTCGTCCATGCGCTTGCCCATCGCGAGCAGCGTATTGCGCTCCGCGGTGCCGGTGTTGAATTTCGCGATCTCGTCCGCAGGCGCCTGGAGCGGCGCGTGGACGGCGTTGAACGCGAGATAGACGAGGAACGGCTGGCTCTTGCTGCGCGTGATGAACGCCGCCGCCTCCTCGCCGAGCCGGTCGGTGAGATAGCCCGTCTCCTGCACCGGCGTGGTGCCGCGGTAAATGGGGTCGTTCGGGTCGTTCAGTTTGAAATAATCGTGCGCGCCGCGTCCGAGGAAGCCGAACACTTCATCGAACCCGCGCAACGCCGGACTCCACTCCGGCGTCGGTCCGAGATGCCACTTGCCAAACTGCGCCGTCACGTAGCCCGCCGGTTTGAAGTATTGCGGGAAAATCTTCTCGCTCATCGGCATCCCCGCGCCGAGCGGCCCGGCGGTGTAAAAGCCCATGCGCTGCTGGTAACGCCCGGTCATCAGCCCCGCGCGCGTCGGCGCGCAGACGTGGCCGCTCACGTACCCCTGCCGGCAGACGATGCTCTCCCGCGCCAGCGCATCGAGATGCGGCGTGGTGACTTCCTTCGGGTGCTGCGGGTTGAAGAGCACGTCCGCGTAGCCGAGATCGTCGGCGACGATGACGACGATGTTCGGCTTCGCCGCATCGGCGCCCACAGCCGGGATGCAAAATGCGCAAACCAGCGCGAAAAAGGTGAGGATGTATTTGATCATGGGAAGAGTTTGCGTGGTGGGAGACAAGGTCCAGATGAAGAGGAAGTGGATGAGTCTGTTCAGGGGTTTGCGTTCGCGAGGTGGCGGAGGAAAAACGCGACGGTGCGCGCATTGATCTCCGCGATGGATGGCTCGATCGCGTCGCCTCGGAACCCGTGGCCCGCGCCTTTGGAGATGTGGCATTCGACGGGGACGCCCTGCGCCTGCGCCGCGTCGCGCAGCGCCGTGGAATTTACGAATGACAACACCTCATCGGCATCGCCGTGCGCGAGGAAAATGGCGGGACTGTGCGGCGTGAGCAGTTCGATCGGGCTGAGCTTGCGGGCGAGCTCGCGCTTCTCCTCGAGCAAGCCGCCGAGGATCGGCACGAGTCGCGCGGGCCGTTCAAAGTTGCTCCCTTTCATCAACTCCGGCCGCAGAAACGAGGTCAGCGGAT
>JBBSDS010000332.1:0-5695 GCA_038240495.1 Chthoniobacterales bacterium | reverse complement strand
GACTGGTTCAACAGCGCCAGACCGGCGAGCAGGGCGAGAAGCATGAACTGGGCTCCAGTGCGAAACATGGCGCGCAATTAGGCGCATTTCGCACGCGACTCCAGCACAAATGAACGCGTTCTCTGAAAGGCCTCCGGTGAACGCCGAACGCCGAACCTCCAACGCCGAAAATTTCAAAATTCTTCGGAGTCCTCCCGTCCGGCCCAGTCAGTGTGAAAGCCCCGCAAAAAAACGAAAAAGCCGTCAGAGAGCTACGACAAGGAAGGTCGGACTACCGTTGCTGCCTTCCGGCCCTGGCGGGGTTCGTCTGCCTTCAATCCATAGTCCCTGACGGAATGCGGACTATGCGTGAGAACACACAGCACGCAAACGCTTTCCGTGAAAAATTAGGGGAAACCGCTTGCCAAGAGAAATTTTCGCAGCTTTAAAGTGCGGCACCAAAAAAAGCGGCGTGAAATCTGCCGTGCCCCATCTTATTATTTCTTAAACGTTATGGCTAAACTCTTCATCGGCATTGCTCTGCTGGTCATGCTGGCCACTGGCGCTCTCGCTTTCCTGGCGAAAGGCAACATCGACAAACTGAAATCGACGTTGCTGGAAGCCAAAAGCAATGCCAGCGCCGAACAAGCCAAGGCAAAGACGGCGCAGAATGAAGCGACGAAAGCGAAGGAAGATTTGACGGCGGCCAACACGAAGATGGAAGAGACGTCGAAGTCCTTGGAGACGAAGATCGTGGAAGCGACCGGCCTCTCCACGCAGCTCGGCGAACAGAAGGCGCTCGTCGAGGCCAAGACGAAGGAAGTGGAGGATTTGAAAAAAAATATTGCCGATATGGGCACGCCGAAGCCGGGTGGTCCCAATGTCGAGGATCCGCGCATCGGCGAACTTCAAGGGCAATTGGCCAAGGCGCAGGCCGAAGCGGCGGAACTCGCGCAAGTCAATAGGAGCATGAGCGACAAGGTGAAGGACGCGGATTCAAAGCTTTCTGCCGTCGAAGCAAAGGTCCGTCTTAGTCAAGCGGGCGCGGTTCGCGCAGGCTTGCAAGGGCGCATCCTGGCGGTGAACCAAGGCTGGAATTTCGTGGTCCTCAGCGTCGGAGACAAGCAAGGCGTCATCGTGAATGCGCCGCTGCTCGTGCTGCGCAGCGGCGAGCCGATTGCCCGTCTGCGGATTACTTCCGTCGAACCTTCCACTTCGATTGCGGATGTTCTGCCCGGGACCGTCCGTCGCGGAACCAGCGTGCAAGCGGGAGATACCGTCGTGTTTGAAGGTCGGTCGACGGCGACGACGCCGTCAAAACCGGCTGCCGAGTCGGGTGCGGTTGTGGCACCCGCTCCCGCGCTTCCGCGTTGATCGAGTCCGGTATGTTGCGAATTCTCGGCCTGACCTTCGCAGCCGCGGTTGTCATTTTCCTGCCATCGTGCGCTGGCGACAAGCCGGCCGACTCAAATCGGGTGAGCACCATTCCGTGGAATCGTCCCGAGAAGTGGGAGGGGCAGGGGCCGATGGGTGGAATGATGCAGGGCTCGCAGTGACCCGCGTGACTGTGCGTTCGCACGGGTTTTTGATCGCCTGACTTCCCGGTCTTTGAAGCCACGCATCCTGGTGATCCGCGGCGGTGCGATCGGAGATTTCATCCTGACGCTGCCGGCCATTCGACTCCTGCGCGAAAACTTTCCAAACGCGCACCTCGAAATCCTCGGCTACCAGCACATCGTCGAAATCGCCCGTGGCCGATTCTATGCCGATGCCACGCGTTCGATTGAGTATGGCGCCATGGCAGGTTTTTTCGTTCCGAATTCCATCCTCGCGGAGGATCTTGTGGACTACTTCGCGAGCTTTCAGCAAGTGGTCAGCTACCTCTTCGATCCCGATGGTTTCTTCGAGCGAAATCTGCATCGGGCCGGCGTGAAAAATCTGCTCCCAGCCTACGTCAAGATCGACGACTCACAGCATGCCAGCCGGCAACTGGCGCGACCTTTGGAGAGGCTGGCCCTTTTTTTGGAGGAGTCCGCCGCGCGCATAAATCTTTCGGACGAAGATCGGGAATTCGCCCGTCGATTCCTCGGCGAGTCCTCGTCGCCGGTTATCGCGATTCACGCCGGCAGCGGAAGCACTCGGAAGAATTGGCCTCTCGAAAACTGGGCCAATCTTGGGCGATGGCTGACGTCGCGCAATCCCGGCGCGCGCCTCCTGCTTGTCGGCGGCGAGGCGGACGGTCCTCAACTCGACGCACTCACGGCAGCCTGGCGCGATGCGGACGTCCTGGTGGCTCGCGATCTAGCTCTGCCGCACCTCGGCGCGGTGCTCGCCCGCTGCCGGCTTTTTCTTGGCCACGATAGCGGAGTCTCCCATCTCGCCGCGGCCGTGGGAGCGTCGTGCGTTCTACTCTTCGGTCCGACCGATCCCGCGGTCTGGGCACCGGCCAATGCTGGTGTGCAGGTCATTGAGGCGCCGTTTGGCGAACTGGGAAGACTTTCGCTCCCAGCCGTGCAGAACGTGATCGAGCCGTTACTTTAGGCCCTGTTCACGAATTATAGTGTGTCCAAAGACTCTCTCCACATGAACAACCTCTTGAGCCTCCACATGTAGCCTGAACCGCTCTAGAAATGCGCGGCCATGCCGACGGTGATGGCGGGAAGAAAGAGCATGCCTTCGACGGCCCATTCGTAAAAGCGCTCGGAGCGTGGCGCGCGCACGGCGAGGAGCAGCCCGCCGAGATACAGCGGTCCGACGATGCACGTCCGCCGCCAAACCGCGACGTGCGGCGCGGGAGCGAACGCCAGCGCCGCGAGGCTCAGCGCTTCGATGCCCAAGAGCAGCGCGATGAGCAGGAGGCGCGTCCGCTTTTCCCCGAGCCAAACGGGGAGACTGCGAATGCCCGTCCGGCGGTCGCCGTCGAGGTCGCGCAGGTCGCAGAGGATCATATTGAAAAGCAGGAAGAGCCACGCGCGCAAACCGGTCAGTGCAAAGTCGGTGAAGTCGGCGGCCGGACCCTCGTGGAGCAGTGGCAGGCCGATCACCGCAGCGGCGACGATCGTTGGCGAGAAGAGCGTTTTGAGCAGCGGCACGTCTTTGAAGCGGAAGCCGAAGAGCGGGACGGAGTAGTTTAGGCAGACGAGCGTGCCCCCGAGCACGAGCGCGAGCGTGAGCCAATCGCGGCGCAGAATCGGCAGAGCGAGGAGGGTGGCTGCGGAGGTCGCGAGAATGGCGAGGCTGCATCTGCGGAGCCGCGCCGAGGTGGCGTCGCGCTGCGGGATATTGAGCGCGTCGGCGGGATCGTGGCGCAGGCGGTCGGCATTGTAGATCATCAGCGCCGCGCAAAACCACAGCGGCATCCACGGCGTGGCGTCCCAACCGAGCAGTCGGCAGAGCGCCCAGCCAAACGACGTGATGCCGGCGGCCACGTAAAAGCAGAGCGCATGCAGCGGGGCGATCAGTCCGGGCCGGAGCGTGTCGAGGTGGGAAGCTGGAATGTCGATTGGCAAAGCGAAGGGCGTGTTGTTGAATGTCGCGCGATTTCACCCCAGCCGCCCCTCGCAATCAACCGCCCATGAGCACCGCCGCCGAAACGACCTCCAAGCCCGCCGCTTCGCAGGACGACGACGTGCAGGCGATCGAGTATTTCAAGGAGGCGCACGCGATGATCAAGCATCAGCTCGCCAAGGTCATCGTCGGGCAGGACAAGGTGATCGACGAACTGCTGATTTCGATTTTCACCCGCAGCCACGCACTGCTCGTCGGAGTGCCGGGGCTGGCGAAAACGCTGCTCATCTCCACGCTCGCGCAGACGATCAATCTGTCGTTCAAGCGCATTCAGTTCACGCCCGACCTGATGCCGAGCGACATCACCGGCACCGAGGTCATTTACCAAAATCCGCAGACGAACGAGCGTGAGTTCAAATTTCTCCACGGCCCGCTTTTTGCGAACGTCATCCTCGCCGACGAAATCAACCGCACGCCGCCAAAGACGCAGGCCGCGATGCTCGAGGCGATGCAGGAACGGAAGGTCACCGTCGGCGGCGTGAACCATCCGCTGCCCGATCCGTTCTTCGTGCTCGCAACGCAAAATCCCGTCGAGCAGGAAGGCACGTATCCGCTGCCCGAGGCGCAGCTCGATCGCTTCATGTTCATGATCTTCGTGGACTATCCGAGCATGGAGGAGGAGCTGGAAATTATGAAGCGCGGCACCGGCTCGGGCGGCGGCACACCACGCGCGATCATCGAGCGCGACCACATCATCTACCTTCAAGGTGTCGTGAAGCGCATGCCGGTCGCAGATCATGTCTTTCAGTACGCGCAGAAGATCGTCGCCGCGACGCGCGCGAAGAGCCCGCAGGCACTCGATTTTTGCAAGCGCTGGCTCGCGTGGGGAGCGGGTCCGCGAGCTTCTTTGAATCTCGTGATGGCCGCGAAAGCTCACGCCATCGTCCGCGGGCAGGTTTACGTGAGCTGCGACAACATTGCGGCGGTGGCTCCGTCGATCCTTCGCCATCGCCTCCTCCCGAACTTCGCTGCGCAGAGCGAAGGCGTGACAAGCGACGACATCACGCGGCTGATTTTGGAAAAGATTCCGCAGGATCGCTGACAAAACACGCCTTGCGACGATCGCCGATGCGAGCCATCTATGCCTGATGAAACTTCGCCTCGACCTCCTGAAGCACCTGACGGCGGAGGACATCGCCGAGGCGGCGGAGGCGAGTGTTCACCGCTTCAAACCCGAGCCCCTTTTCTCGCGAATTGGAACTGGGAGCTTGTTGTCGGCATCAACCGAAGAGCGTGCGCACGAGGTGGAGCACAGCATGGAATTAACTCGGAAGCTGGAGGAGCGTGCGGGGAAGGCTGGGAAAGAGACCGACCGAAAGAACTGACGCTCAACGAGACGTTCGACTTGCTGCGGCATTTTCACCGCGCTGCGCCATTCCTGTTTTTCAACGGCAACACCTTTGCCTCTATCGGTCGCGAATTGGCGCTGGCGCTGTTTCACGAATTGCCGGCGATTAGGCGGCGCGAGGCGAGCAGTGCCGTCGCCCACTACATCGCTGGCGTCCTGCCGCGCGAGGCCATGGTCGAAATTGTCGAGAGTCTTTGCCGGTCTGCGGATCTTGCGCCCGGAGATCGCGTCTGCACTTTGAAAGGCACGCTGCGTGGCGTCATCGTCCGCATTCTCGACGATGGCCGGGTCGCGTGGCGGCCGGACGGTTCGTCGAATGACTTGATCGCGCTGCCGGAATCGCTGTCCGCGGAGAATTCATGAGCGCTCGCGAAAGCCAGCAATTGCTCGACGCCGAGGCCATCCAGCGCGCGGAGCATCTCGGGTTGCAGGCGCGGACGATTGTCGAAGGTTACATGGCGGGCGCGCATCGGTCGCCGTTTCGCGGGTTCGCCATCGAGTTTGCGCAGCATCGCGAATATGTGCCGGGCGACGACACGCGGCATCTCGATTGGAAGGTGCTCGGGCGCACCGATCGTTATTACATCAAGCAATACGAGCAGGAGACGAACTACGTCGCGCACCTGCTGCTCGATGGCAGTGAGTCGATGAAATACGGCTCGGGCAAAATCACGAAGCTCGATTACGGGCGGACCATCGCCGCGTGCCTCGCATATCTCATCCTGCTCCAGCGGGACGCTGTGGCCGTCGGCGTGTTCGACTCAAAGATTCGCGATTACCAACCGCGCACAGACAGCCTCG
>JBBSDS010000331.1:0-5719 GCA_038240495.1 Chthoniobacterales bacterium | reverse complement strand
TGCGGAAAACGCCGAAAAAATCCGGGGCGGGCTCACACTCGACACTCGTGAAGGCACGTTGCGAGGTGGCGATAACGGTCCGGCGGTCGTGCCAGGAAGCCTCAATGAAAGCCTGCTGATCGAGGCGGTTCATTACGCCAATAAAGACTTCGCGATGCCGCCGAAAAAATCTGGCGGCAAGTTGCCGGATGATGTGATCAAGGATTTCGAGAAATGGGTGCAAATGGGTGCGCCCGACCCGCGCGCCGGCGCTGCGAAGGTGGTGAAGAAATATGACCCGGAGAAAGCCAAGGAATGCTGGTCATTTCAACCTCCGAAGAAGACCGCTGCGCCCGCCGTCCATGATGCGGGCTGGCCGAAGACGGAGAGCGATCGCTTCATTCTCGCGGGACTGGAGGCGAAGGGTATGAAGCCGGTCGCCGACGCCGATAAACTCACGCTCATTCGGCGCGTTAGCTTTGATCTCATCGGACTGCCGCCGAGCTTTGCGGAGATCACGACGTTTGTGCAGGACAAGTCACCGGAAGCATTTGCGAAGGTCGTGGATCGCTTGCTCGCGTCGCCGCAATTTGGCGAGCGCTGGGGCCGGCACTGGCTCGACGTGGCGCGCTACGCGGAGTCGAGCGGCAAGGAATCGAACATCGCCTATCCGCACGCCTGGCGGTATCGCGACTACGTCATCGCTTCGTTCAATGCGGACAAGCCCTACGATCAATTCTTGCGCGAGCAAATCGCCGGCGACTTGCTGCCCGCGAAGGACGGGCGGGAACACGCCGAACACCTTGTCGCCACCGGCTATCTCGCGATCGGCGCGAAGTCGCAGAATGAGCAAAACCCGCGGCAGTTTGCGCTCGATGTCGCCGACGAGCAGATCGATGCCATGTCCCAGGGCGTACTCGGCATGACGATTGCCTGCGCGCGTTGCCACGATCACAAATTCGACCCGATTCCGCAGCGCGAGTACTACTCGCTCGCGGGCATTTTCCTCAGCACGGATACCCACTACGGGACGCCCGCCGCGCTCCAAAATCGGCACCCGACTTCGCTCATCGAACTGCCCTCCTCTTCGGGGTTGCCGACCGTCGCACGGACGCTCACCTCCGCCGAACGCGCGCAAAAGGAAAAGCAACTCGCGACGCTGAAAAAAGAGCGCGACGATTTGTTTGCCGAGCGCATGGAATTGCGGAAGGCCGGCAAGCAGGACAATGGCAACGCGCAGAAAAATCTCCGCGGCCTCGCCTTGATCGGGCAGGTCGGTGGTTTGGAATTGGAACTGAATTCTTACGACGCTACGGGCCAGGCAAAAGTGCTCGTCATGGGTGCGCAGGACCGCCCGCAAACAAGTTCGGCAGGCGGGTTCGGCGGGCCCGACGGTTATCGCGAAGCCATGCGCGCGCGCTTCAACGGCGGGCCTGCTTTCGCGACAATCACCGATAGCCCGCTTTACGCCCGCGGCGAGGTGGATAAGCCGGGGGAGAAAGTTCCGCGCGGTTTTGTCGCCGTGCTTTCCCCCGGCGAAATGCCCGCGATTCCTGCAAATACCAGCGGCCGTCGTGAATTGGCGGAGTGGCTGACCTCCGCAGGCAATCCGCTGACTGCGCGAGTCATGACGAATCGTATCTGGCACTGGCTGTTTGGCCGCGGCATCGTCGAGAGCGTCGATAATTTTGGGAGCACCGGACAGAAGCCTGCCAATCAGGCATTGCTCGATAACCTCGCTCTCCGCTTTCGTGAGAACGGATACTCGGTGAAAAAGATCGTCCGCGAACTCGTGCTCAGTCACGCCTATCAACTCAGTTCGACCTTCGACGATAAGAGCTTCGCGGCTGATCCGGAAAACGCGCTTGTCTGGCGAATGAGCAAACGCCGCCTCGACGCCGAGTGCATCCGCGACGCGATGCTCGCCGCGAGCGGTGATCTCCAATACACCGCGCCGATCGGTTCGGCGATTGCGGAAGCCGGTGACGGCGGCATCAACGGCCCGCGCGGCCGCGGGATCAGCGAATCGCTGATCAATACTGAAACGCCTATCCGCTCTGTCTATCTGCCGGTCGCGCGCGATCTTCTGCCCGACTCGCTCGCGCTGTTTGATTTTGCCGAGCCATCTTTGGTCACCGGCGACCGCGAGACGACGAACGTGCCTTCGCAGGCGCTCTATTTGTTAAATAGCACGTTTGCCGCGTCGCGGGCGGAGCGGCTCGGCGAGCGCGTGGTCGTCGGTTATCCTGCGGGCCCGAATGGGGGATTTTCGGCGAACCTGCAAGAGCGGATCACCTATGCATACTGGCTGGCTTTCTCTCGTCCGCCGGACAGCGTCGAACAAACCGCGGCGATGAATTTCTTCAGCAAGTTCCCCGCGGCTTGGAGCAAAGGATCGACTAACGCCACGAAGCGCGATGCGAAGGCGGGGTGGACGAGCTTCTGCCGCGCGCTCTTCGCGACCGCGGAGTTCCGCTATCTCAACTAGAGCGGTTCGAGTTCGAGCATCTGCCGCGGTTCGAGTTCGTGCATCTGCCAGGAACAGTTTTCGCCCAGGAGAGCGTGTCATCCTGGGCGGAGTTCCGTCGGGGGCGCAGGCGGGACGGAACGCAGTCGAAGGATCCCGGCGATTCCGTGCGATGTCGCTATTGCATTCACGGGATCCTCCGACTGCGCTGCGCCCGCTTTGCCGCCTTCGCTCCGCTCAGGATGACAAAGCTTTCACTAGGAAATACCAGATTCGGGTGAATCGAATAGACCCTGCTGTTTCGTGGGTTGGCGGGATGCTTGAAGTGTTTCGACTGCTTCCCGCAATTGCGCCGGCGTGTGTTCCCGCTTGATCCGCGCGATCTCCGCTGCGGCGAGTTGGTCGCAGCGCTCGTTGACCTCATGGCCCGCGTGGCCTTTCAGCCAATGCCAGCGAATCCGATGACGGGCCACGGCGGCATCGAGCGCACGCCATAGATCTTCGTTCTTCACCGGTTGCTTTCCGACCGTCTTCCAGCCGCGCACTTTCCAAGTCGCCAGCCATTTCGTGACGCCTTCGCGCAGATACTGCGAGTCAGTGAAAAACTCGACCTCGCACGGTTCCTTGAGTGCTTCGAGGGCGGCGATGGCCGCACTCATTTCCATGCGATTGTTCGTCGTCGCGACTTCGCCGCCGCTGATTTCCTTTTTCCGATCGCCGGATTCGAGCACCGCCGCCCAACCGCCGGGACCGGGGTTGCCTTCGCAGCCGCCGTCCGTGTGAATCGTGACGCGTTTCAAATCCTCACCCGATCCGCACCGCGCGTTTTTTGTCGAGCTTGAGGACGTCGCCCGGGGTGAGGACTGGCGTGAATTTCGGGTCGATGATTTTTTCGTCGTGCAGTTGCACGCTCCCTTGCTCCACGAGCCGCCGCGCGTCGCCGCGCGACTTGGTTGTCTGAAAACATTGGGCGTATCCCGCGACGACGACGGAAACGATGTCGGTGCCGACTCCGGCGAGCGACATCGTCGGCAGGTCGGCATGCGCGAGATCGCGGTTGCTGAAGCGCGTGTTGAAATCGTCGAGCGCATGCTGCGCGGGCTCGGGGCCGTGGTAGCGTTCCACGATGCGCCGCGCGAGTTGTTTCTTCGCGTCCATCGGATGAATCGCCGGCACTTCCTCGCCGAGAAGCAGCAGATAGTAGCGGGCCATGAGCGTATCCGAAATGCTCATCAGCTTGCCGAACATTTCAATCGGCGGCTCGCTGACTCCGACGTAGTTGCCGAGGCTCTTCGACATCTTTTGCACCCCGTCGAGCCCTTCGAGCAACGGCATGAGAAAGACGACCTGCTGCTCCTGGCCTTCCTCGCGCTGGAGTTCGCGGCCGACGAGGATGTTGAAAAGCTGATCGGTTCCGCCGATTTCCACGTCGGCTTTGACGACGACAGAATCCCAACCTTGCATGATCGGATACTGAATTTCGTGCAGATGCACGGGCTCGCCGGAGTCGTAGCGCTTCCGAAAATCTTCGCGCTGCAGCATCTGCTGAAGGGTCACGCGGGAGTTCAATCGAATGACTTGCTCGAAGGTCATCATCTCGAACCACTGCCCGTTGAAAACGACGCAGGTCTTGTCCGGGTCGAGGATCTTGAAGGCCTGGCACTTGAACGACGAAGCGTTTGCCATGACCTGATCGTGCGAAAGTGGCGGTCGAGTTTTCGAGCGGCCAGAGGGGTCGCCGATCATTGCCGTAAAGTCACCGATGATCAGGATCGCCTGATGTCCGAGATCCTGAAACTGCCGCAGCTTGGTCAGCGCGACGGTGAAGCCGAGGTGAATATCGGGCGCGGTCGGATCGACGCCGAGTTTGATATTGAGCGGGCGCCCGAGGCGCAACTTCGCCAGGAGTTCGGCTTCGCTGATGATTTGAGCCGCGCTCCTTTTGAGAATCTCAAGCTGGGCTTCGGGTGATTCCATAAGGCATTCAACCCAATTGGATAAACTCGGCTTCTCGCGTGAAGCGAGAAAGAAAGTAGCTCCCCGCCGAGGAGATAGCCCCGCGGCCCGACCGCCTACTTATTTTTGTTCAGGAGCGTGCGGATGTCGTCGATTGAGAGCGGCTCCAAATTTCCCTTCCAACCGGCGCCCTTCGTCGGATCGACAAGCTTATTCAAATTTTTGCTCTCCGGTCCGAGAAATGTTCGCCTCGCATCCGACAACTCACGCGTCGCCGCGACCTTGTTCGCGTCCGCGGCTTCCTTGGTGGGCACAGTCTTGGTGTCGGCGGCTTTCTGCGCGTTTGGAATACTGAACTTGCCAGTCGTGTTTGCCGCGGTCGTGGCGTAGTTGCGCTGGGCTATGCTGGCCTCCTTCGCGCCGGTAAACTCACCAGTGTTGTAAGCGGTCGGCTTGAACTTTTGATCGAACTTGAAGTCCTTGACCGTCGCCCCACCAGTTCCGTAATTGCGGAAGCTGCCCACCGCGTGCTTGCTGGGGTTGAATTCCTTGCTCAAGTCCGGCTTCATGAGGCGATCTTCCAGCTTGCGCTCGGTCGGTGCGGGCTCCTGCTTCTCCGCGTGTAGCGAAGCTTCCAAGGCGAGCAGAATCAGGATGGAGAAAAGGAAACGCACGGGCGCATCCATGCCACACCGAGAATCGGCTGTAAAGGCATGGTGCGAAGTGGCAGCGGTTCAGTTTGCCGGTGTAGAGGCGGCTCTGTCGCGCTTTGGCGACGTGCCGCGTGTGGGGTGCGAAGGCGGCACGTCCTGCGGACAGAGCCGCCTCTACAACGCTGGGGCCCAAATTGCGCCACTACCTGCCAAGCCGCCGGAGCGTCCGTCAAAAAAACCGCTATCCGCCCGCTTTCAGCCGCGCGAGTTGCTCGCGGGCCTGCTCGATTTCGGTGCTGATTTTCGCCACGGCGAGGAAGCTCTCGATCGTCTCGATGGCGCCTTTGCGGTCGCCGCGTTCGTGTTGCAGGCGGCTCAGGCGCAAGGTCACGTCGAGCAACTCGGGATGGCGCTCGTGGGCGGTGCGCAGATGCCCAAGAGCCGGTTCGGGTTGGGCGGCGGCGAGTTCGGCTTGCGCCCAATCTCCGTAAAGCCGCGCCAGTTCCACGGAGAACTCGCCCGGCGGACTCGTCTCGGCGGCCAGATTTTCCAGCAGGCTGGCCACTGCTTCAAACACCCGCCCCGCCGCGGCCAGCTTGCGCAGTCGCGCGCCCATGCCAGGCTGCAAGATCTCGGAATGCGCCTCTGCGAGGGCCAGGGCATT
>JBBSDS010000330.1:0-5728 GCA_038240495.1 Chthoniobacterales bacterium | reverse complement strand
GGTGAGCACGGTTTCGCGGCGTCCGCGATGGAAGAGCGGCGTGCCGAGTTCGCCTTCGAGGCTGCGCATCTGCTCGCTGAGCGCGGCCTGCGCGAGGTGCAGGTGCGCGGCGGCGCGGGTGAAGTTTCGCTGGCGGGCGGCTTCGAGGAAGTATTCGAGCTGGTAGAGTTCCATCGGTATTTCCGTTGATGATCATCGGAAAGCACTGTTTTACCAGCCGCAAGAATTCAGCTTCAATCAGCCGCACATGAGCACATCCCCCCAGTTCTCCGCGTCTGCCTCCACCCTGCAAATCCGCGACGAAACCTTTCTGTCATGAGTCGTCTCTGCGTTCACACCATCACCACCAAGCCCCTCAATCTGGAGCAATGCCTCGTCGAGTATCCGAAGCGCGGCGTCAGCGGGATAACGATCTGGCGACAGGCGCTGGAAGGGCGTGATCTCGCCGCGGTGAAGCGCCAGACGGCGGAAACGGGTCTCGAAATCGTCAGCTTGTGCCGCGGCGGGTTTTTCCCAGCGGCGATGGCTGCCGGACGCCAGGCGGCGATCGACGACAACTTGAAAGCGATCGAGCAGGCTCACGCCATCGGCGCGCCGCTCATCGTTCTGGTGTGTGGAGCGGTTCCTGGGCAAAGCCTGACGGAGTCGCGGAAACAAATCGCCGAGGGAATCGCTGCCGTCCTGCCCGCTGCCGAGCAGGCTGGCGTGAAGTTGTCCATCGAACCATTGCACCCGATGTATGCCGATGATCGCAGTGCGGTGAACACGATGCGGCAGTCGCACGAGATTTGCGACGCACTCGGATCGCCAAGGTCGCTCGGCATCGCGGTGGATGTCTATCACGTCTGGTGGGACCCGGAATTGAAGACCCAGATCGATCTCGCGGGCCGCACGGGGCGGCTGCACGCCTTCCACATCTGCGATTGGAAGACACCCACGACCGATCTTCTCAATGACCGCGGCCTGATGGGCGAAGGCTGCATCAACATTCGCGAGATCAGCGATTGGG
The DNA here is from genome assembly GCA_038240495.1 of Chthoniobacterales bacterium. GTDB lineage: Bacteria > Verrucomicrobiota > Verrucomicrobiia > Chthoniobacterales > Chthoniobacteraceae > Chthoniobacter. The sequence continues at coordinate 4,719 of JBBSDS010000330.1, read as the reverse complement.
TGGACGCCACTGGCTTCACCGGCCATCGCGAGGTGGAAATCTTTTCCAACAAATGGTGGGCCACCGATCAGCACCTATTCCTCGATCAAATCGCCTCCAGCTACGCAAACCTCTACCAACTCTGACTTATGAAAACACAACGCATCGGCATCATCATGAACGGCGTCACCGGACGCATGGGCACCAACCAGCACCTCATCCGCTCGATCAAAGCGATCCGCGATCAAGGCGGGGTCAAGGTCGGCGACGATCTCATCTTGATGCCCGACCCGATCCTCACCGGACGCAATCACGATAAGCTCAAGGCGCTGGCCGAGCGCACAGGCGTTTCGCGCTTCACCACGGACGTCGATGCGGCACTGGCGAATCCCGACGACGAAATCTTTTTCGACGCCTCCGGCACGCTGCAACGCGCGGGCTTCATCGAGAAGGCCGTGAAAGCGAAGAAAGCGATCTATTGCGAGAAGCCGACTGCAGTGGAAACGGCGGAAGCGCTGCGGCTCGCGAAGCTCTGCGAGGACGCAGGCGTCAAGAACGGCGTGGTGCAGGACAAACTGTGGCTTTCCGGCATTCGCAAATTCCGCACGCTGCGCGACCAGGGTTTTTTCGGCCGCATCCTCAGCGTGCGCGGCGAGTTCGGTTACTGGGTCTTCACCGGCGAGGATGGCGACCAACCGGCGCAGCGTCCGTCGTGGAATTACCGCAAGGAAGACGGCGGCGGCATCATCGTCGATATGCTTTGCCACTGGCGCTATGTGATCGATGATCTGTTTGGAAAGGTGACGGGCGTGAGCTGCCTCGGAGCGACGCACATTCCGAAACGCATCGACGAGCGCGGCCAGCCTTATGACTGCACCAGCGACGACTCGTGCTACGCCACGTTCGAGTGCGAAGGCGGAGTCGTGTGCCAGTTCAACAGCTCATGGACCGTCCGCGTCCGCCGCGACGACCTTCTTACCATGCAGGTCGATGGCACGCACGGCAGCGCCATCGTCGGCCTGCGGAAATGCTGGGTGCAAAGCGCGGGCACCACGCCGCGCCCGACGTGGAATCCCGATGTGGATCAACCGATCAACTTCTTCGATGGCTGGCAGGAAGTGCCGGACACGACTACCTACGACAACGCGTTCAAGATCCAGTGGGAGGAATTTTTGAAGCACGTCGCGCTCGATACGCCATTCCCGTGGACGCTGCGCGAAGGCGCGAAGGGTGTGCAACTCGCCGAACTCGGCCGGCAAAGCTGGGAGCAGCGTAAATGGCTGCCGGTGGGGGAGCTGTCGGACTGAATTTAGGTTAGAAATGGGAGGTTAGAAATTTCCGATCCAGAAAGGTCATCCGATAAAACATGATCTTAAATCTCTAACCCAAAATTTCTAACCTTCATCCACCATGCCCGTCGCGTGTCCCATCTCGTTTGAATGCCTGGACCAAACTGAGTTTGGTGCTCGAGATTTTGCTCTGATGCCGCACTTCTTCGCGAGCCAAACGGAAATCGGGCGGCTGGCAGATGAGTCGGTATATGAGGCGGATGTCGCTGCACGATTCGTAGAGGCTGGCGGCATGGTTCACCGCGAAGTCCCGATCACCATCAGCTACGGAACGTTTTCGAAGACCTTCTACCTGGACCTCGTTGCCGACGGAAAACTCATCTATGAGTTGAAGGCGATCGCCAAACTCACCGCAGAGCATATGGCGCAGCTCTTGAACTACTTGCTGATGCTGGACCTTCGCCACGCCAAGCTCGTGAACATGCGTCCGGCGTCGGTTCAGGCGAGTTTCGTGAACTCACTGCGCACTCTTACGGAGCGACGCGAGTTCGCAGTGGATGAGCGGAACTGGTCTGGAGGTGAGAAGATTGTTCAGTTCATCCGCGACCTTCTACAAGACTGGGGAATCGGCTTGAGTGTGTCGTTGTATCATCAAGCGCTCGTTCATTTCTTGGGCGGCGAGGCACTCGTGGTCAAAGAGCTTGCCATGCAACGCGATGCCATCCCGCTGGGTAATCAGCGCTTCCATCTACTGGATGAAACCTCCGCCTTTCGAGTCACGAGCTTCGACAATGCCGCTCAGCCTTACCGGCATCAACTCCGTCGTCTACTCTAGTTCTCCCCACTCGAAGCCATCCACTGGATCAATATCACCCACGGACAGATCACCTTCACCAGCATCCGATGAACTTAAAGGTTAGAAATTTTAGGTTAGAAATTTCCGGTGCAGATCAGGAACAAAAATTTCTAACCCCAAATTTCTAACCTTAAAACCTTCTATTTATGAATCCATTCCACAGACCTTGCCTGTCCCTCGTGCTTGCGCTTATCGCGATCCCGCCGCGAGCCACTGCCGCCGCGTCGCGGCCCAAGTATCGGTATCTCGCCGATACTGCCGCGCTATCTGCGGGCGAAGTCATCACGGGGCCGTCGCGCGTGCTCGACCTCAAAGGACGCAAGGGAGTCAATCCGCAGAGCATTCCCACGGTCATCAAGCTCGGCGCGCACAATCTCAATGATCCGAAGGGCTCGGTGGTACTGTGGTTCTTCGCGGTGGAGGATCTCGGAGCGAGCTTCCTCGCGGATCACATTAAGATGGATGACCCGCACTTCGTGACGTATGCCTTTCTCAGCGACTTCGAGACGCCGCGCGATGTGGCGGAGGCGAGTTTCAGTTTCGAGTGGAATCGCTTCAATGAGTTCCATGCGAAGTTTTTCAAGGGCACGGTGAGATGAATGACGTGCGCAATAACGTGGGCACTTCGTTCAGCCGGAAGAATCCCTTCGCCTATCGCATCGGCTTCGGCAGCGCGCCCGCGCCAGTTGCCGTTCACGGAGGTGAAGTAGCAGCGTTCCCCACATCCCCACACATTATGAGCCGCTTCTTCCTCATCCTCGTTTCCATCCTCGTCTCCGGACAGCCCTGTTCCGCCGAGGTTCCGGTGGCCGCGCCACCCTCACCGGCCGAGCTGGCGGTGGACCATGCAAAGCTCATCCGTGCGCTGGATGGCGAAGCCGTGAAACGCGGGGAGATGCTTTACAACACACTCTGCATCGCCTGCCACGGCACGCCGGAGAAGCCGGGCTCGCTGCCGACTTCTCGATTGTTTTGGAAGGAAGCATTCAAGAACGGCGGCGACTTGCACGGCATCTATCGCACGCTCACCAGCGGCCTTGGCCTCATGCCGCCGTGGCCGATGCTGACGCCCGCGCAGAAGTATGATGTCGCGCATTTTGTGCGGGAGAAAATGGTGAAGCCGACAAATGCAGCGGCGTATGTGGCGGTGACGGATGACTACCTCGCGAAGCTGCCGAAGCCGCAGGGTGAGTTCGTCGAGACGGCGGCGATGAAGGAGTTCCAGCAAGGACCAAAATATCTGCGCATGGACTTCGGCCCGGCGCTGATGTGGACGCTGGAGATCGCGCCGGGAAACATCGCGAACAAAGGCATCACGGTGCGGCTGGATGAAGGCGCAGGTGGCGTAAGCAAAGGGCACGCGTGGATGCTCTACGATCACGACACGATGCGCGTCGCGGCGGCGTGGGCGGGCGACAAGTTTGTGGACTGGCGCGGCATCGCCTTCGACGGTTCGCACGGCACGCACACGAAGATCGTGGGCGAGACGGCATTCACAAATCCCGACGCGCCCGGCTGGGCAAATCCTGCGACGGGGCGATACGAAGAAGCGCGCCTGCTCGGGCTCGACAAGAAACCCTACGGCCCGTTGCCGCGTGAGTGGATAAGGTATCGCGGGCTGTATCTTCATGGGCAGCGCGCGGTTCTAAGTTACTCGGTCGGAACGGCGCAGGTGTTGGAGTCACCGGGTTGTGAAGTGCAGGACGGCAAGCTCGTCTTCACGCGCACGCTGGAGATCGGCGCATGCAGCACTCCGCTGGAGATGCGCGTGGCGGATGCCAAGCAGCGCGTGTCGATGTCCGGCGGAACGCGAGCGCAGTTGGCGGTCGACGATGGGTTTCACATGCTGCGCATTCCACCGCGCAATGAAACGGAGCGCGTCACCGTGCGCATGGCGTCGGACGTGCTGTCACCGGCCGACTTTCATCCGGTCGCTGCGGCGCCTGCGGAAGTATCGGCGCTGACCAAGGGCGGTGCGCCGCGCTGGCCGGAAGTTCTCGGGACGAAAGCAGGCGCCACGATTCCCGGTGAAGGTTTCGAGTCCGACACGCTCGCGTTTCCCGACGCCGCATCGAATCCCTGGCACACGCAATGGCGGCCCGGCGGCCTTGATTTCTTCAGCGACGGCAACCGCCTCGCGCTCTGCACCTGGATGGGCGACGTGTGGCTCGTCGAGGGCTTGTTGAATAAGACGGGCGAACTCAAATGGCGTCGCATCGCCGCCGGACTGAACCAGCCGCTCGGTTTGAAAATCATCGGCGACGTGATCCACGTCACCTGCCGCGATCAGCTCGTGCGGCTGCGCGATCTGAACGGCGACGGCGAGACCGACTTCTACGAGTGCTTTAACAGCGACCATCAAGTCACCGAGCACTTCCACGAATTCGCGATGGGTTTGCAGACCGATGCGGCGGGAAATTTCTACTACGCGAAATCCGCGCGCCACGCCTTGCCACCGCTCGTGCCGCAGCACGGCACGCTGCTGCGTGTGAGCGCCGATGGCGCGAGAACTGACATCGTCGCGAATGGCTTTCGCGCCGCGAACGGTGTGTGTGTGAATGACGACGGCACGTTTTACGTGACCGATCAGGAAGG
>JBBSDS010000329.1:0-5751 GCA_038240495.1 Chthoniobacterales bacterium | reverse complement strand
GCTGCGGATCGCACTTCGGACCGGACGCGTAATTCAAAAGCGGCGGCAGTAATTTCTCGCCGGTGAACGCACCGACCCCGCGCTTTTCGCGCCGATTGATGACGCCTGCTTCGAGCCGGATCAAGGCGAGCAACGCCTGCCCCTCACGCACCGCGTCGTCGCTGCCCACGCGGGGCGCGGGCGAAGCCACGGACATTTTCTGGCGCGCGCCGTCGAGCAGCGGCTTGATCGCGCTGCCCTCGTAAACCACGCGTTGTGCGCGTCTGCGGTCGCGGTCGATCTCGACGCCAAAAGTCGAGAGCGGGCGGAAGACGAGCGCGACATCGAGCGGCGTGGTGGCGAGGGCGTGGAGCTTCGGATGGAAATCGGCGAGCGGGAGCTGCGGCTCATTGAAAAGCTGGCGCGAACGCTCGCCGACGCCGGGGCCGACCGGCTGATCGCCGTAGTACGCGAATTGCGCGCCCGTGTCGCGCTGCACGATGGGCTGCCACATGTCGCCGTTCCAGCCATCGCTCGCCCGCGCCCAGAAACCGCTCTGCGTGCCGACGCTGTTTTGCAGCGCCGAATAGCCCATCCAGGAAAATCCGAGCAGCGCGAGCAAGCCCACGACACCGGCACCGAGCAGCGCGAGCCGCCGCCGCATGACGAGCTTTTTGGTGTTTGTAGCGCGCGTGACGAGGCCGCGCTCGCGGAAACTTTTTTCCAAAAATACGTCGCGCAAAAAGTAAGAGCGTTCGCGTTCCCACGCGCGCCCCTCGGGCAGCGAATCGACGGACAGACGGAGCGCCTGCGCGAGCTCCTGATCGAGCGCCGAGCCTTCACGCAGCGACGAGGTGAAGTAGATGCCGCGCAGAAAGAGCGGGCGCTGCGACCACGCGCCGGCGATGAAGATCGTGTCGAGATATTGCCGCAAATTCGGCGCGACCAGCGATACGCTGTGCGGCAGCGCGTAGAGCCGATCCACTTCATCGGTCCGCTGTGGAAGAGAGCGCGCGATCGGATCGAGCAGGAGACCCTGCCGCCGCCGCCGCAAGCGCGCGACGACCGTGTAGATATGATCGTCCACGAGTTCCGGCCGGAAGGGCGCGTCGAGTGGATCGGGATTCGACCAGCCCATCATCTGGTGCTGCGCCTGCGGATCGAGCATGTCGTCGAAAAACTCGCGGAAGCCGTTGAGCAAATCGCATTTCGTGATCACGACGTAAGCGGGAAACCGCACGTCGAGCTGCCGCTGAATCTGCTCGAGCTGCTGCGCGATCTTGCCGGCTTTTCGGGCAATGTCGTCGGGCGTATCCTTGATCAAGCTGTCCGCCGGAATCGCGAGGAACAGGCCATTGATCGGGCAATTGATGCGATGCTTGTGGAGCATCTCGAGAAAGACGCGCCACTCGCCCGTCTGCCCCGGCTCGACCTCCTCGAAAAGCAACCGGCCCGCGGTGTCCAGAATGACCCCGTGATTGGTGAACCACCAATTCATGTTGATCGTGCCGCCGACGCCTTGGAACTCGTCCTGCATGCCCGGCGGGAAGCCGACATTGCTATGCCGGATGGCTTCGGTCTTGCCTGCGCCGGGCTCGCCGACGATGACGTACCACGGCATGTCGTAGAGGTTTTTGCCCGCGGCGCGGAACTTCTCGATGCCCTTTTCAAAAGCCTGCGCGAGCTCTTCCAGGCGGGCGCGGCGCGCCGGGTCGGAGATTTGGTTCGGCGTCATGCCGGTGTGTCCGCGCAAGTCACTCCCAAACGACGCCGCCTTTTTTTCCCGCTTGCGCTTGATGATCCAGAGGAAGCCGAGGACGAGCAGTGCGACGACGAGCAAGCCGCCGAGGACGATCATCGCGACCACGGGGCTGAACGCGACGCTGAGCCCCACCATGGCGGCCACGGTGATGGCGACAAAGACCCACCGCGTCCAGGCCGGCAGGCCGCCGATGGCGCTCAGGATTTCATAAATCAGGTCCATGCGACGCTCAGGATTGACGGCTCGGCCAGTTCATTTCGTCCCCATGAAATCATGGGTGAGAATATTTTTGAGCGATTCCGAAAGCCCGTTGGACGCGGTTCGGAAGAGGTAAAAATTGACGACCATGACGATGAGGAAAAGGCCGAGGAAGGCGATCGCCATCGTCGCCATTTTCACGCCCGGCGGTTCGACGAGGTCACGCGCGTCGAGGTGCTCGTAAGCTTCGGGACAGACCCGCGCTGCGTGGTGCGTGTCGATGAATTCCGGCGGAATGCGTTTGCCGAGATCGAGCATTTTCTTGCGCAGATATTCGGCCTGGCCGGCATACCAGCCCTGAAAGCCGAGCCCGAGGCAGGTGTAGAAAATCGCGAGACGTTCGTCCGCTTCGGCGCTTTTCTCCGCGAGGGTTTCGTCGAGCGCATCGAAGAATTTTTCGTCGCCGGCCAGCTCGTTGAATTCGTAGGCGAGACGATGCTTGTTCCACTGCGGAGCGAGGCCCAGCTTGCTTTCAGACATCATCGAATCGACGAAAAAAATCAGAGGCACGCGCACTTTTTCAAACTGCGCCTTGAGCGCCGGACCAGCCTCGGGGTTCTGCGCCATGTCCTCGAAGATTTCCTTGATGAGCTTTTGCAGCGGACCGAGTTCCAGCCCCTCGCCGCCGGGATTGCGGGCGATCCGATTCAGCATGCAGAGGTACTGAAAAAGCGGCTCGCAAAGATCGACGAGCGTGAGCGATGAGGTGGGCGCGGCGGGCGGCGGCATGAGCTAACGAGAGTGGAAAAATTCTCTTGTCCCGTCATCCTTCGACTTCGCCCCGGCCGCTGCATTCTCCGTGCTTCGCTGCGCATGAGCCGCTCCAAAACGCGAGTCATCCTGAGCGGAGTTCCGTCGTGGGCGGAGGCGGGACGGAACGCAGTGGAAGAGCCTGTCCTGAGCTTGCCGAAGGAATCCCGGCGCTTCCATGCGGCGTCGCCCGTGCTTGCGCGGGATCCTTCGACTGCGCTGCGCCCGCTTTTCCGCCTCCGCTCCGCTCAGGATGAGACGCGTTGTGGAAATGTTCATTTTTCCCACAACCGTTTCAAGTTGCGACGGCCGTCGGCACCGTCATGTAGAGCGAGATGTCGTAGTCCGATCGGCCTTGTTCCGGCCAGACGACGACGGCGGATTTCTCGACCTGAATTTGATTCCAACTCCGCGCGCTTTCGGTCCGCAGGAGGCGGAAGTAATAGAGCCCGGATTGCGCCGGAAGTTCGAGCGGGGCGAAGCGTTCTTCTTTAAAGAGCCCGCCCCGGATGGCGCGGGTGGAAAGGCTGCGCGGCATGACCTTGAACTCGTCCGCATTTTCCACGAGCCGGGCCAGCGCGCGGGGATCCTCCGCGGTCTTGATGCCGAGGAAGTATTCGTTGGGCAGCGTGAGATGCTGGTCCTCGAGGGCCGCGGTGAGGCGGCCTTCCACATCGACAAAGGGCACGCGAATAAAGCTCGGCGCTACGGCGCCACGAAGGAGCGAGCGGATTTTCGACGAGAGCTCGCTGAAGGCGAGATACGGATTGTCGTGGTCGTAGGCGGAGGCCTCGAATTCGTCGCGATCGGGATACAGCGCGGCGAGTTCGCCGAGCAATTCGCGCAGCTCGAGATAAATCGGGAATGGTGCAATCGCGGGCGCCTCGGCGAGCGAAGGCAGGCGCGCGCTGAAGCGATTCAGGGTGCGCAGCCGCATCATTTGCTCGAATTGCAGACCGCGCAGATTTTCGAGGCTGAAGCCCGCGCGCGTGAGCTGGACGACGAGTTCCTTGCGGCTCGCCTGCACTTGGCTGGCGAGGTCGCGGACGAGTTCGCGCAGCACGGGCGAACCGCTGAGCAAGAGGCATGGGCCGATGTATTCCGGATCCTGGCGCGGGATGCCGATTTGCTCGCCGACCCCGCGCACGATGCGCAGCAGCGGAATGACTTCGAGGTCCGACCCGTCCTCATTTTCCAGCATGAGCCGCGCATTGATCCGGCGGACGAGCACCGGCTTTGGATTCTCGCCGGAATTCTCATCGGCGACTTCCGTTTCGGTCGTGCGATACAGAACTTTCACCCGCGCATCGGCGGTCTGCCCGGCCTCGATGGTATTGGCCCGCCGGTCGAACCAGAGCGGCACGCCGAGGAAGACGTAAAAGCTGCCGCCGCTCGAAGCGAAAGCCTGCTTGATGTCGAGCGAAGGCAGCTCCGCATTTTCGGGAAAGCTCACTTCCAAGCCACTCGGCATGATGACGCGCAGTTTGTCGAAGCGCAGCCGCATGTTCTCGAGTTCATCCGGTGAGAGGCGCGACTCCACGACGCCATAGGGATACGCCCAGCTCAGTTTTCGCTCCGCGCCGAAGCCGTCGATCATCGTTTTTTGCAGGCGCTGCAAATGATGCGGAAGGAGGAAAAGTCCTTCGTGCCAGTGGATGGGTGCAGGCATGGGAAATTATGCGATGAGGAGGAAAATCGGGAAAGGTGCGGCGCTGGCCAGGGCGCGAATCATGGTTCCGAAACTGGCCGGCCGCCGAGGATCAGATTCTCGGTGTATTTCACCATGATGCTGGCGATTTCATTTTCGATGGCGACGCCGCTCGTCGCGTTGAAAAGCTCGATATACTTGCGCCAGCACTTTTGCTCCGTGCCGATAAAAAATCCCTGATCGGCTTCGGCCTGCTCCTTGATGCTCGGCGGGGAAAAACGCGAGAGATGCTGCCGGGCAAAGGCTTCGCCCGTCGAGCCGACGGCCGCGAGCAGCCCCGCGATGAGCTGGCGGGTCTTGTCGAGGAGTTGGGTAATCTGCGCGGTCGAGACTTCGTTGTCGCCCAGCAGATAAGGTCCGGTCAGCTTCCGCAGGTCGCCGGTCGCGCCGGGGTCGCGGCGGACGATCGAGTTGGGCGCGAGGCTTTTCCAGACGCTCCACGAAAGCTGATCCATCGTCACAACGAGATCGACCAGGACCGCAACGAGCTTCAGCGTGCGGCCGTGATCGAGCGGCACACCGGGCTCCAGCCCGAGCTTCCTCACCAGCTCGATCGGAATCTCCGTGCTCGCCGCAGGCGGGGCGGCCGCCTCGGTCACGGCAATCGCGTAACCGGCCTGCTGTAAATACTGCGAGAGGTTCCAGCGCGTCTCTTCGGAAAGACTGCCGGCCAGCGCCGCGAGTTGCTCGACGAGTGACTGCGGCGTCGCCGGAGCAGCAGCGACGGCAGCAACGGGAGCGGCAGGTGCGCTCACCGCGGGAGGCGTCGGCGCGGTTTCCCACGAGGGGAATCGCTCGGCCAGGGCTTCCAGAAACGCGCCGCGAACGCTCGGCGGCACCTCCCGGATTTCCCGTTCAATTTCCTCTTCGATATATCCCCTGCGACCTGCGGGGTCGTCATCCGCAAAACTCGCTTGCAGCATTTGCAATCGCGCTCCGACCCGCGCGGCCCACGCGATTTGGTCTGGGGGATGGAGTGTCATCGGAAAAACAAAGCGCCGAAAACATAGAGAGCGCTCGGAACGGAAGTAAACGGAAAATCGACTGGCCAGCGGAACAGGATCGCACAGGATGCCGGGCTCGGTCTCCTCAGCGACCCTTTGATATATTCTTCCCTTGCCCACAAAAGCCCTTAGAAACCCTGAGCCATGCTCTCGGTCGTGACTTCAGTGACGGAAAATCTTGAAAAAGGCTACCGCGTCGTCGCGCTGCATGCGGGCGACGAAGGTGCGCCCTTGCGGCTCGGCCTCGTCGTCAAACCCGACCCGGACCTGTTGCGCGACCGCCGCTGGCG
>JBBSDS010000328.1:0-5792 GCA_038240495.1 Chthoniobacterales bacterium | reverse complement strand
GGAATGAAAGGCTTCAATTCGCGGCGTTTCTAAAAGCCGCTGGTCGTCCGAGAGGAACCGTCGGCGGAGTGAGGGGCATGGCTCACATCGGAAGGATATTTGCCGATGAAGCCGGAATGCTGCACGCAATGCGACCTGCGCACCAAATCCTGCGATTGAATCCGCCGGGCATCACGACTGTTTGTCTGTCCCTTTCCCCCCACTACGTCACTGATGCTCACGCGACGATCCTGGATCAGCTCGGACTCGATTCCCGCCGCCTCGAAGTCCCCGGCCGCAAGGGCCTCGAACGCGACCGCGGCAGCGTCATCCGCGAGATTCTCGCGTAGGCTCCTTCACTGCCCTGCGGCTCCGCGTGACAGCGCGTTGGAAACTGGATAGCGTCGCCCGCGTCTTGAACAGCACCATACTGAATACCCTGCGCTCGTTTGTAAGCCGCACTTCGATCGACCTTGCTCCGTCAGCCGGGGACTTGCCCGAGGCGTCCGCCTACGCGCCAATCAAGAAATACGTCCTCGATCTCGCGCACCACACAAAGCCCGAGACCGCCTCCGAGCATCTCTTTCGCGAAGTTGCGAAGGATGCCCTCGGCGTCAGCGTTTTTTCGCAGGTCAACATCGGCGACGGCTTTGTTGACTTCATCATTCCCGAGGTCAACGGGGCGGTGCTTCTCGAACTCAAGCCGCTCTTTCAGGTCCACAGCGAGACCGAATTGCGCCGCTACGAATTGAAGCCAAAGCAGCATCTCGCGCAGATTCGGAAATACCTCCACCGGCACGAATACGTCGTCCTCACCGATCTGAAGGAGGCATATCTTTTCAGCGCGCGCGACACGCTGGTTGACGGCTCCTTCTTCGCGGTGCTCCCCTTCGCCGATCTGCTCGCGCGTTATGGCGAAAGCCGCAGCCTGCTGGATGTTATGCGGCGCACCGAGGACGCCGTTGAGAAACCGGAACTCGATCGCCAGTTCTTTGAAGACTTGAAGGAATGGTTTCACGTCTTTGAAAAGGTCGCGTTCACGCCGCCGGAAGATGCCGCCGAACTTAATATCCTTCTCATCAACAAACTCGTCTTCGCCAAGACCCTCGAAGACCACGGCCTCGTTCCGTATCGGTTCATCCAGGACGAATACGAGAAGCAAAAGGACCGCTGGGAAGCCAAAGGCTCACGCCACACGCTGCGCGGCTTTCTCCGTAACTTTGAAGAGTTCTTCGATGACTATTACGACACCGAGTTATTCGCGCGGAAGATTTGGGATCACGTCGAGCAAACGCCGGAGAACCTCGACCGCTTCGCCCGCGCCTTGGAACTCGTCCTTGGAGTTAGTAAGTGGGACAAGGTCTTTAGCCGCGGCATCGTTCATTACAACTATCGGAAGATCAACGAGGACATCTTCGGCAAGTCCTACGAGATGTTCCTCGCGTCGAACCGCAAGGACGAGGGCATCTATTACACGCCCGCGCCCATCACCACCCCGATGGCCGACAGTCTGGTTGACTCGCTTTTCGCCCCGCTCGTGGACGAAATCTGCGCGCTGATTCACAAGGACCGCTGTGACTTCGTTGCTGCCGGTATCTTAATGGAGCAACTCTCCGGGCTTCGCATCGCCGACACCGCCGCCGGCAGCGGCGGCTTTCTCATCAAGGTGCTGCGGGCAATCTGGAGGCACTATCTCCGGATTGATCAGGCTGGTGTCTGGGTGAGGAAAATGGGGGACGACCTTTTCGACATGCCGCCAAATGTCCAGCAGGCCGCCGAGTTCCGCCGCAGGCATGCCTTCGATGCCAGGCGCGTCCTTATCGCGCGTCTGCTTCTCCAGCATATCTATGCCATTGACAAGGACGGCGGTGCCATCGAGGTCGCGAAGACTAATATCTGGAAGGAAGCCGTGAAGCTTTCTGTGGACGACTATAACTACCGCCAGCTCAAGGCCGAGTCCGGGAACATCCTGCCCAACTTGGAACTCAACTTCATTTGCGCCGATTCGCTGGTGGATGTCGAAGCCGCACTGCAAGTCGAATACTTGCGCGAGTATTCACAGCACGCCGTTCAGGAGCTTTGGAAGCTGCGGCAGGAATACATCGAAAACCCGAGTGATCACTCCCCGCTCGATGAAGCGCTCGCGCTGCGTGCGAAGCTGGACGCCGATATGGAGGAGCATTTTCAAAACGAGAACCTGCCCGCCGCGCCCGCCTTTCTCGCGCTGCAATTCTTCCCGTGCTACTTCGATGCGACAGGCACGCCGCGCGCAACCGGCGGCTTCGACGGCATCATCGGCAATCCGCCGTGGGAAGCCGTCAAGCCGGTGCGCAAGGAGTTCGCGAAGATCGACAAGTACTCGATGAGCGTAGTTGATTTCGACGCGTGGTTTGCGAAGAAACTCGACGAGGACGCCGGTTTCAAAACCCGCTGGGACGATTACCAGCGCTCTTACGAAACTTACAAAGCCTATCTCTCCCGCCGTTTCGAGCATCAGGGCACCGGCGACTGGAACCTCTTCAAGCTTTTCATCGAAAACAATCTCCGGCTCCTCCGCGCGGGCGGTCGGCTCTCGCTTCTTGTGCCGTCGAGCATCCAGACCGACGAAGGCTGCGGCGCGCTCCGCCGCCTGTTCATCACCGAGCACACGCTGGAAGAGCTGACTTCGTTTGAAAACCGCGGCTACCTCAAAGTCGAGGACGGCAAAGAGTCCACCGCCTTTATCTTTCCGGACGTCGATAACCGCTTCAAATTCGGATTCTTCAAGCTCATCAAAGGCCTTCCGCCGAAGCCCGATCACGCTGTCTCCGCACGCTTCTATCTCCGAGACCCAGCGCGCGTCTTTGATCCGCCGATTCAATACAGCGTCGAGATGATCAAGCGGTTCTCGCCACAGAACTACTCGTTCATGGAGTTCCGGTCGGAAGCCGACTACCAGCTTTATACGAAGGTGCGGAGCAATCATCCCCTGCTGGAAGCCCTCGGCTATCGCTTTCGCCGTGAACTTCACTCGGCCGACGACCGTCGTTTCTTCAACAAGCGCGATGGCAAGAAGCTGCAAGACGGACAGATGACGCTCTACGAGGGCAAGATGATCTTTCAATACAACCCGCGTTACTCGCCTTCGAATTCCTTCGTCGTCGAAAAGGACGTTCGGGTGGAGTGCTTGAGGAAAGAACTCTACCGCCTCGCACAGTTTGTTCGTAAGTCGGAGGTCACCGTCTTGGAGGGTCAGCCCATTCCAAAAAAGAAGGACGAACTCGAAAAGCGGTTGCTCGAACTCTTCCAAGCGAAAGAGTTCAAGCTGCAATACGAATGCGAGCGGCTAGCCTATCGGCAGGTAGGTCGCTCGACAGACGAGCGGACCTTCATTGCCGCGATCCTGCCCGCCCAAGTCGCGATCATCGACACACTGATGTATCTGAACCCGTATCGCTATCACCTCGCGGAAGACGGAATTTTGGAGCAGCGATTCTATCCGGCGGCGGAAACGGACTCATTGCTCGGGCTCTTCAATTCACTGATTCTGAACTACTATCTCCGCAGCAAAGTCTCGGCGCATGTGAACATCTTTCATGTTTACGAACTCCCCATCCCGTCACTCGACGCCAAGCAGCGCGAATGGCTCGCGAAATCGGCGGCCAAGCTTTCCAAAAAACCGGACGACTTCGCCGAACGCGCGAAGCTCGAAGTCTTCATCGCGCGCGAGCTTTACGGCCTCAGCCGCGAGGATTGGAGCCATCTCACGGGTACCTTCACTTTCGGTGGCGACAGCGATTCGAAAGCCGATCTCGACGAAATCATCCGCCTTTCCACAGCTCACTGGCAGGAATCCGGATGCGGTGGGGAGTAACAAGAAGGAACACGGGACAAACAAACTATCCGGCGCTAAAACGGATTCAAAACCTTCACGCCCGTCTTCTCAAAGTCCGTCGTGTTCCGCGTGACAACCGTGAGCGAATGGCGGTGAGCAGGCGAAGACGCGCACGGAGCGGGAGTATGAGGAGACGGACAAGGCGCTGGCCGCGAAGAAGGAACTGGGCGCGGAGGATCAGGAGGAGCTTGGCCGGCTGTGGAAGAATCTGGTGAAGCTGTATCACCCGGATCGCTTTCGCCACGAGCCGGACAAGCTCGAAACATATGAGAAGCTGACCGCCGCCATCAATCACGCGAAGGACAGCGGGGACATTCGGGACGCTGCGGCAGGTCGCCGGTGATCCGCAGGGGTTCATTTTGCGGCAGGGCTGGGCGGGACTCGACTTCCGGGAGGAGGAGCAGGCCGCGCGGCTGCGGAAGCTGTGGGAGAGTCTGGAATTGGAAATCCTCGCCGTGCTGGAGGCGACGAACCGGCTGCGCGAAGGCCCCGAGTTCGAGCTGCTCGGTTTGACGGCGAAGGAACCGGCGCTGTTTGACCGCGTGGTGGCGAAGCACACGGCGGTGCTCGAAAAGGAAATCGCCGGGCTGACGAGCGAGGCGGAGAAGCTGGCGGCGGAGATTGCGGAACTGACTTCGCAGGCCGTGCCGGGGTGAGTGGCGGATTCGCAGCCAGGACGGGTAAACCCGTGTCGGGTTCGCCCGCAGGATAGGGTATGGAGGATGGACTAAGCTGCATGGAGCAAACTTACGCACCGAAAGAGAACAAGAGTGAGAGGAAGCGCGCGACGGGGCGCGTGTTCCACCTTGCCTTGCACGGCACTGCGCGGCATTTCCTCGCGGCTCATGTTGCTTTACCCCGCCATTGATTTGATGTCCGGCCAGGTCGTCCGCCTGCGCCAGGGTCGTGCTGCTGAAAAAACGATTTATTCCTCCGACCCCGCAGCATTTGCGCGGCAGTGGGAGGCGGAGGGCGGCGACTGGCTGCACATCGTGGATCTCGACGCGTCGTTCTCGGGCACGCAGCAGAATCTCGAATCCGTCCGCGCGATCACGGGTGCGGTCGGCATCCCGTGCGAACTCGGCGGCGGCATCCGCGACATCGAGGCCATCCGCCGCGCGCTCGATGCGGGCGTGGCGCGCGTGATCCTCGGGACGAAGGCGGCGGAGTCGCTGGAGTTCGTCGGCGAGATGGCGCGCGAGTTTGGACGCGAGCGGATCGCGGTGGGCATCGATGCGAAGAACGGCATCGTGAGCGTGAAAGGCTGGACGCAGGAGACCGGGCAGAGCGCGCTCGAACTCGCGGTCAACGCCGTGAAAGCGGGAGCGGGCACCATCATTTACACGGACATCGCGACGGACGGGATGCTGCAAGGGCCGAACTTCGGTGAGACCGAGCGCGTGAACGCGGCAATCGTCCCGCTCGGCGGGCAGCTCATCGCGAGCGGCGGCGTGGGCACGGCGACGCATGTCACGCACCTCGCGACCATCCCCGCGCTGCACGGCTGCATCATCGGAAAGGCGCTGTACGACAAGACGCTCAGCCTCCCCGCGGTGAAGTCGGCGCTGCTCTCCGGCACGAAGTAACGCGTCCGAAGGAGGCCGCACAATGTGGCGCCGACGACCCGTAGGCTGCCCGCTGGCTCGCGAATGGCAGCCGCGCAGCAAATCTTCGCACGACGCACAGGGCGAATCCGCCAGCCTGCGCGAACCGACAAGTCGTCGGCGCATCATTTTTTCGCGCCGCCGCCCGGTGATCGCCTCTTCGGCAATAGTCGCCCGGCACCTTGCGCGTGAGAGTGGCCTGCCCCCGGTTTTTGATCCACTTGCTATGAGAGTTTTTCGTGGTTTTCGGGTTTTGGATTAGGGGTGATGTGGTTGGTGGGAAGGGCGCAGCCTTGCGGCCGCCTCCGCTACGCTCCGGCAGCCGCAAGGCTGCG
>JBBSDS010000327.1:0-5861 GCA_038240495.1 Chthoniobacterales bacterium | reverse complement strand
TTTCACCAGCTTGGTTTGATCGTCGAAAGCAAATGGTCTGGTTTCGGCTTTGTGCAAAACACTGATCGTATGTGTCACCGGCGAAATCGCCTGAACCTTTCCGGTGAATCTCAATTCGCCATGCGGGCCGCGGTTCAGTTCCAGCACTGCGTTCGTCCGCTCATCGGCGGCGGGTGAAAGTGCAGCCGATGCTAGCAAAATAGTGCCCGTAACAATTGCGGCTCCAAAGGAGGTAGGTTTGGTTTTCATAAGAGTGATGGAAATCACGAAACCGACGCTACCCTCAGAGGGATAGCGTCGGCGGCATGAATATGGTGAGTTGATGTTACTTCGTGGTCGTCGGCTTTTTAGACGCAGGCGCGGTCGCACTGGTGTCGCTCGTCGAAGCCTTCGCGTCCGTCGAAGTCTTGGCGTCCGAAGGAGTCTTGCCCGAAACGCCTTTTTTGTTCATCGGCATTGGTTCATACCAATACATGCTCCAGTAGGTGTAAGTCGGCTCCGAAACCTGTTTGTCATAGAGATGATCTGCGTCGCCCGCCTTGAATTTTGGTGCCTTCTCGAGCTTATCCTTGGTCGCGTCCAACGAGAGTTTCACCGACTTGTCGTCGCCGCGTTTGACCGCAAATGATCCCCACGGCACTGCAATCTTCGGGTCGGGCCAACTCCACGCTTTGTCCACCTCCAGCACGCCGTAACGAATCTGACCGCTTTTCGGATCGAGCAGGACTTGTTCGAGATGCCCCAATTTGTTTCCGTGGAAGTCATACACGTCGGTGCCGGCGAGTTTGGAAGCATCGACCAGCGATTTTACATCGGTCGAGTTATTGGTATCCGCCGCGAAGGAAGCGACGGAAGAGAGGGCGAGGGCTGCGAAAGTCGCAGCCAGTTTTTGATATTTCATATTTTCTTTCTTTTTCAGTTTCAATGGTCCTCGAGGCGGTGTGCCAGGAGCGGCAAAGAGAAATCGCGGGTGCCCTCGCGCATGGTCTTAAATGAATCTCGGGGGTGCTGGCCCACTGTCTTCGGCACGGGATGAGGATACCACGTAAAGGCGAACTTTGGACATTCTGCATACTCTACGGACGACCTACCGAGCAAGCAGCCGCGATAGTGCGGTGTGACCATGCCCATTCTTTCCGTCATCATCGCCGCGGTTCTCCTGTTTTTCGGCGAACGCCTTTACTGGCTCTTCGTCGGCGGCATCGGCTTTGTCGTAGGGATGGATTTGGCGGGGCGAGGATTGGCGGGGCAGCCGGAGTGGATCATCCTTCTCGCCGCAGTGCTGGTGGGGGTCATTGGCGCTGTGCTGGCGATCTTTTTCCAGCGCATCGCGATCGGACTCGCGGGGTTCATGGCCGGCGGCTACCTCGCGCAAGCCGTGCTGGCAAATCTCGCTGGAAGCGCGACCGGCCAGGCTCCGATGATCGCCTTTGTGATTGGCGGAGTCGTCGGCGCAATTCTTGTCGTAGTCTTGCTGGATTGGGCGTTGATCACGATTTCTGCGCTCGTCGGTGCGGCGATGATTTCGCAATGGGCGTTTCCTGACGCGCTTTGGCGGACCGTCACCTTTGCGACCCTTTTCGTTGCCGGTTTGCTCGTGCAGGGGGCGATGCTCCGGCGGGCTGGCCCGCGAAGGATCGAGGAAGCATAATCTTGCGGTCGTTCGTCATCGCGACTCGAAAATCGCAACGTGATCTTTGCCTGGCTACTCCTGCTCATTCCGTTCTCGCTCGGGCTGCATTACTTCGCGCATCTCGGCCCTCTCTGGACTTTCGCCATCGCCATCCTCGCAATCGTTCCGCTGGCGGAGTGGATTCGGCGCGCCACGGAGCAACTCGCCCATCGCGCCGGGCCGGCCATCGGCGGGTTGCTTAATGTTTCCTTCGGCAACGCGGCGGAACTGATCCTCGCGCTTTTCGTCCTGATCAGCGGAAAACCGGATGTGGTGAAAGCGCAGATCACCGGCTCGATTGTCGGCAACAGCCTGCTCGGTCTTGGTCTCGCCATCGTCGTCGGGAGCTGGGGCCGCGAGCGGCAAACCTTCAAACGCGAGCGCGCCGGATTGCTCTCCAGTTTGCTCATTCTCGCGATGATCGCGCTGCTGCTGCCGGCGCTCTTTGATTACACCGAGCGCGGCCTCGCCGCCCCGTCCGACGCGACACGGCTCGACGAGCGGCTCAGCCTCGGCGTCGCCGTCGTGCTCATCCTCGTCTATGTCGCGAACCTCATTTACACACTCTGCACGCACCGCGATGTCTTCGCTTTTCCGAGGGAGGAAAACCGCGCGCCGCGCGAGCAGTCGTGGCCGATCTGGCAATCGCTCGCCGTGCTCGTCGCCGGCACCGCCTTTACCGCATGGGAGGCGGGACTCGTTTCCGGCGCGCTGGAGAAAAGCGCGGCGGCACTCGGTCTCTCCGAATTTTTTCTGGGCGTGATCGTCCTCGCCATCGTCGGCAACGCCGCGGAATACGTCGCCGCCATTTACTTCGCCCGCAAAAACCAAATGGGCCTCGTGATGAGCATCACGGTCGGATCGACGATCCAAGTCGCGCTGCTCATCGCGCCGCTGCTCGTCCTTGTCTCGCATTGCATGGGCAAGCCGATGAATCTCGTGTTCTCCAATCCACTGGAACTCATCGCCATCGCGGGCGTGACCTTCGCCGTGAACGCCATCGCCGCAGACGGCGAGACGACTTGGTTTGAAGGCGTGCTTTTGCTCGCGGTTTATGTGGTCCTCAGCATGGCGTTCTATCTCGTGAAATAGGTCCTGCGGCATCGAATCATGAACTCTCTTTTTTCTTTGCTCGCGGTGTTTGTCGGCTCGCTCGTGCTGATCTCGGTATCGAGTTACATCCTCACGGCGAATCTCGAAAAGATCGGCGCGCGGCTCGGCTTTTCGGAGGGATTGCTGGGCATCGTCACGGCGCTCGGCGCGGATGCGCCGGAGATTGCGTCGGCCATCACGGCGCTCATGGCCGGCAACAATGAACTGGGCGTCGGCGTGGTGATCGGGTCGAATATTTTCAATCTCGCCGCGCTGCTCGGGCTCAGCGCCGTGGTGGCCGGCGTCATCCGGCGGGGCCGCGAAGGGCTGTTTTTCGATGGCGGCGTGGCGGTTCTCGTCACGCTGATCGGTGCGGCGTTGATAATGGGGGTTATCGCGCCGTGGCTAAGTGCGCTCCTGCTCGGCGCGCTGCTGGTGCCTTACGTGTGGCTCTCTTCGCTCTATCCCACAAACATCGAGCGGATGATGCGGCTGCCGCTGCGCGTGCGCCAGTTTCTCGGCCGGGCGCTGGCGGACGTGCGCGACGATTCCAAGCAGGATGTAACACCGCCGAAGGCATCGGTCTTCGATGCGCTCGTCATCGTGCCGGTGCTGTTTGCGATCGTCGCGGGCAGTCAAAGTCTGGTGCGCGTGACCGTCGCGCTCGCCGAGCGTTTCAGCCTGCCGCATGTGACGGTGGGAATGCTCGTCATCGCGGCATTAACCGGAATTCCGAATGCGATCGCCGGCGTCCGGCTCGCTTTGCGCGGACGCGGCGCGGCGGTGGTCACGGAGTCGTTCAATAGCAACACGCTGAACATCGTGGCCGGCATCTGCCTGCCGGCATTGATCGTCGGGCTGGGCCGCATCTCACCGCGCACGGTTTTCGCGCTTTGGTGGCTCGGTGGGATGACCATCGTGGCGATCGCGCTGACGGCGTGGAGAGGCGGATTGCATCGTCTCGGAGGCGCGATTCTGCTGCTGCTCTACGCGGGATTCGTTGCCGTGACTTTGCTCTGGCACTGAACGAGTCGGATGCCTCCTTCAGCCAGGGCTATCGCGCGGGACTGGCCGGATAGGTGAACTTCGCCTTGTACGCGTGGTGCCACTCCCAAGCCCGCAATCCGATGGCTAAGGTGATAGCCAGGACAATCATCGCTGGCCTTCCACGGCGTCCCAGTAATTCTTTTGCTTGTAGTGCTGATGCAGTTGCTCCTCGTAGGCGCGGCTTACTCCCGAGGCGGGATCATATTCCGGCGCGTCCTTGATCGCGGAGCGTGGCAGATTGACGAAAGCTTTCCCGTCCTCAAACGAAATAAGCTCCACCCAGTCGGGCGCGAGCAGCACATGTTTGCCCGGCAGCCAGTTGCGAGTCGCCACGACGAGGTAGCGCACGGACCAGTCGGCATCGTCTATGACAAAATCGCTGATGTGGCCGAGTTCGCCATCCTGCGCGCGAATTCCGTAATCCTGCACCTTCTGGCTGGAACGCAGATGCCGATCGCCGGGCTCCGCCTTCTCGGACACTTCGGCCTGCGTCGCGAGCGGCGGCGAAACCACCCCCGGCATGGCCATGCCAATCATGCCCGTCACCGCGCCCGGCATTACCCAATACGGATCCCAGCCGTAATACTGAAAATACTTTTGTTCATCTTGTCGCGAGACTGGCGGGTCGCTGTCAATGGATGGCGCGTCGCGGACCTGTTCCTGCGTGAGATGCACCGCGATGGCGGCATTTTGCTCGTCGATATCGCCGAGCGCGCGCGGCGCGATGAGCACGTCGCGCCCAGCGAGCCACGAGCCCGCGGTGACGACCAGATAGCGCACCTTCCAGCTTTGATCGTCGAAATACATTTCGCGCACTTTGCCAATTTCCCCGTCGGATGCGGCCAGGGTGTAGCCCATCAAGGTTTTAAGATTCCGCAACATGATTTCGGATTGGTTCGTTCACTTATTGCACTGGCCGGTTAGCGGCGACGGCCTTTGATCGTGTAGTAAAGAGTGCGGCCATCGTGCGTGAACCATTTCAAGTTCCCGTCGATGTTCCTGCCATTCGTCACGCCGGCCCACTCCGCCGCGTCCGACTTGCGCATTGCGGGCACGGTCCGCCAGTTAAAGAAACCGTTCGCTCCGTCCGCGGAATAGCGCATTGGCCCGATTCCTGATTTCTTGAGCGTCGCAGACACGAAATAGCCCCGGGAAAAAGTGAGCGCATCCTTGAAGGACTCGGCGCCTTTGTCGGAGGTCTGGCGGGTCGGGATCAGATCCACCATCCAGACGGTTCCATCCAAAATGCCGGTTTCTTTCGCGGCGCTCCGGTCTGCGGCAGACGCGTCCGCAGAGAAAAATGCAATCAGGCCGAGAGCGACGGAAGCGAAAATGGAATTGTATCGTATCACGGCAGAAAGGTTCTTTTCAAGACATCGCCTTCCGTGGGACTCGCGGTCGTATCGGAAATCGTCGCCACTTCAGAACGCAAAACCGAACGGCAGGTGAACAGCGTCTTGGGCTTCGCCATAAGCTATTGCCAGCCCTCTTTCTAGTTTGGTGCGGATGATGAGGATGCGTCCACTCCGCCGTCACATTAACAAGTTGTGTGATAGTCTGACCGGTCGCCCTCCCTTGGAACGGATTCCTGAGCCTTGCGGGAACGACGAGCACTGCGTCCTGAAGCAAATATTCTTTTTTACGCTCGACCGAGCATTCTTTTGCGAAGAGTGAATGAACCATGTCATTTACTCCGATTGACGACATCATCCTCGGGATGCAAAGAGGCAGAGGCATAGCCTGCTCCAATCTTGAGAGACTGGCCGCATCGTTTAACTGAGGAATTGATCGCATGGCCCAGCTATTCCCACCTTACGTGAATATGCTGGCTCGCACCGCGCTGCCTGTGGCGGTGATGGGAGTGGCGATTCTGGCGTGGAGCTTTCACGCATCGCTCTTCTCATCCTATGCCACCGATGTCGGGCGACCCGTTTCCCAACCCGTGCCGTTCAGCCATGAGCATCACGTCGGCGGGCTGGGGATCGACTGCCGCTACTGCCACACGAGCGTGGAGACATCGGCCTTTGCGGGAATTCCGCCGACGGAGTCT
>JBBSDS010000326.1:0-5865 GCA_038240495.1 Chthoniobacterales bacterium | reverse complement strand
TCCGATTGGCAGCGCCTACAGCCAGGACAACAAGGATTTCGCGTACGACAATGGCTACATCTTCGGCAAAGAGCACGAGAGGTGGTACTGGCGTCTGCGCGTGGGCGTCAATTTCTAGCCGCCTTCATCGATGCAACCCTGGCTCCGATTCGCCATCGCGCCCGCGATGGTCTGCACCGCGACCTCGGCGCACGCCGTCGTCTATCTCAGCGTCGAGCAAGCGCAGCAGGCGATTTTTCCTGGCGCCCGCATGACGGCTGCGCCGGTGAAACTCACGCCGCAGCAGCGCAGCGCGATTCAAAAAACGTCCGGCGTGAATGTGCGCAGCAACGACATCAAGGCGTGGAAGGTGGAAGGCGGCGGATGGTTCATCGCCGATGAAGTCGTCGGCAAACACGAGTTCATTTCCTTCGCCATCGGCATCACTTCGGGTGGCGCGGTGAAGAGCATCGAGATCATGGAGTATCGTGAAACGTACGGTGGCGAAGTGCGCAATGCGCCGTGGCGCGCGCAGTTCGTCGGCAAGACCAGCCAGTCGAAGCTGAAGCTCGATGAAGACATCAAAAACATCAGCGGCGCGACGCTTTCCGCGCGCCATATTGCCGACGGAGTGAAGCGGCTTTTGGTGACCTATGAGCTCGCCTTGCGGTGAATCGCAGGTTGTCCGTCGGGCGCGCCCGCACCTCGGGACGATCGTGGAAATCACGGCGAGTGGGCTGGAGGAGCCCGCGCTCGTGTCGGCGGTTGGGGCGGCTTTTTCCGCGGTGAGCAAAGTGCAGAGCTTGATGAGCTATCACGATCCGCTGAGTGAATTGTCGCGGCTCAATCAAGGCGGGCATAGCGAACCGGTGCGCGTGAGCGCGTGGACGTTTTCCGTCTTGCGCGCGGCGCAAAAACTGGCGGCAGAAAGCGATGGTGCTTTCGACGTGACGATTGCGCCGCGGCTCGTGTCGTGGGGTTATCTACCGCGCGTGCCGACCCTTGGCCGCGGCGAGTTGCTCGCGACCTGGCGCGACGTGGTGCTGGGGCCGGGCCGGTTCGTCCAGTTCCGGCGTCCGCTGCACATCGATCTCGGCGGCATTGCCAAGGGATTTGCGGTGGATTGCGCCGTGGAGATTCTCCGCAGGCGCGGGGTTCCGACGGGTCTGGTCAATGCCGGCGGCGATCTGCGCGCCTTTGGTCCCCGCGACTGGCCCGTGCAAATCCGGCACCCGCGCGATCCGGGCGCCGCCGGTCACGCCTTCGCCTTGCGCGACGCGGCCGTGGCGACCAGCGCGACGTACTTTTCCCGCAAACGCTGGCGCAAATGCTGGGTCTGTCCGCTCGTCGATGGCGCGACGCGCCTGCCGTGCGAAGACCAACTGAGCGTCTCGGTCCATGCGCCGACGGCGTTGCTCGCCGATGCGCTGACCAAGATCGTCCTCGCGCGTCGGGAGAGCGCCGCCGCGATTCTGCAACGCTACAAGGCGAGCGCACTGCTGCTCGACCGCGAAGGTCACTGCCGGTTTGTCGCTGCGAATGCCTGACTCACCGCTGCTTTCCGTCCCCCGTGGTGCCGGTGGTTTTGAATCGCCGCGCGCTTCGGAAAACGATGCAGTCCGGCCCCGCATGCAGCGTTCTACTTTTCGCCTCAGCGGCCCGTTGAAGGCGGTCGTGTATCTCAGCTTTTTCCTGCTGCTCATCACCGGAGCGGGATGGATGCATGCGCAGGGGCGGCTCGAAGATGAAGGCTGGGAAAGGATTCCGCGGCTGCTCATGAAAATTCACGGCGGTGCGGCAATGGCGGCGATGATCGTCCTGGGCGCCCTCGTTCCGCACGTTCGGCGCGGCTGGACGGCGAAGCGGAATCGCCTTTCCGGTGCGGTGCTGCTCGCCGTGAACGCCTTTCTCATCCTCACCGGTTACGGGCTCTACTACGCGGGCGGCGAGGCGTTGCGCGAATGGATCAGCCGCTGGCATACCTGGATCGGACTCGCCGTCGGCGTGCTTCTCCCCGCGCACGTCATCACCGGACGAATCATCATGCGCGCGCTCCATCATCGCCGGTATCCCGAACTGTCCGCGCGCCGGGTCGCGCCTTAACTCGAGCATTGTTTCCGCCGCCATCCGGCTCTTCAATATCCCGATGAAACTGTCCGACGAACGCTCCCGCTGGTGCTCGTCGAGGATTTCCGCAGGAAGCGGAGCATCCCAAAAAGAAGGCTGATTTATGAGCGACCAATCCATCAAAACCACCCGTCCGGTTGAAGTGTTGCGCATTCCCAGCGGCGAAAAAATCCAACTTCCGCAAGACACACCGGTCATCATCACGCAGGCGCTCGGTGGAAGTTTTACGCTCCTCGTTCCTTCACAGCCGGGGCTCTATCGCCTGTCCGGTCCGGACGCCGACGCCATCGGCCACGAACCGCGCGCCGAAGCCGCGCCGGCCGCGGTCGATGGACAGGTGAGCGAGGGCTCCGTATGGGACATGCTCAAGACCTGCTACGATCCCGAGATTCCCGTGAACATCGTCGATCTCGGACTCATCTACGGTTGCGAAGTTGCAGCCGGCGAAGAGGGAAGCCGCGTCCGGGTGCAGATGACATTGACCGCACCGGGCTGCGGTATGGGCCCCGTGATTGCGCGGGAGGCTGAGGAAAAAATCACCGGCCTTCCCGGCGTCGCGAGCGCGAGTGTGGAAGTGGTCTGGGAACCGCCGTGGTCGCCGGATCGAATTTCCGCCGAGGGCCGGGAGAAGTTGGGCATGGAATAGGTTGCAAAGGTTCTCAACGTCACTCCTTCTCCCCATGAAAAATCGACTCCGCTTCGTCCTCTCACTTCTCGTTTTCGCCTGGCTCGCTTCCGCCCGTGCGGCGGAGCGCCCGCCGCACGTTTTCTTCCTCATCGGCGAGGCCGAGTACGACACGAAGACCACGGTCCCCGCTTTCGCCAAAGCCGAGCTGGAGCCGCGCGGCGTGCAATGCACGATTTCACTTCTCCCCTCGGAGGAGGCCAACGAATTTCCAAACATCGATGCGCTCAAAAACGCCGACGCGCTTTTCATCAGCGTCCGCCGGCACACTCCACCCAAGGTCCAGATGGACATCATTCGCGCCCATATCGCCGCGGGAAAAGCGGTCATCGGAATCCGCACGGCTAGCCACGCATTTGCCTTGCGCGCGATCAAGGGCCGGCCCGCCCCGGTTCCCGAAGGCCACGCCGACTGGCCGGAATTCGATCGCGAAATTTTGGGCGGAAACTACAGCGATCACTACGGACACGGGATCGAAACCTTTGCCAGGCCGGCGCCCACGCAGATGCAACATCCGATCCTCGCGGGGATTTCGGCCGACGAATTTGTCGTGCCTTCGCACCTCTACAAGAATCCGGGAATCGCCGAAGGGACGACGTTATTGCTCACCGCGCGGATGACGGGACGTCCGGAAATCGAACCGGTGGCGTGGGTGAACACCAAAGACAAACGGCGCGTCTTTTACACATCGCTCGGTGCGCCCGAGGATTTCGCGGTGCCGCAGTTCCGGCGGCTCTTGCTAAATGGAATCTTCTGGGCTCTGGACAAGCCCATGCCCGCGCTCAAATGACGGGATGGCTACTGGCCGACGCGGTAGTACTGCTCGTGAACGAGTTGAAACTTGCCGAGCTTCTTCGCCGAGTAGGCCTTGTCCTTGGCGAGCCAGCCGTGTTGCACGAGATATTCGGACAATTCCCCGGTGATCATTCGTGAGGTCCGCGCGGCATCATCGGTCACGCCCATCATGGCCTGCATGGTCATGCTGATGGCCGCACTCGTCCCAGGGTTGGTCAGCAGGCCGGGCATGGCGTTGCTCCCGCCGGTGGTTTCGAAGGTGAGGAAGGGCTGGGCGCGCGAGGCGAGATCGAACACCGAGACGCGAGTCTCCATCTTTGTGCCACCCGCGCCGAGTCCGACACCCGCACGCAGGACGCGGCTGCCGGTATAGACGCGCACAAACTCGCCGGTCACGAGCCAGCCGCTTTTCGGCAGGCCGGCCGCGCGGGTCACACGCTGCGCCGGACCGATGTGTTTGCTGACGCCGGCAGTCAGATACGTGGCCAGCGTCTCCGCCGTCTTCTTCTTGAATGTCTCCGCATCCTTCGACTCGGCTCCGACGATCTTGTATTCACCGTGTTCGGTGCCGAAGTTCGCTACGTAGATTGTCGCGGGCTTCTGCGTGGGTGGATGACCGCCGCGTTTGTCGTTTCTGACGCTCACGGACGCACAGGAAGAGAGCAGCGCGAGTGTAAGGCACGGCAGGACGAGAGAGAGTGATTTCATAATTTGTCTGGTGGGATTTCGCGCGCGGAGACTTTGCTGGCCTTGGAAAAAGCAGGTTTTTACAACCGCGCGCTCGTTTCGCAGGCGAGAAGATCATCAATGGTTTCGCGGCGCGAGATGATTTCCACGGAACCATCGTCTTCGAGCCAGAGCTGCGGCGCGCGGCCGATCGAATTGTAGTTGCTCGACATCGCGTAGCCGTAGGCGCCCGCATCGCGGATCGTCATTAGGTCGCCCGCTGCGGGGCGCGGGAGCATGCGCGGAGCGAGCAATTCGTGGTCGTCGCGAGTAAAGATGTCGCCGCTTTCGCAGAGCGGTCCGGCGACGACGATGGGCTCGCGCGGGACATTCGGGTCTTCGTCGTCTTTGCCGACAACGTCGATCGCGTGATAGCTGCCGTACATCGCGGGGCGCACGAGATCGACGAAACCGGCATCGACCATCGCGAAGGTCGCGCCGCTGCCTTTGGCGTTTGATCGCGTTTGTTTCACGTCCGTCACCCGCGCGACCAGCGTGCAACCGGGCGCGACATAGTACCGTCCGGGTTCAATCTCCAGCCGCAAATCGCGGCGCGCCGCGGAGCAGAGCCGCTTGTGGCACGAGTCGAAGAGTTCGTGCAACGGTTCCATCGGCACCTGTGCCCCGTGATCCTTGTAATTATGTGGGATCCCGCCGCCCAGGCTCACGGCGGTCAGCTTCGGAAACTTCTTCAGGAGCGTCACAAAATCCGCGGCGAGCCGCGTGAGATTATCGTGCAGCTCCTGAAATTGCGCGCCGCTCCCGATGTGTGCGTGGAGCATGGTGATTTCCAGACCCGCGCGCTCCGCCGCGGTTTTTGTTTCGAGCAAATCCTCAAACCAAATGCCGTGCTTCGAACTCGGTCCGCCGGTATCGCACGCATTGACGTGTCCGTGCCCAAATCCTGGATTGATGCGGAGCGAGATCGGCCCGGAATATCCCGCGCGGGCGAGGTCGGCAATCTGGCCCGGCGAACCAATATTCGGCAGGATATGATTTTCGAGGAGCACCGGCAGCGCATTGTCGCGGAAAACATCGCACGTCAGACAGATGACGGGTGGTTGATTTCCTCCCGGATGTCCCGCGCGCAGAGCGCGCAGCACTTCATTGCCCGAGACCGAATCGATCCAGATGCCGGCATCTTTCATCTCGCGCAAAACCTTCGTCGCCGGGCACGCCTTCATCGCGAAGCGCGCCTGCACGCCATCGGTGTCGGTGAGAAACTGAATGTCGGCGATGCGCTGGTGGATCACACGGGCGTCATACAGCCAGAAAGGCGTGCCGACTTTCGCGGCGAGCGAGTGGAGAAGGGCGGGAGCGTGGTTCATGCGAAAAAGGGGCGCGCATCATGCGACGGGCAGCGCGCTGGCGCAAGGATGCGGGAAAATTCGTCGTGGATCACTTTGCACATGTAGAGGCGGCTCTGTCGCGCGTTAGCGACGTGCCGCCTTCTGGCGAGCAAAGGCGGCCCGTCCTGCGGCCAGAGCCGCCTCTACAACGCGCGGTCTCAAAAAGACACACACAGCCGAAAAATTTCGGCTCGCCCCGCTGGA
>JBBSDS010000325.1:0-5961 GCA_038240495.1 Chthoniobacterales bacterium | reverse complement strand
TATTTCCCGAAAAAGACGACGTGGACGATCCTCGAAAACCACAACTTTCTTTACGGCCGCGAAGCCTTTCAGCGCGCCTGCGCGCTGGCTCTGACCCGCGGTGTCCAGGGCATCGGGACGAACTTTCTCGCGCACCCCGACGGCGAAACGCCACACCCCGAAGTCGTGGACGCGCAAGCGGAGATGAATGCCTGGATGCACAAATACGGCGGCGTCTATGCCCGCTCCGAACCGCTGCCGGTGATCGGCATCTTTTACGGGCAGCTTCAAGCCGCGCAGCGCCGCGTGCTCACTGCTGAAAACGCCAGCACCGAGGAACTGCTCCGCGGCTCGCACGAGGGCAAGGTCGCTGAGGCGCTGTTTTTCTGTCACGCCGCGGGCTGGCCTGCGCGCGTCATCACCCATCAGGAAGTCCTGCGCGGACCGTTGCCTTCGTCGATGAAAGCGATCCTCCTGGTCGGGCTCGACGAGGCGGA
Source organism: Chthoniobacterales bacterium (assembly GCA_038240495.1). Lineage (GTDB taxonomy): Bacteria > Verrucomicrobiota > Verrucomicrobiia > Chthoniobacterales > Chthoniobacteraceae > Chthoniobacter. The sequence goes on along the minus strand of JBBSDS010000325.1, from coordinate 5,485 downwards.
TTCTACTTGGCACTGGGGCACGGGATTGGAGCCGCATTTGCAGAAATTCATCGACGGCGGCGGGCGCATTCTTGCCGACGATGAATCGGTCTGCCCCGTCACATTTTCGAAAACCGAAATGAAAGTCGCGGCCTACGTCCCGCAGTCGAACTTCGATCCCACGCCACTTCTGCTCGCCCGCAACGCGGCGAACATCGCCATGCTGCGCTCCGCGATGGAGGGCGTGGCGGCACCGGTCGCAGCCTCAGCCAGCGAGACATTGTGGGCGATTCCGACGCAGTGCGCCGACACGCAATACGTCACGGTCGTGAATCAAGCCTTCGCCGATGGCGACGAGGCAAAGGAGCGTCTCCTCCCTGCCGATTCCAAAGCGACGAAGCCCGAGCCGTGGAAATTCAAGGGCAACGCGAGCCTGTATGTGAAACCGCGAACCGGTGAGCTGAAATGGAACACGCAGCGCCCGATCTACGATGTCCGGCTCGGGCGAAAAATCACCGCGGAAGAAGCCGCGCATGTCGATCTGACGAAGGATGGATTTCGCTGGTACGCGCTGCCGCCGGGCGAAATCACCAAGCCGGAGATTGGCGTGGAGAAAGGCGTCTCGGGCTTTTATGAAGCGCGCGTGAAACTGCCGGGAGCGGAACACATGGCTGGCATCCCGGTGCAAATCACCGTGACTGGTCCAAACGATGCGGCGACCATTTACACGATCACCGAGAGCGTCACCCGCCTGCCCCTCAGTGCCAGCGACGATGGCGATTTCACGGTCACCGCGACCGAGTTGCTGAGCGGTCTTTCCGAATCGACCACCGTGCAAATTCACGCACCGGCAACCATCAGCCCACGCCCGCAGGTGCGCATCCGCGACCAGTCGAACATCGCCAAATTCATCTCGCGAAAAAAAATCCCACTGACCATCGCGCTGACACCCGACCAGGAAAAAGACGCTGCGCTCGCGGCTAACGCGAAGACTTTGAAAACATTCTTTGAAACGCAGGGCCGTGTCGTCGCGCTTGGTTCCGTGAAACCCGGCGGCATCGTCGAAAGCCTGCAACCGCTCAAGTCGCCGCATCGCTACCCGCAGTGGAAAACCGTGGCGACGGACCTCGTGCTCTTCGGCACGACGTCGAACAACGTGCTGCTGCGGGATCAAGCGCGCGGCGAAATTTTTCCGCGCGACTTTTCGTTGCCGCTCGAAGGTGAGGCCGGGCTCTTTTACACGCGCTCTCCGTTCGTCGGAGAATGTGACGCGCTCAACATCATCGCCAATGACGCCGCAGGTTTCGCCGCTGCCGTGCAAAAGCTCACCACGACGCCACCCGCTGCTTCTACTCCAAAGCCCGCCACTTCAGTCGGTACCGCCGCGCCAAAACCCGCGACGCCTTCCAGCACCGCTGCTCCAAAGCCGGCAACCACTCCGAAACCGTAGCGAGTCGGTGACTTCCAGAGCATCTGCAAAAAATCATTTCCACAGGCGTGTCATCCTGAGCGGAGCGGAGGCGGGCGTAGCGCAGTCGAGGAGCCTGTCCTAAGCTTGCCGAAGGAATCTCGTGGAATTGACAAGCGAGTTCTTCGCGAAAGCTGCTGGCTGCTTGCTCGGATGCCTTTGGCGACTCTACCCAATCCTTCGACTCCGCTCAGGATGACTGGCCTTGCGGAGGTTTTTCAACAGGCTCCTAATTGAACTTGTTCTTCCGATACGCACCCATTGTCGGGGCGTCGGGATTCACTTCGGGACCGAAGTAGCGGAGGACGACGAGCGGCTCAGTTTCGCTCAAGTTTTCAAACGTCACACCGGCTTTCGCGCCGGATTCGGTGGCGAAGTATTCGTCTTCGGTCAGTTCGTGGAAGCGGATGAGCTTCGGCGAATTGAGCGGCTGCCCGTTGATCTTGCCGGTGCCCTGCACGCAGATGAGACCATACGCGCCGTTGTCCTTGATCGTAGCTTTCACGCCGGGCTCGACGGTCAATTCCTTCGCGGTGAAGAGCTGCTCGCCATCGACTTTGCCATAGACGATCCAACGATCGACGTAGCCTTCGCTGCGCGTATCGGCGACCGGCACGGGTTCGAGGTAATGGTTGTCCTTGAATTTCGGATCGACGTTTTTGTCCCAGTCGAGTTGCTCCACGATGAAATCCAAGTCCTTGTGCTTCGACTTCGGCATGTCCTTCACAAGCAGCGACCAAGGAACTTCGCGGCCTTCGACGAGCGATTGATACATGCCGAAAACGTCCGAACCCCACTGCGGCTCATAAGTGCAGAGCGAGCCGGGCGCGTGCAGGACGCACGGGTCGATGAGCCAGCCGCTGCCGACTTTGAGGCGATAGGCTTTGGAAAGATCCAGGATCCCATTGTCGCCCTTGTTCCAGTTTTCAAGACACTTGCGGACCTGCGCTTTCGTCGTGCCCGGCTCGAAACCCATGAAGGTGTAGGGAAAATTGTTGCCGACGTTATTGTGCTGCGGCGGGAAGTAATACGACTCCGGTTTGCCTTCCTGTCCGACGAGCTTTGCCTGCTTCGCCGACTGGTGCATGTGGTGCGGGATCGGCCCCATGTTGTCGAAGAACTTCGAGTACACCGGCCACTTCTTGTACTTCTTCCAAATCTTGTCGCCGATGAGCGTCGCGCCGCACTCCGCGACCGCTTGCTGAAGCGTGAACCGGCTCTTCCCCGCGACCACGTAGCTGAGCCCTTCGTCGGGCACGCGGCCTTCATTCGCGGCCGGCGTGGTGCTCGCAAACCAGCGCTCGTCGATGCCGCCGCGATTCAAACCGTACGCGTAAAGATCATCCGGGTGCAACTTCAGACGCTTGCCCGGCTGGAGAAAGCTGCGCGGCACCCAAGCGGGCGCGAGTCGGAGCAGGCCACCTGTTTCGGCGAGCGCGCCTTCGACGAGTTTTTGGACGTTCGTTTTAACGGTCTTGAGCTGGAGGACGGAGTTCATGCGAGTGGGATTGGGGGAATGAAAAGGGCGGGGAGCTTTTGTTTCAAAGGCTTCCCGGAGCGTCAATGCTTTTGGAACGAGAGCGCAGCGAAGGCTGACGCTCGGAAAAAAGGACTGGCCTCATTCCGCTATTTTTCGAACGCCGGGCTCTTCTCGATTCCACCGCTCTCGAGATACGCGAGCAAATCAAGCACCTCATCTTGCGTGAGCGTCGAGAGCAGGCCGGGAGGCATGAGAGAGACGGGCGACATCTCCCGTTTGACGACGTTGCCTTTCGGAAAATTCTGCCGCGTGCCGTTGAGCGGATCGACGATAACCGTGAGCAAATAGTGATTCTCCTCGGCGATCTGGCCGCTGACGACGTTCCCGTCCTTCATCGTAAAGAGGAAGCTGGCGTATTGCTCGCTGATCGCTTTCGACGGATCGATGATCGCTTCGAGAACGTCTCTGCGACTGAACCGGCTGCCAACGGCGGTGAGATCGGGCCCAACCGCACCGCCTTTGGCCGTGCCGCCACCACCGGCGAAAAGATGGCACTGCGAGCACATGGCTTCGGCGAAAAGCTTTTTGCCGCGAACGAAGTCGCGACCTTTGCCGACGCCCGCGAGCGCGGGCTCCAAGTCCGCCACCGTCCACATTTTCACGAACTGGCGCACCACCACGGCTTGCGCGGGCTTCGGGGGCGCGATGTGCTTTTCTGCGATGGCGAGAAGCATGGGTCGCTCGGCCTCGGGCACTTTTTCCAGCGCCTGATCGCGGATGCGGAGAATGAATTTTCCAAACGAATTGCCGCCGCGATAAGTCTTCGCCTTTGCGAACCACGCGAAGTAGCGCTCGCGCTGCGCGGGCGTCCAGCCGGTCGCTTCGCGCAGACACAGCGCGAACCAAATCTGCTCGGCGGTTTCGTCGCCACTCTCCAGGAGCGCGAGGGTCTTTCCGATCACTTCCGGCGCACCCATTTCGACAAGCAGCGCACACAGCTCGCGGTTCAGCGCGAAGCTCGTGGCGGGATACTGCCGATTGAGCTTCGCGGCGCCCATCTGCATCGCCTCCGGGCTCGGTCGTCCGTGCCGTGCTAGCGCGACTTCGAGCACGCGCAGTTTTTCGAGTTGCGATTCCTCGCCGAGCGTATTGAGCGGAAACTTCATCAGCGCATTCAGCAGCGGTTCCTGGTCGGTCTTGCTCCCGAGCCGCGCCAGCGCCAGCAGCGCGGTGATGGCCGCTCGCGGTCGCTCTTCCGCCAGCGCCAGCTCCCGCCATTCCGCAACCGGTTGCGCCTCGATCGCCAGCCGCGCGGCGTAGCGAATAACGCGATCTTCGCTGTTCAGCGCGTTCCACGCTTTTGCCACGGCAGTCGGATCGACATGCGTGGAGAGCGCTTCGAGCGTGCGGCGCGATGCGCGCGCCTTGCGCGTGAAGTCATCCACGATCGTATCCTGCGGCGCGGCGGTCGCGCCTCCGCCGATATGGCTCACGCGATACAGTCCCGCCTGCGTGCCGCGGCCGCCGATGGTGAAATACATCGCGCCGTCCGGGCCAAACTCCACATCCGTAACCGGCAATCCTTTGCCGCGCACAAACTCTTCCACGTCGTCGCTCTTTGCCGGACCCGTCAGGTGATACGGCGATGGCAATTGATTTTCCGCCGCATAGCTCGCTCCCTGTGGATGCAGATGCACGGCGAGGATTCGGCCAAAGGTCCAGTCGAGGATGAAAAATGCGCGCCGATATTTGTCGGGGAAATTCGACTTCGTCCCGAACTTCACGCCGGTCGGACAGCCAAGCCCGATGTTCGTGACCGCGGGCAGCGAGTCCGCGTGAGAGGCCGGCCACTTCGCTGTCCCCTCGCGGAAACCAAACTCCCCGCCGGGCAGGATGTGCAGCACGCGCGTGGGCCGATACCACGGCAGGCCCACGTCCCATTCCATATCGCTGTCGTACGTAAAGAGTTCGCCGTCGGCGTTGAAATCGATGTCGTAGGGATTGCGGAAGCCGCCCGCGAAGAGTTCGAAGTTTGTGCCGTTCTCGTCGGTCTTGAGCACATAACCGTAGGGCGATTTTACTTTGTCGAAAAAGGTCGCCACCGGGTCCATCACACGCGGGAACAGATCGTCCTCGGCGTAATTGCGGTAGGGCGATTTCGCGTCGGTGCCCTCGATGAGCGGCGTGGCATTGCCGTGCACGATGTAGATGCTCTTTCCGTCCGGCCCGAGGACCAGCGCATGCGCGCCGTGCTCGCCCGAGCCGCCGGGGACTTTTTTCCACTGCATCCACGAGTCGAGCTGGTCGTCGCCGTTTGTGTCCTTGAGCCGGTAGATACCCCGCCCGTCGGGCCCGTCGCCGCTCACGTAAAGCGAGTCGAAGGCCCACAACATCCCCATCGCGTCGCCGACCGGCACATTCACTTTCTCCCACTCCAGGAGGTGCGCCTGCGTGTTGCCCGCGGGCTCTTTGGTCGTCACGATTTTTGCGCGGAATATCCCACCCCACTTGTCGTCTTTTTTCCATCCCGCGCCCTCCGGTTTTCCCTGCGCGGAAAT
>JBBSDS010000324.1:0-5980 GCA_038240495.1 Chthoniobacterales bacterium | reverse complement strand
CTTCTTTGAAAGTCCACTTGCCTCTTCAATCAACTGCCAGACCCCCTCACTCCCCGGCACCGATCCCCATTCCGACCGTCCACGGTGCGGCGGGCGCGAAAGCAAATTCCTAGCAGCCAGACCCCCTCACTCCCCGGCACCGATCCCCATTCCGACCGTCCACGGTGCGGCGGGCGCGAAAGCAAATTCCTAGCAGCAATAACTTTTATTCCCGGCTGATGACACTTATCGTAAAATTCTCCATGAGCATACAAACCGTTTCCGATAAATAATTTTCTCGGTCTCTCGCCCGAATGATTGCCATGAATTGCTTTTGCTATCTTCTTTGAAAGTCCACTTGCCTCTTCAATCAACTGCCAGACCCCCTCACTCCCCGGCACCGATCCCCATTCCGACCGTCCACGGTGCGGCGGGCGCGAAAGCAAATTCCTAGCAGCCACCTTGCCCAGCTCCTTGTCGAGGTAAGCCACATTATCCTCGTAAAGCACCTCAGGGTCCGTAGTGCCGGGCTTGCTATCCGGTGTGCGGACGATCGGGTTGTGGATCAAGTGCGTGGGATAGTAGAAGAAGAACGGTTGCTCGCGATGCTGTTTGAAAAAATCCACGGCGAAGTCCAGGCACACATCGGGGTAATAAGCTGGCTGGTCAGTCTTAACGGGCTGGCCATTCTTCGTATAAGTCGTCTCCCAATAGTATCCGCTTGCCTCTGGATCGGTGACGTATTCATCGAAACCCCAGTCACCAGGCGTATCGTCCATCTGCCGCCATTTGCCCGCCATACCCGTGACATATCCTGCTTGTTTGAGCACTTTTGCCACGGAGGGTTCGCTTTTGAATGAGGGGTTATTGCCGGTGCGAAAGCCGTAGCGTCCGGTCATCAGCGCACAGCGCGACGGATTGCACGTTGGCATGGAATAACATTGCTCGAAGCGGAGCCCCGATTTTGCCAGCGCATCGATGTTCGGCGTCCTGCCTTTGAAGCGATCCGAACCGTAACAACCAACACCGTTTAGGCCGTAATCATCCGCAAGAAAGAAGACGATGTTCGGCTTATCCGGCCTCGCAGCAGAAGAGTGCGTGCCAAGCGCGCAAACTAGCGCGATAAGAAGAGCGGCGGAAGCTTTCATTGTTACTTCTTCTTTCCTTTCCTCTCGGCCTTGCGATGTTCCTCGCCGTTCCAGCGGTTGTCCGTCCAGCGTGGCGGCACCATGGTGGCATTCCATTGGTCCCAAAGGGCCTGCATGGCTTTCGCTCTCTCGGGCTCTCTGGCTGTGAGGTCGGTTTTTTCGCCACGGTCGGTGGCCAGGTTCACCAGCATGGGCGTCATGTCTTTACCCGCCTTCACCAGCTTCCAGTCCCCCTGCCGCACCGCCCATTGCACGCCGAAACGCCAGTAGAGCGTGTCCCGATCCATCTTCTCTGCCTTGCCCTCGAGCAACGGCAGCAGATTGATTCCATCGAGTTGCCACTCCGCTTTGATCTCGGCGCCGGCAGCGGCCAGCGCGGTGGGCAGCACGTCGAGCTGAATGACCGGTTCCTTTAGCATGCGCCCCGCGGGAATGCGACCTTTCCACTGCACCAGCCACGGCTCGCGGATGCCGCCCTCCCACACAAACCATTTGTGCCCGCGCAATCCCTCATTGTTGGCAAAGGGCGAGGAGTCGCCATTGTCGCTGATGCAGAAGATGAGCGTGTTCTCTTCCAGCTTGAGCCCTCTCAGTTTCTCCAGCACGGTGCCGATGGCATCGTCCACTTCGGAAATGCTGGCCGCATAATCCCGCTCATGGCGGTTCAGATTTGGAAAGCGTTGCAGCACCGAATCGCTCGCCACGTTCGGATTGTGCACGGCATTGAAGGCGAGATAGAGGAAGAAGGGTTGGTCTTTGCTCCGCTCGATGAAGCCGCAGGCCTCGCGCGCATACACCGGCGACGTGATCGGCGCGCCTTCGAGTGTGGGCAGCAATTCGGTTCCTTGGTAGAAGCCGCCCTCGCCGAGATTGCCCGCGCTGCCGATGGAGAAATCAAATCCGCGCGCCGCCGGTAAATACTGTGGTCCGGTGCCGAGGTGCCACTTACCCACAATACCGGTGGTATATCCGGCGGTCTTCATGCGCTGGCCCATCGTGGTTTCGCTGAGGCAGACCCCCTCACTCCCCGGCACCGATCCCCATTCCGACCGTCCACGGTGCGGCGGGCGCGAAAGCAAATTCCTAGCAGCCACGGCTTCGGAAGTTTGTTCGTCGGGCAGCGATGCTGGAGCACGGCGGCGGCGAAACCGCGCTTGCGGAACCACAGTGCGAGATCGGAGCCTTCGTGCTCGGAGGCGAGCACGCCGAAGCCGCCGCCGGGGACGATCACGACCGCCGCGCCGTTTTTTTTCTCCGCGCTCGGGAGGTAAAATTCGAGGCGCGGCTCGCTCACATTCGTGAGGCGCGAGATGGGCGTCTTGTCCGTCGGCTTCGGCCCGCTGAGGGTCTCGGGGCCGGGCACGGTGAAGTCGCCGGGCGGCTTGCCTTCCCAGAGTTCCAGCACGCGGTCGGGCTTCGCCGCGGCGTGCTCCGCCCCGGTGCCGACGAGGGCGAGTTCCGAAATGGGTTTGCCCAGACCGGGAACGGCGGCCGGCCGATCGGGGTGGAGATCCTCGGGCAGTTCGGCTGGTCGCAATTTTGCGCCGCCGGAGGCCGGCAGATCAGCGAAGGCGGTGACGGCAGACAGCGCGACGAGAGCGAGGGCGGTTTTCATCCGGGGCGAATGGAGCGCACAAGTGCACGGAGACGGCAAAACTTTTCCGCCGCGAGGGGAGCACCGCCCGCATTGACGATTCCATCCCGCACCGTTCTCATCCCTCGCCATGCCCGCCCCGCAGACCGAAGTCCTCATCACCGTTGCTGGAACTGAGACCGGGCGCTTTGTCCTCCCGCCGGGAGACTACGTCATTGGGCGCAACTCGGACTGCGCGATCCGCGTGGATGCAGACCTCGTCTCGCGGCAGCACGCGAAGCTCATCCTGAATTACGACCACGCGCTCATCGAGGACCTAGGGTCGTCGAATGGCACGCAGGTGAATGGCCAGCCCATCGCGAAGGACGAGCGCACGCGGCTCTGGCCGAACCAGAAAATCCAAGTCGGCACGGCGACCATCGAGCTGCGGCGGCTGAAGGTGGAAGTCTCGGACATGTCCCTCGCACCGAGCGCGGCGATGGTCAGGCGCGTGCTGCCGGAGGAGTTCTTGCGGGAGAAAAAATACGACATCGGCAAGGTGGTCGCACAGGGCGGCATGGGCGCGATCCTCAATGCGAGGGAGGCCACCACCGAGCGCACCGTGGCGATGAAAGTGATGCTCGACTCGAATGACGCCGACGGACTCGCGCGCTTTCTCAACGAGGCGAAGATCACCGCGCAGCTCGAGCACCCGAACATCGTCCCCGTCCACGAACTGAGCGTGGATGAAAATGGGCAGCCGTACTACACGATGAAATTCGTGAAGGGCATCACGCTCAAGAAAGTGCTCGAACTCATGGCCGCAGGCACCGAGGCGACGCTGCGAAAATATCCGCTGCCCGCGCTGCTCACCATTTTCCAAAAGGTCTGCGACGCGCTCGCCTTTGCGCACAGCAAGGGCGTCATCCACCGCGACCTGAAGCCGGAGAACCTCATGCTCGGCGACTACGGCGAAGTGCTCGTCATGGACTGGGGGCTGGCGAAGATTTTCGTGAAGACAGGCGGGGGAAGCCCGGTGGCGGAGGGAGACCCGACGCGGAGCGCGGTGAAGCTCACGCTGCCGGGCGGGGTCGCCCCGTCTTCCGCCGAGAGCACGATGGCGGGCACCATAATGGGCACCCCGCAGTTCATGTCGCCCGAGCAGGCGCGCGGGGAAAACGAGACGCTCGATGCGCGCAGCGACATCTGGTCGCTCGGCGCGATCCTCTACCAAATCCTCTCGCTGCGCGTCCCCGTCACCGGCACGGATGCGTGGGAAGTCGTCGGCAAAGTCGGCCGCGGCGAGATGGAGCCGCTCACCGCGCCGGAGAGGGTCACGCAAAGGCGCAAAGACGCAAAGAATCACCCAGGCGATGCGGAGAGGAAAAATGGCGGCGGACAAAAGCCCGGCGGAAAAGCTCCCGCTGGAAAAAACTTTGCGCCTTCGCGTCTTGGCGTGACCCATCTTCCCGGCGGCCGCATCCCGGACAGCCTCGCCGCCGTCGTCCGCAAGGCCATGGCGCTGGACCGCGAGGCGCGCTACGCGACGGTGGGCGGATTGCAGCGCGACATCGAATCGTATCAGACCGGCTTCGCCACCAGTGCGGAAAAGGCGGGCTGGTGGAAACGCGCGCGCCTCGCCCTCAAGCGCAACAAGGCGGCGTCCATCGGCGCGGCGGCGGTGCTGCTTGTGGGCACGGTGCTCGGCACGAAAGCCATCCTCGAAGGCAAGCGCGCCACGAAAGCACTCGCGGAGTTAAAAGCCAGCGCCCCCGCGCTGCTCAAGCTCGCCGAGAGCGAGGCCGACACCCAGCGCTTCGAGGACGCCCTGCGCGACCTGGACGCCGCCCTCGCGCTCGACCCCGCGCTCGCCCGCGCCCGCTGGCAGCGCGCGTGGGTGCTCCTCGGCCTGGAGCGCTGGAGCGAAGCCGCCGCCGCCCTGCGCCTCGCCCGCCAGAACGACCCCTCCGCCGCGAACCTCGCCAGCATCCTCCCCGTGTTCGACGCGCTTGCAGCGGCACCGGATGACGCTGCGCGCTTCACACCTGAACGCACCGAGGCCATCTTCAAATACCTTTCTAATGTCGGTGCCAACGGCGAACTCACCGCCCTCTCGAAACGTCTCGTCCTTGGTGCAAAGCAAAAAGAACAACTTGTTCGCCAACGACTCGATGATTGGCTTGGAAAAAATGTCGGCATCGTGAAGGTGCAGCCCGACGGCACGATCGAAGTGTCGAGCTTGCCCAAGACCATCGACACCCTCGAGCGTCTGCGCGGTCTCCCGCTTGGTTCCCTCACCTTCCCGGGAACGGGGATGAAGTCGCTGGAACCACTGCGAGGCATGGCGCTGACCAAGATTAATTTGAGCGACACCCGCATTGCCGATCTCTCGCCGCTCCGAGGGATGGCCCTGACTTCGATGAGCGCCGCCAATACCGATGTGTCCGATCTGGCCCCGTTGACCGGAATGCCATTGAGGACACTCTCCATGAACGGCAGCAAGGTGAAGGATTTGTCGCCACTGCGCGGTGCTCCGCTGGAGGAGGCCAGCTTCGTAGGAATCCCCGCCGCCGATTTTTCCCCACTGCGTGGAGCGCCGCTCCGTATAGCGACCTTCGGTCAAAACGTCAGCGAGTTAAGTTTTCTCGCAGATTCACCGATCGAGGAACTCAGAATCTACTTTGCCATCGTTACGGACATCTCTCCTCTGCACGGCAAACCTTTGCGGATATTGAGGCTTAGTATGAGGGGTAGTGACCTTAGCCCGTTGCGAGGCACACCGATCGAGGAACTCTCTATTTCCTACTCTTCAGTGAAAAACTTTGCCCCGCTGCTGGACGCTTCAAAGCTGGAAAAACTCAGCGTGGACGCCCCGAAGGCCAGTCTTGTTCCCTTGCGAAATCACCCGACGCTGAAGTTTATCTCTCTCAAGGGAGAACCCTACCGCCCGGTCGCCGAATTCTGGGCCGAATACGACCGCGAGCAAGCCGCCAAGAAGTGAGGGAGCCCCAGCGATGCACTGCCACCTTCGCGGCTGCAAGAAGCTCACCGATTACACCCCGGTCCTCACGCTCGCGCGGCTCGAACGGCTGAGTTGCGACGTGCTGCCCGCCGATCTGCTGCCGCTGCGCGAGAGCCCGACCTTGCAGAGCATCGACGCCGACGCCTACCCCGGCGAAGCCCCCCCCGCCCCCCCCCCCCTCCCCCAATTAGGGAAACCCTAAGAAGCGGTGAAGGCGAAGCAGAGGTAGGGACGCGTGGCGCGGGTAGGGGGGGGGTT
>JBBSDS010000323.1:0-5982 GCA_038240495.1 Chthoniobacterales bacterium | reverse complement strand
TGGCCCTCACCGGACTGCCGCCCACGCCCGCGGAGGCGGACGACTTCCGTCAGTCCGCAATCCGCAATCCAAATTCCGCACTCGAAAGCGCGGTGGACCGCTTGCTGCGCTCGCCGCACTTCGGCGAGCGCATGGCTCTCGACTGGCTCGATGCGTCGCGCTACGCCGACACCAACGGATATTACAACGACTCGGAGCGGCAGGCGTGGCCATGGCGCGACTGGGTGATCTCCGCCTTCAACGCAAATCTGCCCTTCGACCGTTTCATCATCGAGCAACTCGCGGGCGATTTGCTGCCCGGCGCTACGGCGGAGCAGCGGATCGCCACCGGCTTCAACCGCAATCACATGGTCTCGAACGAAACCGGCATCATTGATGAGGAATATCGCCTGGGCTACGTGGCCGATCGCGTGGACACCACGACGACGGTCTGGATGGGGCTGACGATGGGCTGCGCGCGCTGCCACGATCACAAATTCGATCCGATCACGCAGCGCGATTACTACCGGTTGTTCGCCGCGTTCAACAGCATCGAGGAGAAGGGCTTGATCAAGGATGTCGCGCCGTTGAGTCCCGCGCCGGCGATCATGCTGCCGACGGCAGATCAGGAAAAGCAGCTGGCGAAAATAGGCGCGGAACGAAAACAGGCCGAGGCGCAACTCCGAAAATTCAAGCCCGCGCTCGAAAAGGTAATGACCGCCTGGGAAAATTCCGCGCTCACCGCGTTGCCTCTGGCGCCGGAGAAGGGGGCGTTGGTGCATTTCGATTTCGACCGGGACGCCACCGACCACGGTCCCCGGCCGGTTGAGGCGAGCACGACCGGCACCTTGACCTACACTCCCGGCGTGAAGGGAAAAGCCGCCGCATTCGACGCGACGCAATACATCGAGTTCGCAGAACCGCAGCCGTTGGAGCATGACCGCCCCTTCACGCTTTCGGTCTGGATCATGCCGGGCAGCGCGCCGCAGGGTTGCGTCGCCTCGAAGCAGGACTCCGACGCGCAGGCTCGCGGCTTCGAGATCCTCTGGTATAAATCGCAGCCGCGCGTCAACCTTGCGCATCGTTACGGCAGCGACGGGATCGAAGTTGTCGCGCAGCAGAAATTCTCCGGCAGGCAATGGCGGCATCTCGCCATCACCTACGACGGTTCGTCGAAGGCGGCGGGATTGAAGGTGTATGTGGATGGCGCGCTCAATCCCGTTGTGGTTCGGCGCGACAATCTCACCGGTTCGGTCGCTTCGCGCGAGCCGTGGCGCATCGCGTGGAAAGGGACGGGCATCGGCTTCGAGGGCGGAGTGGATGAATTCCGGCTCTACGACCGCGCGCTCGCGGCGGAGGAAGTCACCGCACTGCACTGGCGCGAGTTTCTCGAAGGCGCGCTCGCCCTGCCCGCCAAAGAGCGCACCCGGGCGCAGACTGACAAGCTCGAATCGTATTACATCGCGCACCACGGCGCAAAGGAAGTGCGGCGGCTTTCGGAGCGGGTGGCTGCGTTGCGCGCCGACGAGGATGCCGCGCGCCGCGACATCCTCTCCGTTTCGGTGATGCAGGAAATGGAAAAGCCGCGCCCGACGCACATCCTCGTGCGTGGCCAATACGACCAGCCGGGCGACGCGGTGGAGTTCGGCGTGCCTGCATCCCTCAATCCGCTGCCGCCGGACGCGCCAAGAAACCGGCTCGGATTCGCCCAATGGCTCGTCGCGAAAGAGAATCCGCTCACCGCGCGCGTGGCCGTGAATCGCCTCTGGCAGCAAAGCTTCGGCGAGGGGCTGGTGCGGACGCTGAATGACTTCGGCCGGCAAGGTGAAGCGCCGTCGCATCCCGAACTGCTCGACTGGCTCGCGGTGCGTTTCCGCGACGGCGACGGCGAGGCGAAGCCATGGGATGTTCACGCGCTGCTCAAGCTCATCGTGACCAGCGCGACATTCCGGCAGTCGTCGAACTTCACGCCGGAACTGCTTGCGCGCGACCCGGAGAACCGGCTGCTCGCGAGAGGCCCGCGTTTTCGTTTGCCGGCGGAATTCATCCGCGACCAGGCACTCGCCATTGCCGGATTGCTTGTGGAAAAAATCGGCGGGCCCAGCGTGAAGCCGTATCAACCGCCGGGCTTGTGGGAGGCCGTGAGTTACAACGGTGACGCGACCTACGAGGCGGACCAAGGCGAGTCGCTCTACCGGCGCGGCCTCTACACTTATTGGAAACGCCAGTCGCCGCCGCCCGGCACCCTGACGTTCGACGGCCCCACGCGCGAAGTCTGTTCCGTGCGCCGGCCGCGGACGAACACTCCGCTGCAGGCGCTCGTGCTGCTCAACGACGTGACCTACGTGGAAGCCGCGCGCGGCCTCGCGACCCGCATGATGAGCGACGGCGGACGCAATTCCGAGTCGCGCGTGCGCCGCGGTTTTCGACTCGCGACGGGTCGCGCGCCGCAAAGCGCCGAGGCGGACAACTTGGAAAATTATTTTGCCGAACAGCTCGCCGACTTCCGCAGGCGCCCCGAATCCGCGAAGGCGCTGCTCAAGTCCGGCGCATCCCCCGTTGATTCCGCGCTCGATCCGTGCCAACTCGCCGCGTGGACCATGACCGCCGCTGTGCTGTTGAATCTCGACGAGGTGATCACGCAGCACTAAAAAAGAAAACGCCGCCATGCAAACTCACGATGAGATTCCTCTGTCGCTGACACGCCGCCAGTTCTTCGGGCGCGCGGCGACTGGCATTGGTTCGCTCGCGCTCGCTTCGCTGCTTTGCGAACGGGCGATGTCTGGGGCGCCCATCGGTGTTCCGGGTGTGCTGCCACAGGCGCATTTTCCGGCGCGCGCGAAACGCATCATCTATCTGTTCATGCAGGGCGGGCCGTCGCAGATGGATTTGTTCGATCATAAGCCCGCGCTCGCCAGGAGACACGGCGAGGAGTTGCCCGACTCGGTGCGGCGGAGCCAGCGCATCACCGGAATGACGGCGAAGCAGGCGACGCTGCCGATCGCTCCTTCGCCGTTCAAGTTCGCGCAGCACGGCAAATCCGGAGCATGGGTGAGCGAGTTGCTGCCGCACACGGCGGCGGCGGCGGATGATTTGTGCTTCGTCCGATCGGTGAATTCCGAGGCCATCAATCACGATCCGGCGATCACGTTTCTCCAGACCGGCAGCCAGCAGCCGGGGCGTCCGAGTCTCGGCAGTTGGATGAGCTATGGACTCGGCACCGAAAACCGCGACCTGCCTGCGTTCGTCGTGTTGATTTCGCGCGGCAGCGCGGTGTCGCCTGCCGACCCGCTTTATGCGCGGCTGTGGGGTTCGGCGTTCCTGCCGTCGAATCATCAGGGAGTAAGCTTCCGCTCCAGTGGCGACCCTGTGCTTTACCTTTCCAATCCTGACGGCGTGACGGGCGGCGACCGGCGGCGGATGCTGGAGACGCTGGGCAAACTCAATCAGCAGCAGCACGCCGCGACCCTCGATCCGGAGATTGTTACGCGGATCGCCCAGTATGAAATGGCGTATCGGATGCAGTCGTCGGTGCCGGAACTGACCGACTTGAGCGGCGAGCCGGACGAGACCTTCAAGCTGTATGGCGACGCCGCGCGCACGCCCGGCACCTTTGCCGCAAACTGTCTGCTCGCGCGGCGTCTGGCCGAGCGCGGCTGCCGTTTCATCCAACTCTATCACCGCGGCTGGGACCAGCACTATAATCTGCCGACCAATCTCGCGCTGCAATGCCACGACGTGGATCAGCCCGGAGTCGCGCTCGTCGCCGACTTGAAGCGGCGCGGCCTGCTGGACGACACGCTCGTGGTCTGGGGCGGCGAGTTTGGCCGCACGACTTACAGCCAGGGAAAGCTCACCACGACGAACTTTGGCCGCGATCATCATGGCCGCTGCTTTACGATGTGGATGGCGGGTGGCGGAGTGAAGGCCGGGGTCACTTTTGGCGAGACCGATGACTACTGCTACAACGTGGTGCGCGATCCCGTGCACGTCCATGATTTGAACGCCACCATTCTTCGCTGCTTCGGCGTGGACCACACGCGGCTGACTTTCAAATTTCAGGGCCGCTACTTTCGGCTGACCGATGTCGAGGGTCACGCGGTGGAGCAGATTCTGACCTGAGCCGCGTTTGTAAAGCTCGCCATGAAACGCCGCCTCCTTTCCGCGCTCCTCGCGTTGTTGCTGTTGCCTGTCGCAACGGCTGCGGCGCCGGAGGGGTTCACTGCGATCTTCGATGGACGGACGTGGAGCAATTGGAACCACCAGGCGCATCTGGATGGTGTTTGGGAAATTAGTGACGGCATCATCGGCCTGCGCACGGACGAACCGAAGCGCGTGAGCGGCAAGGATTACAATCTCTCCACCAAGCGCCAGTTCAAAGACTTCACGCTGATGATCGACTGGCGGCTTACCGGCACGCCGCACGTCAAGCCGCACCAGTGGCTGGCCGACGACGGTCAGTTCCACGCCGACGCGGAAGGCAAGGTCATCATGAGGGACAACCTGACTTGGGGCGACAGCGGCATTTACCTTCGCGGCGCTCGCGCGGCGCAGGTCAACATCTGGTGCCAGCCCTGCGGCAGCGGCGAAGTCGGCACGAAGTTCAAAGACACGACGGCGACCAAGGAAGAGCGGATGAAAACCATGCCGCGCATCCGTGCCGACAAGGGGCCGGGCGAATGGAACCGTTTCATCATCACGCTGCGCGGCGACCGGGTGGAGGTTTCGCTCAACGGAGTCCAGATCATTCAGGGCGCGCGCGTGAAGGACATTCCTGCGGAGGGCCCGGTCACTTTGCAGAACCACAAGGACGCAGTGGAGTTTCGCAACATTTTCATCAAGGAGTTGCAACCGTGAAATCCGCACTCCAGGGCCAGGCTAACAAACTACCGAAGAAACCCGCAGCCAAGTGATCTCACGATGAAATCCCTCCTCTTTATTTTTCTTTTGTGTTTTTCGGGTGCTTTGCGGGCTGCCGCGCCGAAGCCGAACCTGCTCGTCGTGCTTACCGACAACGTCGGCAAGGACTGGTTCGGCTGCTACGGTGCCGACGGAGGGCATACACCGAATATCGACCGGCTTGCGGCGACGGGGGTGCGTTTCAAGCATTGCTACGTCACGCCGTTGTGCAGCACCACGCGCGTGCAGTTTCTCACGGGACGCTACGGTTTCAGCACCGGCTGGCACACGCATCACGACGCGGCGTTTTACGGCGGCGGCGGCTTCGATCCGAAGCGTGAAACGACGTGGGCGCGCGTGCTGCGCGACGCGGGATACGCCACCTGCATCACGGGCAAATGGCAGATCAACGACCTCTACGACCAGCGCGACGCACTCAAACAGCACGGCTTCGACGAGCATCTCGTGTGGAGCGGCGCGCTCGTCGGCGAGGGCTTGGCGGAGCAGCGCTGGAAAGCGTCCATCGCGCCGGGCGGCAAGCGCGAGATCGAGAGCCGCTACTGGGATCCGGTGATTTTTCGCAATGGCGAGCATGCGAAGCTAACGGGCAAGTTCGGCCCCGACGTGTATCTCGATTACCTGTTGGATTTCATGGCGCGCAATCGGGAAAAGCGGTTTGTCGCGTATTACGCCTGCCCGTTCGTCCATCTCCCGACGGTGCCTACTCCGCTGGTGCCGGACAAAGACGCGACGCAGCGCGAGCAATACGTTGGCATGGTGCGCTCGATGGACGCGCAAGTTGGCCGTTTGGAAAAGGAACTTGGTCGCCTCGGCCTGCGCGACAACACCATCATCGTCCTTATGAGCGACAACGGCACGCCGCGGCAGTTTAGCGGAACAACCGGCGGTCAGGCAGCGGTCGGCGGACTCGGCACGCTGAGTGAGAACGGCCTCGACGTGCCGCTCATCGTCAACTGTCCCGCGCGCGTCCCGTCGGGCCGCGTGAGTGACGCGCTGACGGATTGCAGTGACATTTTCCCGACGCTGCTCGAGCTGGCCGGCGTGGCTATGCCGAAGGACTTGAGAATAGACGTGCGCTCCTTC
>JBBSDS010000322.1:0-6007 GCA_038240495.1 Chthoniobacterales bacterium | reverse complement strand
AATCTTTTATGAGTCGCAATCGAGCACCGAATCAACCGCGACGGTAAACTTTTCGCAGGGTTTGGAAATCCATCGCTCACCTTTTCTCGCGGTCACGCTCCGCGGCATAAGTTAAGTCGAACAAGGAGAATGAGACGGCAATCAACGCCATCACCGAAGCCGCGCGCTGCAGGAGGCGGGTTGAAATTGCTGATGCTCCAGGATCACACGCTCGAACGACGGGTATTGATCCGCGACCATCCCAGCAGGAAATCTGGCGCCCAAACGGCGCCATTTTTCCAGCCAGTCCGACGCCAGGAGTTCGCGACGGCAGGAGGATGGCGAACCGCACGCCGCGGGAGTGAGCGCGATCGTCGTCTCCTGCTTTTCCCCGGTACCGCATCCTCGGGCGACGTGGAAGCCCGCCGCGAGCAGAGCCGCGCGGATCGGCGTGGCGCAGGAGTAGGTGAAAAGTTCCGCGGCGCGGCCACGGCACGCCTCGAAGATTTGGCCGAAGGCGGCGAGCGTCCACTGGCTGGGGGATGTCCTGCTGGAAAACATATCGAAGAAGATCAAGTCCGGTGGTGGTGCGGCGGGCAGGATCGCCAGGAAGTCGCCCGGCAGGAGTGTCCAGCTCAAGCCAGCGTGCTGGCTCGATTGCCAGCGGGCGTCCGCCATGATGCCGGCGGGGCCGGGGTGGCGCAGGTAGATGAATTCGCGGTTGTGTTTAAAGGCGAGTCGAAGCGGGTCGAGGTTGTTTTCAAAGCTGATGACTTCGAGCGCGCGGACGGGGCCCGCGGCGGCTTGCGCTTCAGAGCAGTGAATCGCGGCCATGGCATTGGCCGCCGCGCCGAGGCCGACATCCCAGATGACGAGCGGCGCGGCGGTGTCGGCGCTTTCGTCGGCGGTGAGGCGCAGGCGTTCCGCGAGATTCGACTGCTCGATGTAAAGCCGCTGCGCTTCCTCCATCGGCGGAGTGCGCGAGTGCATGATCTCGCCGGAAGAAATCTGCCGAATGCTGCAGAATCCTTCCGGCGCGCGATGCACTTCGTAATCGCCGAGATGGAACGCCATCCGCTTCTTCGGCTTCTGGATGTGGATCGGATTCTCCGCGTCTGAGGCGTGCAGAAACTCGCGCTTTTCGCGATAGAGCGCGAGGAAGCGATCCTCGAGGATGCTCTGCCGAATGTCGCGCATGAGCTGGTGGTAGAAGTGGAGATTGTGCTGCCCGAGGAGCTGCCATCCGAGGTGCTCGCCGGTCTTCGTGAGATGATGGAGGTAGGCCCGCGAGTAGCGCGCGCAAGTCGGGCAGTCGCACTCCGGGTCGAGCGTCTCGTTGGCGAATTTATAGACACCGCGCCGGAGCTGCAGGAAGCCGCGCGAGGTGAACGCGCCGCCGCGTTGGGCAACTTGCGTGGGGATGATGCAATCGAACATGTCCACGCCGCGGTGAACGGCTTCGAGGATATCGAGCGGCGTGCCCACGCCCATAAGGTAGCGCGGCTTTCCGGGTGGCAGGAGTTGCGCGGTGAACTCGCACACATCCTCGCGTTCGCTCTTCGCCTCGCCGACCGCGAGGCCGCCGATGGCGAATCCGTCGAACGGCAACTCGCACAATCCCGCCGCACTTTCGCGCCGCAGTTCGTGAAAAAGCGCGCCCTGGACGATGGCAAACATCGACTGCGGCGAATCGGCGCGCGCCGTCAGACTTCGCGCGGCCCAGCGTTGCGTGATCTCGAGCGCTGCTCGCGCGGCGGCTTTGTCGGCGGTCGAAGGAATGCATTGATCGAGAACCATCATGATGTCGCTCCCGATCGCGATCTGCGTCTCGATGCTCACTTCCGGGCTGAGGAGGATCGTCCTGCCGTCGATGTAACTTTGGAACACCGCGCCTTCCTCGCTCATCGCCCGCTCATTCCGCATCGAGAAAATCTGAAAGCCACCTGAATCCGTGAGCACGGATTTTTTCCAACTCATAAATCCATGGATGCCACCCGTGCGGCGAAACACCTCGGGCCCCGGTCGCAGCAGAAGGTGGTAGGTGTTCGCGAGCAGGATCTGCGACCCGGCATCTTCGAGCGCTTGCGTGAGCTGGCCCTTCACCGTGGCCTGCGTGCCGACCGGCATGAAGAGCGGGGTCAGCACCTCATTGTGCAAGGTGCGAAACGTCGCAGTGCGAGCCCGCGAACCCGTGGCCTGGGCTTCGAGGCGAAAATTGAGGCGCGACGGTGTCATGCTGCTCCCTGGCAGGCGGCGCGTTGGTTGCGTTCCCTCACTTTGCTTCAGACTTCGTGGCGGCCAAAATGGCTTGTTTGTTTTTTGCCCACTCGGGCGAGTAAGTATTTCATCAAGGACAAGCGGAGGCGTATCGGTCCGCTTTCTTCGGCGGCAACGCAACTTGTCGCCAATCTACGGCTTCGGCCAGCGCAGATGCTGGTGCAAAAAATCGAAAGTGCCCTGACCGTTGATCGTGTGCCCGCCGTTGAAGAACTCGATCGCCGTGCGATCCCCGAGGCCGAATTGATCGTAGAACCAGCGCGTCTTTGCATATTCCGCGGCCACCCATTCATCCGGTGCGACTTGATCGTGATGCCCGCGCTCGACCATGAAGGGCCGCGGAAACATCAAGTAGGTTAGCTCGGCATAACTAAAGGTGTTGCCCATATTGAAATAGGGCATCTCCCATTCGTCGGTGAACATGAAGCTATGCCGGTCGTCGGTCGATGCGACCTTGCGCTTCCAGTCGTTGAAGTCGCCGGAACAGATCGACAGGCAGTAACCATCGAGCAAAGGCGGCACGCGCACCGCCGTCTCGCCGCCGTAGCTCAGACCGTAGAATGCAATGCGCTTTGCATCCACAAAGGGCAGCGACCCGAGCCAGTTCAGCCACTGCTGGTGATGCCGCACGATCACCGAAAACATCGACAAGCCCACCGTGTTCCCCTTGCGCGAGAGCGTCCGGTAATAGACCTCCTTTTGATAGAGGTTATGCGGTGCAAACGTGATAAATCCTTGCTCCGCGAGCCGCGCGGCGAAATTGCGATACGCCGGCTTGTCGCCCGCAATCACGTCCGATGGCAACCCATGCCGCCCATGCTGGCACACGACCACGGGTCGCTTCTCGCCTGGTTTCAGATCCTTCGGCACGCACAAAATGCCCCACGCAAAACCCTCGCCACCGACATCGACTACGACTTCGTATCCTGTCCATTTTGGCTCGTCGTAAATCTTGCGCGTCCGTGGATTCGGCGGCGGTAGCTGGTCCTTGATCTTCCCGAGAACTTCTTCCCAAAAGTACGCCCTGCCCATCTCGATTTCGTGCTCAACTTTCTTGGGATCAAGCGGCGCAAACCGCAGGTCCAGAGTCCACTTTTCCATCTGATACTCGGGCACCAAGCGATCGAGAAGAAATGTCCGACGCGCGTGATCGGAGGTTTGGACGAGTCTCTGAATGCTGGCTTCCAGCTCTCTCATCTGCTTGAGTTGCCGCGATGCAGGGTCGAACTCGCGCCGCCTATCTTTTGGAAGTTCGTCGGACAGTTCCATGGTCGATGTGATGCCGAGCATTCCGGCGAAAGTCGTCAGCGCCGCGCGGCTGCCGAAAGGAACGAGTCCCCCACCCTCTCCCGAAATCAGTTTCCTCCGCTGAACGTCGGCGGAGACAAGAGTTTCCATTCTTTTGAATTCCGCTTCTACTTGAGCAAAAGGCGGTGTCGTCAGCCGGCCGGGCGCCGCGCAGTTTTTGCGCCCCTCTTTTACCGGAGGTGGGCCCTCTACCGCAGGTTCGCTGCTGTATTCCACCACGAGACCATCCGTCATCGAGCCGATCTCAGCGTCGCCGAACTCCACAAGGAGCTTCCACACGTTCCGATAGATTGGCTCCTGCCAGGTCTCTTGCCGCGACTTAAAATATCCGCTCACCAACGCGGCCTTGATGCTGGCATCCTGGAGTGCCGCCGCGTAGAGCGAGACAAGCCCGCCCTCGCCATAACCCACTACTCCGACAGGTACTTTCTTCGACGCTGCCCAGCCCGCCGCGGAGATTACTTTCTCCACTTCGTAACCAATCAAATGCCGGCCCATCATATACGCCTGTCGATGAATCCACTCGCGGTGGGGTTCATTCGTCATCCCGATTTCGGATTTGCCCGAACCCGTATCGCTTCGGTCGATCAACACCGGAATGACCACACCGAAACCATTTTCCGCAAGCCGTCGGGCGAATTGCGATTCCTTCGGGACGCCCGGCGCGAGGCCCACGATTTGTTCCGGCGTTTGGTCCGCATCCGGCACCGCGACCACGTAGGCGAGCGCTTTGGCCCGCGGCTCGAGCAGCAAGCCCTCGCCGTGGATGCCGTCTTTCGTCGGCCAGCGAACCTGCCACACCGTGTAACGGGACGTCTCGGCCACCATTGCCGGATTGCTATCATTCCCGAAGCGTTCCATGTCGGCCAAACCACCCATGTCAAAATCCAGCCCGATCATCCGAGAAAGGTGGCCGCGGCCAAATACTCCTCCAAAAGTATGCTCTCTGGGATTCGGGCGTGCCTGCGCCGCATCCGCGATCCGCTTGTCCATCTCGCGGAGCGCCGCTTCGTGCATCTGCGCGGAAAGATCGCCCGTCATGGCCAGCGCTTGCGTGCCGGGGAGGATGTCCGCGGCGGCGGAACTGGCCATCAACGCGAGGAAACTGAGGAAAGAAGCAAGGGGTTTCATGGGAGAGGAGGGGAAGGGAGGAGATTGTGCGACAGTCCTGCGCGCGGCGACTTAGGAGTGGGAGGTTTCCAAAAAAGCGCCGTCATTCTGAGCGAAGCGAAGAACCTCTGATCTTTGCCTTTCCTCAACAGCGTGGCGATGGATGCCGGAACGAAATCAGAGGTTCTTCGCTTCGCTCGGAATGACGGGTTGTAGCCTCCCACTTCAGTCAACCCGACGGCCACAATAAATCTTCCTGCCACGGGTTATCCCTGCGCATGAAATCCCTACTCTCTCTTGCTCTCACCTTCCTCTTCCTCCCGCTCCGCGCCGAAGACGCCAAGCCTCTGCTCAATCAACCCGGCAAAGTCATCAGCGCTCCCGACTTCAAGCAGCCGCTCGGTTCGGAGTGGTCTGTCGCCAAGGGAAAATGGGTGCCGGCGGATGGTCTGCTCAGCGCCACTGACATCCCCGATGAGAAACACATCCCCGTGCTACACCTTGCCACTGGCCCGACGCCGCTCATTTGGGATTGCGAATTCAAATTCAATAACGGCAAATCCTTCCTCGTGGGTTGCGATGCGCAAAAGCACGTTGGCCGCGTCATTATCGGGCCGAAGAATTTGAAGATCGCGGAGGACTCGACCGAGGTGAAAGGCAAAGTCCCCAGCCACACCCTGAATGAGACGACCGTGGACCTGAAACTCGACGAATGGCACAAGCTGCGCGTCGAATATGCCGGCGATCGAATGGCCGCGCGTCTCGACGGGCAGGAGCTTCAGGCTCAACATGAATACCTCGCGACTCCCAAGGTCCGCTGGTGGTTTGCCGCCGCGGACACCGTGCAAATCCGCAACGTGCGCGTGACCGAAGGTCGGCCTTTGCCGGCCAGCCGCTAATAGGATGGACTGAAATACCGAACTCGGGTGTCATCCTGAGCGGAGTGGAGGGAGCCTCAGCGACCGGAACGGAGTCGAAGGATGACACGCGGGATGGGTTTTACTTAACCCCCTCTACGAAATGTCGTTCAGGCGCTCAGCGACTTGTGCGAACCGTCGCAGAAGGGCGCATTCGCCGTGTGCTTGCATTGGCAAAGCCACGCGTCGCCGCTCTTTTCGGCGGTAAACTTTTTCGGGCCGAATGCGGTGCCCTTGTGCGAGCCATCGCAGAAAGGCTGATTGGCGGACCGTCCGCAGGTGCAGAACCAATAATCTTTCCCCGCTTCGAGGGTGACTTTCGCTGGCGCCTTGGCCGCAACAACAGGTTGTTCGCTCATGGCCCAAGGAGTTAGCACCGCGCTTCATCAAAGCAAGCTCCGGCAGTATGTCAGATT